>JAISWI010000094.1 GCA_031270865.1 Oscillospiraceae bacterium
TGTCGTAGTTGGTCCCTGCGGCCGCGGGGGCGGCGCGGCGGGGGGGGCGGGGCGGGGGGGGGGCCCCCCCCCCCCCCCCCCCCCCCCCCCCCCCCCCCCCCCCCCCCCCCCCCCCCCCCCCGCGCCCAACTCAGCGTAAAGGGCGAAGCCCATAAGGTTTATTTATGCCCTGCGTGGCTGGGGTTTGTTGGTTTCGACCGGGGGACGTGGGGCTCCGCCCCACACCCCGCAAGGGGGGTTTCACCCCCCTTGACCCCCTGACCAGCGTGACGCTGGACCCTCGTGGCCAGGGTAAGTTGTTCCTCCATTACTGTTCTACGCATGTATACATCCTACTGCCGACGCGCAGACGCTTCGCCTGTCCATGCTCGTCAAAGAAGAACTGGTACTGATCCCACCGAGCTTGCGCCAGTTCCGCGTCTTCCGCCACAAATTTCGCCGTGCCGCGGAACGCCAGCCGCTTAACCTCATCCTTCCCCACGCTTACAAGCTTCCCATCCCTCAACTCCACTACAACGTCGTCCGCGAACCTCTCATCCTGATGGAACCTCCCGACATACCCTTCCGGCTCCGCCGGTTCCCCATCCGGTTCCGGCCAAAAGTAACTACTCGTCCCCGCCTCAAACCCCAGCATCACAGCAAACACGGCGGCCAGCAACGGCGAGACCGCCGCCTCCTCCCAATTACACAGCACTGCCGCGCTGATCCCATCGCTCCCTTTGACAAACCCGCCCTTCGTCGCCACTCCATGCAGCCCGCCCGCGTGCTCCACAACGTAAAACTCCTTCCCGCCCGCGCGGAACGGATGTTTCATCAACCCATAGCAATACGCCGTATCATGCGGCAATTCCGCAAACCTCGCCCCATACAGCGTCCCAGCCCCTGGCAGAACCACCTTACCGCCTACAACCCCTTCGTAGCACAACGCCTCATAAAACCTTGCCATATCCCCCGCCGTCGACTTAACCCAACCGCATCCCCTATACGGCGGGGCGACGTCCCACGCGGTATCCGACGAAAACCCATTCCCTTTCTTGTTGAACAACTCTGTTAACTCGCCCAACCCCGCCGCCTCCGACGCGTCCAAATCCAGGGCTGACCTTGTCATTCCCAGCGGCTTAAAAACCTTCTCCCGCATAACCAATTCTAGCGGCTGCCCGGCGATCCGATCGACCGCCGCTGACAGCAGCGCGAACGAGTCATTCGAATAACTGTTATACATCCCGGGGTGACCCATCGGCTGGTAATCCCCGTCGCGGAAATACTCAACGATATCCTGAACCGACGCTACTTTACTCGTCGCCTCCCGCCTGCGCTTCTCCAGTTTCTCGACTTCTTCCGGCGCGTCCGCCGGATCGGGCGAGTGGAACGCCAGGCTCCACGCCAGCAGCGGCAGCGGCGGAACCCCGCTGGAATGCGTCGCCAGATGGTGAAGCAACAACGTCTCGGGCGGCATGCCCTTAACCCTCAACCCGGGGACATACTTACACGCCGCGTCCATGAACGACGCCTTACCTTCGGCCTCCAGCGCGGCGAGCGTCGCGCATGTCAACCCTTTGCTCATACTCGCCACGCCAAATATCGTCTCGCTGGTCATGGGCGTTCCCCTATCGTCCCTCACGCCGAACGCCTGTTCCCAGACCAGCTCCCCGCCCTGCCTCACAGCCACCGTCACCCCTGGAAGCTTCTCTTTATCGATATAACTCTGGAAGAATTGCTGTAATTCCGCAACCTTCCTAGCCCTATTATCCACAATCATCACCCGCCCACAAAGTTTTTCAGAGCCACGCCAGCCTCAGCCAGCCCCGCGCGTATCCGTTCCACGAACGCGAGCGCCTTCTCTCCGTCGCCGTGAACGCATATCGAGTCCGCCGCTATCGCGATCGTCTTCCCCGAAACCGTCTCCACCACGCCATCCCTCACCATGCGCGTTACCCGCTTCACGGCCTCGCTCTCATCGCGCGTCATCGCGCCCGGCTTGTTCCGCGCGACCAGGCTCCCGTCGTCCTCATACCCCCGGTCGGCGAAAACCTCACTCGCGACGCGCAAACCCGCGTCTAGCCCCGCCCTCGCCATCGCGCTGCCCGACAGCGCCAGGAACACCGCGTCCGGCGCGATTTTCCTTATACCATCGCAAATAACCTTCGCGAACGCGTAGTCCGCGCCCGCCCGGTTGTACAACGCTCCATGGAGTTTCACGTGCGTCATCCTGCCCCCACGCGCCCGCGCCATCCCATCGACCGCCGCGACCTGATATCTCACGTACGCGTCCGCCTCGCTAGCGGTCAAGCCCATCGCGCGTCGGCCAAACCCCTGCAGGTCCGGATACCCGGGATGCGCCCCAATCGCCACGCCATGCTCCACGCACAACCTAACAGCGTTATCCAGCACAACCGGATCCCCGCCATGCATGCCGCACGCCAGGTTCGCCGATGTTACCAGCGGGATGATCCGCTCGTCCCCACCTATAGTATATGTCCCAAAACTCTCGCCCAAATCGCTGTTAAGGTCAACAGTTTTACCCATAATCATACCCTCAGCGCGGCGTTGCGCACATCCGTAACGAGCATATGCCCGGGCGCGTGCGTGATCGCGAGGCTTGGCTTCGCGTTCAGCACGGCCACCTGCGGCGTAACCCCGCATGGCCAGAACACTGGGTCCTCTCCCGGATAGATGGTGACTGCCTCGCCATAATCCGGTTTGGTTATATCGCGTATACCAATCAGCGACGGATCGCCTATATGCGCCGGGGCGCCATGCACGCGCGGCATCCGCGCGGTGACGCTGACCGCCCTAGGCACCAGCGCGAACGGGATCGGGCGCATGCTAACGACCATCGTCCCGCTGAACACGCCCGCGGACTCGCACGGGATGTTCGTGACGAACATCGGCACGTTGCGATTTTCCTCGATGTTGCGCACAGGAACGCCCGCCTCGATCAGCGCGGACTCGAAGGAAAAGCTGCATCCGATATGGAAGCTGACGAAATCCTCCCGCCACAGCCCCGACACGTCGGTCAATTCTTCGGTAAACACGCCGTCGCGGTAAACGCGGTACCGGGGGTAGTCAGTCGCGGCGTCCGCGCCCGGGGCGATCTTGCGCAGCAGCCTCTCGCCCGCCTCGGTCACCTCCAGCAGCGGTATCGCCTCCGGATTCCTCTGCGCGTACAACAAAAAGTCGTAAGCGTACGCGCGCGGCAGCGCCACCAGGTTCGTCTGCGCGAACCCGGGGCACACGCCCGACGTCTGGCCCGTATGCCGCCCGCCGCGAACCATCTCGCGGAACGCGCGCGGCGTTAATCCATCGCTCAAACCCGATCAGCCTCCCCGCAGCCTGAATCCCATAATCTGGATCGTCCCCGAGTGCCGTTCCTCTATTCTCCTCGTCCGCGCCGCCAATTCCGTCCACGCGGCCATACCGACGCGCCGCGCCTCGCGCGTGGATATCCTCCGCAAGCGCAGCCTCTCGCCCGGCCTCACCTGCGCCATGATGGGCAGGTCCGCGTCTATCACAACGAATGGCTTTGCGTAACCGCCGATGGTCTGCCTGTCCGCCAGCAGAACGATCGGCTGGCCGCTGTTGGTGATCTGCACCGCTCCGGGCGGGATCCCGTCCGAGAGTATGTCGGAACCGCCCTCGCCCGTGACCGCCGGGCCGTCCAGCCTCACGCCCATCCGATCCGACTGCGGCGAGACGGTGTACTCCGCGCGTAAGAACCCGTCGAGCGCCGCCTTACCGAACATGCCCAGCTGTGGCCCGTCCGCGACGCGAACAACCCACGGCTGTCCCGACCGAGGCCACGCCAGTGTCGGCTCGATCGTAACGCCCGCCTTCACGCCCGACCCGACCGACGGCATCGGCAACACATCCCCGGCGCGGAGCTTGCGGCCCTCAAACCCGCCGAACCCACACCTCAGGTGCGTGGACCTGCTGCCCATCACGCGCGGCACGGCGAACCCGCCCGCGACCGCCAGATACGCCCGGCAGCCCGTCCGCGCGAACCCGCACGCCAGCACATCGCCCGCGCTGGCGCGTATGGATTCATAAGCGTTGACCGGCTGGCCGTTCAGCGTCAACGGCATCGCCGCGCCCGTCACGGCGAATATCGTTTCCACCTGGAACATCGCGGTTATCCCGAGCAATGTCATCTCCAGCATGGCGGGCGCGTCGCCGCCGTAGGCCATGTTGCCCGCCAGCGCGTTCGCCAGCCGCGCTGCGTCCTGATCCAACGCTCCGCTGGGGCAGACGCCGCTGCCCAGCATCCCGAACCGCCCCATATCCTGCGCGGTCGTCAGCGGCCCGGGGACCAATATCTCCAAACCCGTCCCGCTCATACCGACACCCCTTTGGCGTAAGGCCCGCGCCATTCGCCTCGCTCGATACGCGCGTACTCCTCCGCGGTCACCGGAACGAACCTCACCCCATCGCCAGCCGACAGCAGCACAGGGTTGTCGGACCCCGCGTCATACAATCTAAGCGGCGAGCGCCCGATCAGCCGCCACCCGCCCGGCGAGTCCAGCGGATACACGCCCGTCTGATTCCCCCCAATTCCCACGGAACCAGCGGGGATTAACGCCCTCGGGGTGGGCAGCCTCGGCGTAACGAGCGCGTCGTCCAGCCCGCCCAGGTACGGGAATCCCGGCATGAACCCGATCATGTATACCCTGTATGCCACCGCGCTGTGACGGTGCGCAACCTCCTCGATTGACAGCCCCGTATGCGCCGCGACATCCGGCAGATCAGGCCCGAACGCGCCGCCATAGCACACGGGTATGTCAACCGTCCTCGATAACGTTTCGGCGGGACCAACCGCGCCCAGCGAGCGCAGCCGACGCGCCAGCCGGCGCCTCAGCCCCCAGCCGCCAACGCGCATCGGATCGAACATCACCAACAGCGAGCGATACGACACGACGCTCTCCAGAACGCCCGGGATGGGCTTGGCCGTGAGCGACGCCGCGAGCGCGACGACCTTGTCGTTTACCGCCGGGTCGATGGCGTCGCCGCACTCGACCACGACCGCCCGCTCTCCCGCCGGGAGGAATCTGAAAGCCTCTTTCATGGGTTTCCGGTCAATGTCGACGAATGTCGAACCGCATTATAGAACCCCCGCAATCACATCGTTCATGGGTTTCCGGTCAATGTCGACGAATGTCGAACTGCATCATAGAACCCCCGCGCAATCACATCGGAGAACCAGCCCGCGCAGGTCCGCCTCAACCCCAGCGCGGACTCGACGAGCCGTCGCATCAGGTGGAGCAGCGTCACGTTGAAGTCGATGTCGAACCCGTCGATAGCGGGATTCAGGTCGCCATACATGTTGACCATCCCGGAGCGTGAGGCCGCGAGCATCGCCTCGCGCTGGATCTCGGCTGAATGAAGCAGCGCGGGCGTCTCGGTAAGGTAGGCCAGCGCCGCGATCACGGCGTTCATGCCCCAATCGGACACAGTCGCGGTCAGCGCGACATCCGCCGACGTGTCCGCGATGATGCACTCGCGCCCCAGACAGCGTCCCGCGCGTGGTATATAAGCGTCAAGGTGGTCCGCGAACGCGCCCATACCGATCTCATTCCCTAGATCGCCTATGGCGAAAGTGGGAATATTCTCCGACTGCGCAAGCCTGAACAACGCCTCCGACTTAGCCTCCAGGTCGGTCACGTCAAGGCCCAGCGCCGTATGGTAACAACCCATGGCGTTAGCGCCAGCGGCCTCCGTAGCCACCACCGCGCCCGGTTTTCTCCGATCCAGTATGTCCCGCGCCGCCATTTCCGCCAGCGCGGACCCCGTCGGGAACGCCACGACCGCCACCGAGTGCGGGTACTCCAGCGCCCGCTCGACGCCGGGATAGCTGTGCAGCCCGACAGCCGCCGCCAGCGCCCGCGCCGCCTGGACGCACGCCTCCGGCACGATTATCGCGGCCTTGCGGCCAATCGCGTTGAGCGCCCGGGCGAACAGCGCCGCGCCGACGATGCCGTCCATCTCGCCGCGCTTGTGCGGCAGCAGCACAAACCCGGTGATGATGTGGACCAGCCCGCCAGCCGGGACCGCGTCCAGCAAACGCTTGGCGAACAGCGTCGATACGGGCTCGCCCGCCCGGCCGCGCGACGCGGGATAGAGTATCCGGCACACGCCGTAGCCGCGCGGGTCCAGGTTCATGAGGTCGTCCAGGTTCTGCCCGACGTTGCGCTCGGTCAGTTCCGCCTGAGTCATCTATATCACCCTAATTATTATTCGACTGCCGCCGTGGGAAGTCCCGCGCGGGACGCTTCCCACGGCGGCGCGATCGGCTTACGCCGTGACCTTCTCCCCGCGCCGGACCGCCGCCGCCTTCTCCGGCTGGAGCGTGTACTCGAAGAATTCTATCATCGCCGCGTCCTGTATACGCTTGAGCAGCGCGGGCGCCTTGCCGCCTACCGGCTTGCCGTCGATCGACTCAAGCCCTACGCCGAATGTGGACGCGCTGGATACCATGACCTCGTCGGCGTCCATCATCTCATCGACGCTGAACGCCTCCTCGAGCACGGGTATGCTCAGCCCGTCGCACAGCTTGCACAGGTGTTTGCGCGCGATGCCAGGCAGTATCAGGTTATCAAGCGGAGCGGTGCGGAACACGCCGTCCTTCAATATGTGGACGTTGCTGTGAGCGCACTCGGTAACGCGCCCGCCGCGGTGGAATATCGCCTCGTCGCACCCGGCCTGTTTCGCCTTCTCGCTGGCCAGCACGTTGGGCAGCAGGTTCAGCGTCTTGACGTGACACATCAGGAAGCGCAGGTCCTCCACCGTTACGGCGGTCTCGCGCTTGCTTAGATCAACCAGCGGGAACGGGCGGATCATTATGAAAAGGTTAGGTTTCACGCCGACCGGGTAGACGTGGTTGCGGTTGGCCGTGCCGCGCGTCGCGTGCCAATACACCTGCGTCTGGGGCGAGTCAACCTTTTTAGCCAGCTCGCGCAGCAGCGCGTTAAGCTCGTCCTTGGCCATATCCAGCTTGATATCGACCATGCGCATGCTGTTGTAGAACCGGTCGATGTGATCCTCCAGCGCGAACGGGATATGGTTCCCGCCGCAGGTCGCGTCGTACACGCCGTCGCCGAACCAATGCGAGCGATCGTTGAAGGGCACCATCACCTCATCCAGCTCGCCGATCACGCCATTGAAATACGCGAGGGTCTCCATTGTCCATCACTCCTTATATGTTTATAGCCTTAAACGCGTCGCCAATCCCCATGATATACCCGCCGCGCCGGGCCGGGGTCGTCGGCGCGTGCTCCATAGACGAAAGGATGGATTCCTCCACCGCGCTGACCATCGCTGGAAAGAAACTGTCCATCGCCTGTTCCGGCAGGACCTTAATAACGCCGGGTTTCGCCGCGTCGTGCGCAACCCTGTTCGCAGTTGAGAACGCGACCGCTATCTCGCCGCTGCCGTTGCCCGTATACGCGCCTGTTCGCGCGATGCCGGACTGGGCGCGTTTGGCCACGCGAGTCAGCTGCCGGTCGGTGAGCGGAGCGTCCGTCGCGGCGACGATGATCACGCTGCCCTTATCGCGCTTGCCCTCGTCTTCGGGCGGCTGGCCACGCTCGTCGCGCTTGCCCTCGTCGTCGGGCGGCTGGCCGCGCTCGTCGCGCTTGCCCTCGCCGTCGAGCGGCTGGCCGCAGTCGTCGCGAGGCTCGGCGCTGCCGAACGGGTGGATTACCGCGCCGCCGATCCTTTCAAGCGCGGCGTTCATCGCGCCGCCGACCGCGCGGCCCGCCACAACCAGATCGCACAACGAGCCGAAGTTGGTCAGCGCCAGGCAGCCCAGCGTATACACAGCGCCGCAAACCTCAACCACCCTCGACGCGGAACCGATCCCACCCTTCAGGCCGTAGCAGGTCATGCCGCTGCCCGCGCCGACCGCTCCCTCCGCGAAGGTATCCCCGGCGGCCTCGGCCAGACGTATCGCGCGGAGAACGTCGCCGGGCGTGACGGCCATCGCGCGAAGGTCGCTGATGGGGCTGTCGTTGCATTCCAGCACTACGGGATTAACCGTGCCCGTCGTCTCGCCGATCTCCGGGGTGGTATCCAGCATGTATTGGACCGCGCCCATGAATCCCGCTCCGACCGACAGCGTGTTGGTCAGCACGAGCGGGGTCTCCAGCGAGCCAAGCTCCGTGATCTGCATCAGCCCGGCGCTCTTGCCAAACCCGTTGATCACGTGCGCCCCCGCCGGAAATTTCAGCCTGAACGGATGCCCGTCTCCCGGCGTTATTACGGTAACGCCAGTGCGCAGCGCGCGCTTCGGCTCATCCAGGCGGCCGCGAATGTCCACATGCGCCACGCGCACGCCGGGCACGTCGGTGATCAGGTTGCGCGGCCCGCGCCGGAACCGCGCGTGCAGCCCCTCAACCAATTGGAACGGAAACGCCGCCGTCAGCCCCATGCGGCCACCGCCATCACAGGATGAACCTGAACGCCGTCATAACGTCCATCCAGTCGCTGGCCTCGAAGCGGATCGTCTTCTCGTCGACGCGCTTCGCCCCGGGGTACTGGCTGTTCTTCAGCGCCTTCGCGTGCTGGGTATAGCGGATTATCACCTCATAGCTATCCGCCAGCGGCGCGAGGCATTCCTTGCCGCTCCGCGCGAATCCCTTCACCGCCGATCTCATCCCGTCGTGTACGCGCTCGACCGCGTCCAGCGGGTGCAGGCTGATAGACGCTCCGCCGCGCCCCTCGCTGACCGCGACGGTGGTCAGGCCGGGTATCCACGCCTTGGCCGACTCGCACAGCGCCCGGTCGCCGCTGAGGAATATCACCGGGACGCCCAGGCGCGAGGCGTACAGGCTGTTGATCATGAACTCGCTGGCGCGAGAGCCGTTGACGAAGATCTCGTAAAGCGTGCCGTTCATTGTATGCGCGAGTGGGTTGCCCTTATCATAGGCCGGGGAGTGGTAACCCGTGCACGCGAACGCGTCGAACGCGCCCGCCCGGGTTCCCGTCGCGGGATCGGTGAAGTCCCCGTCCAGCGCGTCGGCCATCGAGCCTAACGCGCCGCTCCAGTCGCGGCTCACCAGAACGCCGCGCGGCAGTTCCAGCGGGATCAGGTTGCGCCCCGAGTCGTGCGCGTCCTTGACCAGCACCAGCGACGCGCCGGCCTCCCGCGCCCCGCGGCACGCGGCCGCGACCTCGCGGCTCATCTGTTCGCGAAAGTATTGGTACAGCGGGCCGGACTTATCCGGCGTGGTCTCGTCCCAGTGCGCGATACCGGCGGTACCCTCGATATCGCTGGATATAAACAGCTTCATCCCATCAGCCTCCAACAACTTACTGTATACCGATCTCCTCCGCGTGTCAAGCGCGGCGAGGCGTCAGCGGTAATAATCCACGCCGCCCTCGAATATGGGCTGGTAAGCGTCCCGCGCCACATTCATATATAAACCGCGCCCGGCGCGTTCGCTGTGCCCCATTTTGCCCAATATCCTGCCGTCCGGCGACGTTATGGCCTCCACCGCGCCATATGAGCCGTTCGGGTTGAACGGCGCGGCCATCGCCGGCATGCCGTCCAGTCCGACATACTGCGCGGCGATTTGCCCGGACGCGGCCAGCCGCTCATATTGTTCAGGCGATATAACGAACCGACCCTCGCCGTGCGACACCGCGACGGTATGGATATCGCCGACCGCGCACCGCGACAGCCACGGCGACAGGTTCGACGCGACGCGCGTTCGAACGAGCATGCTCTGATGCCGCCCGATCACGTTGTATGTCAGTGTCGGCGAGGACGCGTCCTGCGCGCGAATCCCGCCGAACGGGACCAATCCCAGCTTTACCAGCGCCTGGAAACCGTTGCAGACGCCCAGCGTCAGCCCTTCGCGCAGGAACTCTCCCAACGCCCCGCCGACAGTCGGGTTGCGCAGGAACGCGAGGATCAGCTTGGCCGACCCGTCCGGCTCGTCGCCGCCGGAGAATCCGCCTGGCAGCACGATCATCTGTGAATTCCTGATCAGGCTGGCGGCTCGTCCCGCGCTTTCCACAATCTCCGTCGGCGTGAGGTTGCGTATCACCTGAATTACGGGCATGGCCCCGGCGCGTTCCAACGCGCGGGCTGTGTCCTCCTCGCAGTTCGTGCCGGGGAATACGGGAATCCACGCGCGCGGCCGCGCGAACCCGCCCGAGCGCGTGACGCTCCGCCGAACGAACGACAGCGGCGCGGCGGGCGCGGAATCCTTGCCCGCCTGTCTGGGAAACACGCCCTCCAGCGTCGCGTCGTACGGAACGGCCAGCTCCGCCAGCGTCAGCGAATCGCTCCCTATCATTATAATAGGCTCCGCGATCGTCTCGCCGACCGCCAGCATGCCCGGCAGATCGTCAACTATCGCTCCATCCCGCAGCGCGAGCAGTATCGCGCCCGGCGTTTCCTCGAACAGCGCGTCCGCTCCACACTCAACGCGCGAGCCTACGCCGTTCCCGACGCCCATCTTGAACAGCGCCTCGGCCAGCCCGCCCGGACCCAGCGTCCACGCCGCGTCCAGCTTGCCCGACTTCGCCAGCCGCTCTATCCCGTCCAGCGTGGTTATAAATCCATCAGGATCAACGAGCGGGTTTACGCCCACGCGTACCAGCCGTAAGCCCTTGCCGCCGGCGACGGGCTTTAGCTCGTTCGATACGATCCGCTGGATCGAACCCGCCCCCACCGCGAACGCGACCAGCGTTGGCGGCACGTCCATCCCCTCGAAACTGCCCGACATGCTGTCCTTGCCGCCGATGGCCGCGACCCCCAGCGCCACTTGCGCGGCCAGCGCCCCCAGCAGCGCGGCCAGCGGCTGACCCCAACGCGCTGGATCGCCGCCCAATCTGGGGAAATATTCCTGAAGCGTCAGGTACAGGCGCGACCGCTCGAAGCCCGCCGCGACAAGCTTCATCACCGCCTCGCAGACCGCGAGGTAGGCTCCGCCGTACGCTCCGCGCTCCATCCACTCCGGTTGGAACCCGCACGCCATGCCCGAGCAAGCGTCCGTCACGCCAGCGACCGGGAACCTCGCCGCCATAAACTGCGACGGCGTACGCTGGAACCGCCCGCCGAACGGCATGATAACCGTGCCCGCGCCGATCGTGCTGTCAAACCGTTCCGCCAATCCCTGCTGCGAGCATACGTTAAGGCTGGATAACAGTGACGCGAAACGCGGCTTTATCGGCGTGTTCTCACCAATCGGGGGCTTGCCGAACATGGGTTTCCCCGCCGGGACGACCGCGGAGGCGCGGCGTTTCGCGCCATTGGCGTTAAGGAACGCGCGATCCAAATCCGCGACGGTCTGGCCGCGCCAGCGCATCACCAATCGGGGCGATTCGGTCACGACGGCTACGGGCGTCGCTTCCAGATTCTCACCCCGCGCGAAGTCCAGCATAGCGTCCGCGTCGCCCGGCGCGACCACCACCGCCATGCGTTCCTGACTCTCGCTGACCGCAAGCTCCGTGCCGTCCAGCCCGTCATACTTGCGCGGCACCGCGTCCAGCGCGATATCCAGCCCGTCGGCCAGCTCGCCTATCGCGACGCAGACGCCGCCCGCGCCGAAATCGTTGCATCGCTTGATAAGCCGCGCCGCTTCCGGCGTTTGGAACAGCCGCTGCAGCTTACGCTCGGTCGGCGCGTTGCCCTTTTGTACCTCCGCGCCGCAGCTGGCCAGGCTGGACAGCGCGTGCGCCCGGCTTGAGCCAGACGCCCCGCCGACGCCGTCGCGCCCGGTGCGCCCGCCGATCAGCAATACTATGTCGCCCGGCTCCGGCCTCAGCCGCCTGACATTCCTCACCGGAACCGCGCCGACGACCGCGCCCAGCTCCAGCCGCTTGGCGGCATAGCCGGGATGGTAGAATTCGCGGACATGTCCCGTCGCCAGCCCGATCTGGTTGCCGTACGAGCTGAACCCGGCGGCGGCGGTTTGGGTCAGCTTGCGCTGCGGGAGTTTGCCCGGCAGCGTCCGCGAGACCGGCTCGGTCGGGTCGCCCGCGCCCGTGACGCGCATCGCGTGGTATACCCGCGCCCGCCCGCTTAGCGGGTCGCGGATCGCCCCGCCTACGCATGTCGCCGCGCCGCCGAACGGCTCGATCTCGGTCGGGTGGTTGTGCGTTTCGTTCTTGAATAATAACAGCCACTGTTGCTCCGCGCCGTCCTCGTCCACCGTAACGGGCACTGAGCACGCGTTGACCTCGTCGGATTCGTCCACGAGCGGCGGCTTGCCCAGCGCGGCCAGCGCCTTCGGCCCGAACGTCGCAAGCTCCATCAGCGTGGGCGGGCCGCCTTTCGCGCGGAGTTTCAGGAACAATTCATAGGTTTCACGCGCCGCCGGGTCGTCGATCACGACCGAATCAAGCTCGGTCAGGAACGTGGTGTGGCGGCAGTGGTCGGACCAGTACGCGTCGAGTATCGCAAGCTCCGCGCGAGTCGGGTCGCGGCCTTCCGCGCGGTAATAATCCTGGCAGCACAACAGGTCCGCTGTCTCCAGCGACAAGCGCCGCTCGTCGATCCAGCGTCCCAGCGCGGATTCATCCCAATCGCGGAAACCGGACACGGTCTGGACCGGCGCTGGCTCAGGCTGGTCCACGGCCAGCGATTCGGGCAGATCAAACGACGCCTCGCGGCTGTCCACCGGGTTCACGACATATTTTACCAGCGCGTCGCGACCCGCCCGCGAGATCTCCCCTTCCAATATATACACCCGCGCGGCGCGTACTAGCGGCCTTACCGACTGCGTGATCAGCTGGACGCACTCCGCCGCCGAGTCCGCGCGTTGGTCGAACTGCCCCGGCAGCGCCTCCCACGCGAACACCTTCGACGGGTCGGCAGGCGGCAACCGCGCGTACGCCTCGTCCAGCGGCGGCTCGTAGAACACCAGCGGCGCGACGGCCGCGAACGTTTCCGGGTCCAGCCCCTCCACGTCGTAGCGGTTGAGCGCGCGTATCGACGTCAGCCCGGTCAGCCCCAACTGCTCCCGCGCGTCCCGCAGCAGCCGCTCCGCCTCGACCGCGTACGGCGGCCTCTTCTCCGTGTATATACGGTTAACCATCCATAACCTCCTCCCCCGCCAACTGTAACGCCTTCGCGCCGATATCCGCGCGGAAGCGCATCCCCTCGAACGATATCTCCCCGAGCGCGCCGTACGCGCGTCGCGACGCTTCCGCAAGCGTCGGCGCGGCCGCTGTCACGCCCAGAACGCGCCCGCCCGACGTAACCAGCCCAGCCGATCCATCCGCTGGGCGCGACACTCCAGCGTAATCTATTGTAACATCTCGGCGTTGTGTCGTCAATAGAAATATATCTTTCGGTTGTATCGGCAGGCCCTTGCGGTAAGCGCCCGGGTAGCCGCCGCTGGCCGCGACTACACAGCACGCCGCGCCGCCGCTGAACCGAACGTCCGCGCTGTCCAGCGTACCGTTGCGGACGGATAACATTATATCCAGCAGGTCGCTCTCCAGCAGCGCGAGCGCGGCCTGAGCCTCCGGATCGCCAAACCTACAGTTGTATTCGATAACCTTCGGCCCGTCGCCAGTCAGCATCAGCCCGATGAACAGGCATCCCTTGAACGGACAGCCCTCCTCGCGCATCGCCGCCAGCGTCGGTATGATTATCTCGCGCTCGATCCGGCTCAGCAGGTCAGGCGTAACCAGCGGATGCGGCGCGATCGCGCCCATGCCGCCGGTGTTCGGGCCTCGGTCGCCGTCGAACGCGCGTTTATGATCCATCGCGGCCGGCATTATCCGATAACGCTCGCCGTCGGTGAACAGCAGCAGCGACGCCTCGACGCCGCGCAGGTCCTCCTCGATCACCACGCGAAGGCCCGCGCTGCCGAACTTCCCGTCCAGCATGGCCGCCCGCGCCGCTTCCTCCGCCTCGCCAACGGTCCGCGCCCCCACTACGCCCTTGCCCAGCGCCAGCCCGTCGGCCTTTATCCACACCGGCATGGGCGATTGCCTCACGAACGCCAGCGCGTCCTCCACTTCGTCGAACACGCGGTATCCGGCGGTAGGTATACCGGCGCGGCGCATAAGCTCCTTCGCGAACGATTTGCTTCCCTCGATCCGCGCGGCGGCCTTCGTCGGCCCGAACGCCGCGACGCCCGCCGATTCCAGCGTGTCCACCAGTCCCAGGCACAGCGGGTCGTCCGGCGTGACTACGGCGAAGTCAACCAGGCGCGTCCGCGCGAATTCGACAATACTATCCAGGTCGGTCGCCGGTATGCCGACGCGCTCGACCGGGGCGCAGGCAGGGTCCAGCGCCATCCCCGCGTTGCCCGGCAGCGCGTATATCATCCCAACCGATGGGTTTAACCGCAGCTTGCGCGCGACGGCGTGCTCACGCCCGCCTGAGCCGACGACCAGCACAGTCAGCAATCCAGCTCACCTCATAACCATTATTTGTCAATGATGGAACAACCGCGTCCCCGTGAAACACAGCGTCATGTCATGCCTGTCGCACGCGGCGATCACGTCCGCGTCGCGCCTGGAACCGCCCGGCTCCGCGACATACCGGACCCCGCTGCGCCGCGCCCGCTCGATGTTGTCGGAAAACGGGAAGTACGCGTCGCTGCCCAGCGACACGCCGTTTAGTTGTGATAACCATTCCCCGCGCTCGACGTGGGTGAGCGGTTCGGGCACGGCTCCGACGAACAGCGACGGGTCGAGCGGCTCGCCGCCTAGATACAGGTCTATCGCGTTGTTGCGCTCAGGGCGCGGCAGGCCTTTCCTAAACGGCAGCGTCATCACGCGCGGATGCCGGCGCAGCCACCATCTGTCCGCCTTGTCGCCCGCCAGACGCGCGCAGTGGATGCGCGACTGCTGGCCCGCCCCAACGCCTATCGCCTGTCCATCCTTCACATAACACACCGAGTTGGATTGTGTGTATTTAAGTATCGCCAGCGACAGCAGCAGGTCGGCCGCCGCGCGGTCGGGCAGTGTTTTGTTGATACTTACTATATTATCCAACAGGTTTGGGGTGATCGGCGCGTCGTTGCGCCCGGCCTCGAACGTCACGCCGAACACCTGCCGACGCTCGATTGGCTCCGGCTCGTAGTCGGGGTCGATCCGAAGCGTACAGTACGCGCCGTCGCGTTTCGCGCGGAGTATCGCCAACGCCCCTTTGGTGTATCCCGGCGCGATCACTCCATCCGATACTTCACGCTTTATAACGTTCGCCGTGTCCTCGTCGCACTCGTCGGACAGCGCGATGAAATCCCCGAATGAGGACATCGGGTCGGAGTCCCTCGCCAGCAGGTAAGCCTGGCACAACGGCGAGTGCCTGCCCACCACAACCTCACGCGCGACCGCCGCTCCCGCCGGGGAAACATGCTTGAATGACGCGGCGGCCGGACGGCTCGCTATCCTTTTCATCTCGCGCGCCAGCTGCCATCCGTTCAGCGCGTCCATCAGGTTGATATAGCCGGGCCTGCCGCTCTCGACCGTCAGCGGCAGCGCGTCCTCGCGGAATACCCGCGCCGGCTTCTGATGCGGGTTAAGCCCATACTTCAGGTGAAGTTCCGTCATGCTAACCTCTCAAAGCGCCTGAGGCGCGTCCGGCCACGGCCTGGCGTTGACAACGCGCGTGGATTCCTCCCCGCCGTCCAACGGTATGAACCTGGTCAGCAGCGCGACGCGGTTCTCCGGGTTCAGCGCCGACCACAGCATGCGCGTACAGTCCTCCAGATCGTTCATTATGCTCACCGAGAACGGCTCGCCCTCGAACGGCGGCAGCGGATACCCGTCGCCCAGGTATGTGTGGATGAAGTGCCCCTCGCCCGCGATGCCCTCATACTCGAAGAACGAGCGCATGGTGGTCCCGCCCCGGTTGCGCAGCAGCGCGAAGCGGTACGCCAGTTTCCCGCCGCTGACCGTGGCCAGCGCGCTTATCCTTGGGGTGAAATGCGGCGCGTCCGGCTCGAAGTCCCATTCGCGCAGCGCGTCCTCGAACGTCCCGCCGCTCTCCAGGCTCCGCGCGATGGTTTCGGTCTGCGCCCCGTTCGTCAGGATGGTATGCCCCTTCGCCCGCGCCAGCGCGGTATAGATGATCAGCGACGGGTCGCCGACCAGCCGCGCGTCGATCGCCCGGGTTACGATCCTGCCGCCCTCCTCGACCAGCGCGCGGTTTCGGCTGCGCTCGCTGCGCCCCAGCACGAAATAGCTAAGCGCGGCGTTCCTGCCGTCGGGGGTCAGCCCAACGGCGGCGCCGCGCCCTGGATACGGGTTGCTGGCCAGCAAGGTTGTCAAGCTTTCCATTTGCTCCACTCCAAATTCCTGCATAATTTGCGAACCTCGCGCGGCAGAAGTTCCCATTCGGCCTGCTCCATCACGCGCTCGCTCAGCTTCTGGGGCGTGTCGCCGGGCAGCACGGGCACGGCCTTCTGAGCGAGTATCGGCCCGCCGTCCGGCTCCTCGGTGACCAGGTGCACAGTCGCGCCCGTCACCTTGACGCCCCGCGCCAGCGCCGCCTCGTGCACCTTCAACCCGTAGAAACCCTTCCCGCCGAAGGACGGCAGCAGCGCCGGATGAATGTTGACGATGCGCCCCGCGTACGCGCCGACGACCTCCGGCGGCAGGATCGTCAGGTATCCGGCCAGCGCGACCAGCCCTATCCGGAACTCGCCCAGCGTCTCCAGCATCTTTCCAGCGAACGCGTCGCCCAGCTTCTTTCGCGAGACGACGCGGGTAGGTATCCCCGCCGAGCGCGCGCGCTCCAGCGCGTGGACGCCGCCCCGGCTGGCTATCACCAGCTCGATCCGCCCGAACGGGTTCTCCGCGTCCATCAGCGCCTGCAGGTTGGTGCCGCCCCCCGACACCAGCACGGCAATCTTTATCATACCGTAACCACCTCAAGTCAAACCGTTATGTCAGGCTACACGTATATCTCCCCGTCGCCAGGCGCGGTCTCGCCTAAAACGTACGCCTCAACGCCGTTCGAGCGCAGGACGTCGACCGCGCGGTCCGCGTCCTCCCGCGCGACTATCACTCCCATGCCCAGCCCCATGTTGAACGTATTGAACATATCGCGGCTGGATATCTTGCCTTCATATTGAATTCTGCTGAATATTTCCTGCGCGCGCAGCTCGCTTCTGCTGATTCTCAGCGAGAATCCCGGCGCGAGCGCTCGGGGCAGGTTCTCGTAAAACCCGCCGCCGGTGATGTGCGCGGCGGAGCGTACGCCTTCCACGGATTCCAGCAGCGCGGTCATCGGTTTGGCGTAGACGCGCGTTGGGGTGAGCAGCTCGTCCAGCAGCGGCGTGTCGGCCAGCAGCGTTTCCTCCGGGAATATGCCGCGAATCAACGAGAACCCGTTAGAGTGAACGCCGGAGGACGGCAGCGCGACCAGCGCGTCCCCGGCCCGCATGCCGTCCGCCGGGAGCTTCCGCGCCGCGTCCAGTATCCCGACCGCGAATCCCGCCAAATCGTACTCATTCTCGCCATAGAAGCCGGGCATCTCGGCGGTTTCGCCGCCCAGCAGGGCGCATCCCGCCTGGACGCACCCATCAGCCACGCCCGACACGATACGCTCGATCCGCTCGGGGTCCGTCCGCCCGGACGCGATGTAGTCAAGGAAGAACAGCGGCCTCGCGCCGCAGCACAGGATATCGTTGACGTTCATCGCGACGCAGTCTATGCCGACCGTGTCGTGCCTGTCCGCCAGTATCGCCAGCTTCAGCTTTGTGCCCACGCCGTCCGCGCCGGCGGCCAGCATCCTCCCGCCGCCCAGATCGAACAATCCGCCGAAACCGCCCACGCCGCCGACCACGCCGGGTGTCCGCGCACGCTCGATGTGCCCGCGCATCAGGTCGATCGCGCGGTAGCCCGCCGTAACGTCCACGCCCGACCTGGCGTAGGCCGCGGAGCGGCTGTCCTTGCCGCGATTGATTGTGTCAGGCATTGCCCGCGCCTCCCGTCCTTATCTCAAGTTGTTTCTCAAACCGCAGCTTGCCCGGCGCCCTGGGCGGCGGCGTCGGGTAATTCCCGGTGAAGCACGCGCCGCAGAAGCTGCCGTGGCCGCTGTGGTCCAGCATGGGCAGGTCCTCCGCGCGGAAGTAGCCGATGCTGTCCGCGCCCAGTATCGCGCGAATCTCATCCAGCGAGTGGTTGTGCGCGATGAGGCTCTCGACGGAATCCACGTCCGTGCCGAAGTAGCACGGGTGCGCGAACGGCGGCGCGGACAGCCTGATATGCACCTGCGAGGCGCCGACCTCCCGCAGCAAGCGCGCTATGCGCGTGGTGGTCGTGCCGCGAACGACGCTGTCGTCCACCAGCACTACGCGCTTGCCGCGCACGGTTTCGGCCACAGGGTTCAGCTTGATCCGCACGGCGTGGGCGCGTTGGGATTGTTCAGGCTGTATGAATGTCCGCGCGACATATTTATTCTTGATGAACCCGATGCCGTAGGGTATGCCGCTCTGACGGGAGTAGCCCAGCGCGGCGTCGATGCCGCTGTCCGGCACGCCCACCACCACATCCGCCTGGACAGGATGGTTGATGGCCAGCAGCGCCCCGGCCTTCAGCCTCGCGCCATGCACCGACGTGCCGTCTATCACCGAGTCCGGACGCGCGAAGTATATCAGCTCAAAGACGCACAGCGCCCGGCGGGGCGGCGTCTCGTCGTACGGGATGCTGGTCAGTCCCGCGTCCGGCGAGGCCACGACGATCTCGCCCGGCTCCACGTCGCGCTCGAACCTGGCGCCGATGCTGTCCAACGCGCAGGACTCGCTGGCGAACACCCATCCATCCTCGAACCTGCCGATACACAGCGGGCGGAACCCGTACGGGTCGCGCACCGCCATCAGCTTGCGCGGGCTCATGATCACCGCGGAGTAAGCGCCCTTGATCCTGCGCATCGCGCGGCGCGCGGCCTCCTCTATCGACACGGACTGGATGCGCTCCTGCGTGATGATATAGGCCAACACCTCGGAGTCGCTCGTGCCGTGGAATATCGAGCCTTTCTGCTCCAGTTTCTCGCGCAGCTCGGCGGCGTTGGTCAGGTTGCCGTTGTGGGCCAAGGCCATGCTGCCCTTCAGGTGGTTAACCAGCAGCGGCTGCGCGTTGCTCAACTGGCGGCGCCCTGTCGTGGCGTAGCGGCAGTGCCCCACGGCCATCTCGCCCGATCCCAGAGAGCGTGTCACGCCATGGGTAAGCACGTCGGTGACGAGGCCGACATCCTTGCGCACGTCGATCACCCCGGCGCGGTTTACCGCCACGCCGCAGCTTTCCTGGCCCCGGTGCTGCAGCGCGAACAGCGCGTGATACGCCGCGCTGACCACGTCCGCGCCCGGAGCGCACACGCCGAATACCCCGCACTCCTCGCGTAACTTGTCAAAGATCACTAACTTACCCCTAGCAGCCTGGCGCTGATCTCGGCGTAAGCCTCCTCAACCCCGCCCAGGTCGCGCCGGAAGCGGTCCTTGTCCAGCCTCTCGCCCGTCTTCGCGTCCCAGAGCCTGCAGGTGTCGGGGGAGATCTCGTCCGCCAGGACGATCCCGCCGCCGGGCAGCCTGCCAAACTCCAGCTTGAAGTCGACCAGCGTCAGTCCCGCGCCGGACAGGTAATCCTTTAATATTTCGTTTATCTTTAATGAAAGCGATGATATGGATTCCAGCTCCGCCTCGTCGGACCAGCCCATGGCGATGATGTGCGATTCGTTGACCATCGGGTCGCCCAGCGCGTCGTCCTTGTAACAGTATTCGACGACCGTACGCTTCATAGGTACGCCCTCGGGTATGCCCAGCCGCTTGGCCAGCGAGCCTGCCGCGATGTTGCGCGCAATCACCTCCAGCGGTATGATGGTCACGCGCTTTACGAGGGTTTCGCGGTCGCCCAGCTCGTCGACCAGGTGGGTGGGGATGCCCCTGGACTCCAGCAGGCGCATCAGGTGGTTGGTCACGCGGTTGTTGATCGCGCCCTTGCCGGCGATCCGGCCCTTCTTCAGCCCGTTGAGCGCTGTGGCGTCGTCCTTGTATAACACGACGCACAACTCAGGATTGTCGGTGGCAAAAACCATCTTGGCCTTGCCTTCGTAGAGCATTGCCCCCCGGGTGAGGGCAGCTGTGACGCTCATAGTGGCCGCCTCCTTTATTATTCGACATTTACTAGCGCGGTTCTGTGGGTGAGGGTTTCACGCCGCCCTGCTTGGCGTCTTAGGGGGGAGTTCGCGTCGCGCCATCTAGCGGCTTAGGGGTGGGGTTCGCGTCGCACCATCTAACGGCTTAGGGGTGGGGTTCGCGTCGCACCATCTAACGTCTTAGGGGTGGGGCAAGTCCCACATCCTCTGCGGCAGAGGGGGGCTGAGCAAGTCCTACATCAACAGCGGCGGGGGACGAAGCTCACTTTATTGGCAGGGGATACTCCAGCCTCACCTTCGCGTCCTTCTCCAAAACGGAGGCGCGGTTCTTGCCGCGAGCCGCGTCGAGCTTCGCGGCGAGCGGCGCGTCCGTGACCGCGAGTATCTGCGCGGCCAGCAGCGCCGCGTTGACCGCGCCGCCTATGGCCACCGTCGCTACGGGCACCCCGCCTGGCATCTGCGCCGTGGATAGCAGCGCGTCCAGCCCGGCCAGCTCCCCGGAACGCATGGGCACCCCTATGACGGGCAGCGTCGTCCGCGCGGCCAGCGAACCCGCCAGGTGCGCGGCCTTCCCAGCCGCCGCTATTATCACGCCGAACCCCGCCTCCCGCGCCCCCGCCGCGAACGCCGCGGCCTCCTGCGGCGTGCGGTGCGCCGACAATATCCGCGCCTCGAACGGCACGCCCAGCTCTTTAAGCGTATCGAACGCGCCCTTCATCGCCGGCATGTCGCTGTCGCTGCCCAAGACTACGCCCACTGTCAAGTTAGCCATCCATATTTTCCCTCCAAAACGAACGCAAGGGAGCCGGACACGCCCCGCGCGCCAAACTCCCCCAATCAGACGCGGGGCACGGCCCCGCAGTCAAGACAAACCATTTTGCATCGATCCTTTCGAATCGCGGCGATTTATGGGACAGGTACCATTGTAACGCGAACGCGCGGGATTGTCAAACGGGAGATTCATCCACACGGCGGCCCGGCATGACGCGCGTCATGTCATGTCGGCTCCTTGTTCCACCAGGCCTGCGGCAGGTCGATCTTATCCTGCGAAGCGCTTAGGAAGTCGTACATCCGCTCATACTCCGTGCCTATGGAGACAGACTCCACGTCCCGAAGCGGCATCACCGCCGGCTGGCGCTGCGGCCGCCCGAAGAAGTCGAACGCCTCCATCGTCACGCGCAGGTCGTCGCGCAGCTTGATCCGGCCCGTGTACGTCTCGCCCGCGGTCAACAGGCTTACCGTGCGCTGCTCGCGCCTGGCCCAGTCCAGCGCCCAGCGCAGCAGGTCCGCGTCGGGCGAGGCGGGCCTGGGCAGCAGCGGGGCGCGGTCCTCGCCATAGAGCCTGGCCAGCAGTTCCAGCCTGGTCTCCTCCTCGTCGCCCGTGTAGACCTGCTGCACGTCGCCGACCCGCCACAGCAGCCAGCCGTCGCGGTGTCCCCAGGGCGTCAGCGCGGACAACAGAACATGTTTCGCGTTCACCTGCTCGATGTACCCGCTGCAGAACGCGTCCGGGTCGTTAGTGTCGGTGTAGAGCGATACGACCAGATCGTGTTCCATCGCGCTGCGCATCTGGTAGACCACGAAACTGATCGGCATTATAACCTTCCCCCTATACTAGGACCACGGAAAACGATCCGCCGCCCGAGGATATCCACCACGGCGATGGCAGGCTCGCCGCCCGGCGGCCCTTCGCCGAATGACAGCGTATCCGGCAGCGCGGGGCTGCGCCTGTCCCGCGCGGCGTTAGCGTAAGCGTGGAAAACACCGCCCCTGATAATCCCGAACGACCATTGATCCACATGCGCCAGGCCGTCCGGCGGGCAAACTCCCGCTTTACCGATATCATAACCAGCCAGCGCCGCGTTCAGTACGCCGCCTTCAACATGGATCGCGGCATCCAGCGCGGGGCATTCCGTCCCGTCAGGAACGCGTGACGGCGCGTCCAGCTCGAACGAACAGCCCAGCATCCGCTTGCGCGTGGTGACGACCGACGCGTCGGACGCGTCCATGCTGACGAAGTTCCTGTCCATGTCGGCGGCGGTACGCGCGGTCGTGCCCGATCCCGCGAACAGGTCCGCCGCCCAGTCGCCCGGTCTCGACGCGCAGCCTATCACGCGGGCCAACAGCGCGGAGGGCTTCTGCGTGTCGAAGCCTGTCCGACGCGGGTCGCGCTGCTGCAGCGGGGCGATGTCCGTCCAAACGTCGCTGGCGTAGACTGGCTCATCGTCGTAGTAGCGGTACTCCTTGCCGCCGGAGTTGATCGCGGAATAAGCGCGGCCCTGTTCGTCCACGCCGCGCCTCATGTGGTTATGGCGGCGGGCGCGGGGCATCGCGGCCGCCGCGATATCGAAGTAGAGCCGGTCGCTCCTGCGGTAAAACAACAGCGTATCGTGCTTGCGGCTGAAGTGGCCTGTCGCGCGGCCGCCGGTCTCATACGCCCAGACGATCTCGTTGACATAGTTCCCCGCGCCGAACACCTCGTCCAGCAAGCGGCGGGCCAGCGGGCCGCGCCTGGGATCGATGTGCAGGAACAACGCGCCCTCCGGCTTGAGCATGGCATGCGCGGTCTGGATGGCCGCGCGGATCATTTCCTCATACCCGCCGTCGGTCCAGCGGTCGTCGTACGCGGGCAGCTCGACCATCGGCTTGCCCTTGCGCCAGCCCGTCTCGCCGACGGGCAGGCGCAGGAAGTAAGGCTTGCCCGTGTCGAACGGCGGATCAAGGTAGACGGTCTGGATTTGTCCGGCGTAGGTTTGGGCGGCGCGGCCGGCGGCCTCCGGCCAACGGGCACGGATAATGACGCCGCGAGCCCGGTCCGCTCCGACGTGGATCTCGCGTGAGCACGCGCAGGGCGGCCATCGCATCCGTCAGCATTCCTCCCGACAAGTATATTATAATGAACGCGCGGCGCGAATGCAATAACAATATGCTGGAACGCGCGAAAAGCCCCGCCATCCGGCGGGGCAGGCAGCGCGTCGTTTGCCCGCGCGTTACGCTGTAATCCGACGTATCGCGCGCCGCGTCACAGGAGGATGCAGATCATGCCGCCGCCGCCCTCGTTGACTATCTTGGTGAGGGTATCCTGGACCTTCTCCTGCGCGTCCAGCGGCATATTCGATAGTTTGGTCGACAGGCCCTCGCGGACCATCTCATGCAGTGATTTCCCGAAGAAGTTAGTCTCCCATATCTGTTCAGGGTTCTGCTCAAACTCGCTTAGCAGGTACTGCACCAGTTCCTCGGACTGCTGCTCGGTGCCGACGACGGGGGTCACCTCGGTGGTGATGTCGGTGCGGATCAGATGCAGCGACGGGGCGCTGGCCTTCAGCTTTACGCCAAAGCGGTTGCCCTGCTTGACGATCTCCGGCGGCTGCAGCGTTAACTCGGACACGGCGGGCACGACCAGCCCGTAGCCCGTCTGCCGGACGGCGGAGAGCGCGTCGGCTATCCTGTCATATTCCTTCTTGGCGAACACCAGCTCCTTGAGCAGCGCGAGCAGGTGCGCGTCGCCGCGTATCTCCGTGCCCGCCTCCTCGCCCAGTATCTTGTTGAACAGGCCTTCCTTCAGCGGCAGCGCGTACGTGACGGAGCCTTCGCCCAGCTTCGCGGTTACGGGCTGCGCGGCGTCGGCGTACTCGTTTTGGCTGACCGCGCTGGCGAACACGGTCTGGTCGCGCATCAGCGGCGCTTCCAATTCAGCAGCGCTGGCCGTCTCCAGCAGCGACTGCAGCAGCCAGTGGTTCTCGTCTAAGGCCTGCGTCCAGCCGGGCAGCTCGATCCTGAATTCCCTAAGCGGGAACGCCATAAGCAGGTCGCTCAATAACCCTGAGATCTCCTCCGCGCCCATGTTCTTCGCGTCGACCGCCGAGACGGGCACGGAATACTTCGCTTCCAATAATTGTTTTAGCTGCTGTGTCTCCGGGCGGCTGGGCGCGGCGCTGTTGAGCACGACCACGAACGGTTTATGCAGCGCCTTAAGCTCGCGCACGACGCGTTCCTCCGCGTCGGTATACGCGCTGCGCGGCAGCTCCGTGAAGCTGCCGTCGGTGGTGACGACCAGGCCCAGCGTGCTGTGGTCGGCGATGACCTTGCGCGTGCCGATCTCGGCCGCGTCCTCGAACGGTATATCCTCATCATACCACGGGGTGTGGACCATGCGGGCGGCCTCGCCCTCCGACGTGCCCAACGCGCCGGGCACCAGGTACCCGACGCAGTCAACCAGGCGCACGCTCGCGCTCGCGCTTTCGCTTAGCGGGACCTCCACGGCCTCATCCGGCACGAACTTGGGTTGGGTGGTCATGATCGTCCGTCCGCTGCCGCTCTGGGGCAGCTCGTCGATGACGCGCATGCGCTTGTGCGGGTTGTCGATGAGCGGGGTGACCATCTGGTCCATCATGCGGCTGATAAACGTGGACTTACCCGTTCGGACGGGCCCGACGACGCCGATGTATATGTCCCCGTTCGTCCGTTCGGCGATATCACGGTACAGGTCAAAGGATTCCATTTAGCGCATCCTCCTTTAACGGACAACGGCGTGCCGCGTCCCTTCCCTTACGGTCTGGGAGATGGTATGCGCTGGAATCCCGGTTTATTACGGCTGCTTGCCGATGTAGGCCAGTATCCCGCCGTCAACGTACAGGATGTGGCCGTTGACGAAGTCCGACGCGCGCGAGGCCAGGAACACCGCGGGGCCGACCAGATCATCGGTGGTGCCCCAGCGGGCGGCGGGGGTCTTGCCAATGATGAACCTGTTGAAGGGATGATCCGGGGCGCGAAGCGGAGCGGTCTGCGGGGTCTCGATGTAGCCGGGGCCGATGCCGTTGCACTGGATGTTATACTGGCCGTACTCGCTGGCGATGTTGCGCGTTAACATCTTAAGCCCGCCCTTGGCCGCCGCGTACGCGCTGACGGTCTCGCGGCCCAGCTCGCTCATCATCGAGCATATGTTGATGATCTTGCCGCCGCCCCTGGCGATCATCGCGGGTATGACGGCCTTGGAGACGATGAACGGCGCGTTAAGGTCCACGTCGACGACCTGGCGGAAGTCGGCGGCGGACATCTCGATCATCGGTATACGCTTGATGATCCCGGCGTTGTTGACCAGGATATCGATGAACCCGGAGTCCTTTTCGATTTGGGCGATCAGGTTCTGGACGGCGGGTTCGTCGGTTACGTCGCAGACGTAGCCCAGCGCGTCTATACCGGCCTGGCGGTACGCGGCCAAGCCCTTATCCACCAAATCCTGGTTGATATCGTTGAAGGCGATCCTCGCGCCATACGCCGCGAACGCGCTGGCGATCGCGAAACCGATGCCGTACGATCCGCCGGTGACGAGCGCGAGACTGCCCGTCAGGTCGAACAGGTTTCCTGTAGGCATTGTTGGAATCCCCCTTCCGGTTATATGTGTTTCCGCGTGGTTACCCGAATGGTACCACAGCGCGGTGATTGGCGCAAGCGGGACTCCCTCTGTCGCCTGAGGGCGACATCTCCCCCAAAGGGGAGACAAGAGGCTTGGAACGCCGCCGCCGAGGAGTTATGACGCCGCTCAAAAACCATAGTAACACAATACAAATCATCAGCGTATACATACACCAGCACATAACCCCCACAACCTTTTAAAAAAGGAATGATCGCGATGAGGAAACACAACCGCGCGTATAGTAAGCGCGGTCGCACCAAGTGCGCCCAAAACAGACTCGCCCGACTGCGGCGCGTCTATAATGAACAAGTAAATAGCAACCGGGCATGGATCGCGCGTCCATACGCCATTCCTGAAAAGCCCGCGGTAACTATAAAGATAAAGAAAATCAAGAAGTCCGAGGTTGAAGCCCCGTCACGCAAGCCCATTACGGTCAGTACGTATGAGGAACTGCGCGACACGCTCGCAAGCGCGAGCACCGGGTCCGAAATCCAGCTTATTAACGATATTACGGTCACGAGCGGCCTGGCCATCCCAGCGAACAGGAGCATATACCTCACATCCGACCCGAATAACAACAGGCGCCTCACGCGCGGGCAGCTGCTTGGCGGCGATATGGTAACGGTCCTGGAAAACGCGCAGCTGTTCCTGTCGCGCGTGACGCTCGACGGCAACCAATACGGCGTGACCGTCGGCTCCGGCGCGTTGATCGCGATTACCCACACCAACGCCAGGGTTTATCTATACAGTGGGTCGGAACTGGAGAACAACAGGAACGACTTCAACTCGGGCGGAGCGGTGCGCATAGACGGGGCTGGCCTTGCCGGATTATCCATAGACGGCGGCGTTATCCGTCACAACACCGTCACGCAGACCGACCTGTACGGCGGCGGGGTGTTCGTCAACAAGGGCGTGCTTGAGCTGCGCGACGGCGAGATAACGAATAATCACGCCTCGCTCGGCGGCGGCGTGGCCGCTTTCCCCAGCGGGTATATCCAGCTGGTGGGGGACGACATGTCCATCAGTGAGAACACCGCCACCGACGGCGGCGGCGTGTACCTCAACGGCGCGGCGTTCGCGATGCTGGCCGGGGATATCACCCGCAACAACGCCGATAAGAACGGCGGAGGCATGTTAATGACGGGGAACTCCGCGTTCAGCATGTCCGGCGGCGCGATAAGCCACAATACCGCGCTGTTGGACGGCGGAGGCATCGCCGATGAGAACATGGTCGGCGGCATGGATGTTAACGGCGCATTAACCAACAACACCGCCACGCGGATGGGCGGCGCGATCTATATCGCGCACGACTCGCTCAACCGCCTGAGGGTCGGCGACAGCGCGGTATTCGCAGACAACCACGCCGCGTGGTCCACGCCCGCGCATACAGCCGCCGACGCGCTGCTCTACAACTCATTCGTGTCGCCCAGCGCGGTATGGACGAATCCGCTGTCACAGGGATATAACAACTATGATATCTCCTACCCGAAGCCTTCCGGCGGCGGTGGCGGCAGCGGAGGCGGCGGCAGGTTCGGCGGCTTCGGCTACAGCAGAACGCGTCGACGCGCCGACCAGGTCGTGTGGTGCGCCTCGACCGATTTCTGCGAGTGCGTCCGCAATCACGGCTAAGCCTATCAAAACATTAATGTATAGATAACAAGCATTTATCTATAAATGTATACGCTTCCCGATTGACTATAAGGAGAGATCGCCATGTCAATGAACCGCATGACTAAATATTACAAGAAGAGAAAGACTGCGGCGCGAAGCGGGAATATCCGCGCGGGATCGCCGTCATTAAGGATCGGCGTCAATGACTTCGCGAACCTGAACAATATACTCACAAACAACACCGGACCAGACATCGGAATCGAACTCACTGGGAATATTATTTTAACCGGCCCCCTAACGATACGCACCGGCAAAACCGTAACCATATCATCCACCGGAGGCCGGAAAACCCTTACCCGCGCCGCGAACTTTAGCGGCGATATGTTTACGATTATGTCGGGCGCAAAGTTAATAATTAATAATGTTATTATCGACGGAAATAAGAACGGCGTCACAGGATCGCCAGGCGCGATCATCGTGTTGGCCGGTGTCGACTCCGCCCTCGACGTGGGAAACAACACTATACTGCGGAATAATAAGAATGAAACAACAAACGGCGGGGCGATCAGCGCCAACGGAGGCCAGGTCAGGCTGCTATACGGATCGGAGATCTCTGGAAACACCGCGGCTTACGGAGGCGGCGTCGCGCTTATGGGCTCAACCACGCTCATACAAGAAAATGGCGGAACGATCAATAATAACGCCGCCGCAATTGACGGCGGCGGCATAGCGGGAATCCTATGGTCCGGAACCATAAACATCCGAGGCAATATCTCCTTCAACGCCGCGGCAAAGAACGGCGGCGGCATATATGTCCCTAAGGGCAGCCTTTCCCGATTAACTGTCGAGAGCAGCGCAATCTTCAGCCAAAACACAGCGACAAACCCCGTGATGATGTATAAAGCGTCCGACCACGCGCTGTATACCTCGCGCATCTTTGGCATAGTATGGTCCGCGTACAACCAGGGCTACAACAACCTTGATATAGCCTACAGCAGGGCGGCAAGCGGAAGCGGCGGGACAGCCCGCAGGCAATCCGTATGGATCGGCGGGTCACACCCGGTCGTGCTGTGCGACAGGCCTTACAGCTCCCCGATAAACGTGCCGTGCGGGTGCCGGACGATGAACGGCGGCGGCAGGTGCTGCAACGTAAGCTTCCCCACCTGCTAGAACTGACAATCCCGGACGAGGCGGGCGGCCAGAACAGGCCGCCCGCTTTACCTTACCTAAACCTCTATCAGCCCCTCGCGGAACTTATCCAGATACTCCAAACAATACTCATCAATCCCCAGCAGCGCCTCCGCCGCCCATATCAGCGACATCAGTTTGGTATCCAGCGGGTCAAGGATCGCGCCGTCCATCCCGGCGGCCATCGCCGCGACAAGGAACGCCTGGTTGACCAGCTTCCGCGCGGGCAAACCAAACGACACGTTGGACAGCCCGCACGCGATATGCGCGTCCGGGTACTCCGTCTTGACGCGGCGGATCGTCTCGATAGCCGCAACGCCGTAGCGCGGCCCGGTCGACACGGGCCTTACCAGCGGGTCGATGTATATATCCGACAGCGGCACGCCCGCGCCGGTCAGCTTCGCTATCAGCCTTTCGGCAATCGCGAACCTTCCGTCGGCGGTCTCGGGCATCCCAGTGTCGTCCATGCACAGCGCGATCAGCTTCGCCTTGTACTCCAGCGCGAGCGGGAGTATAGCGTCGAACCGCGCCTTCTCGTCCGTGATGGAGTTGATGAGCGGCTGGCCGTTCCTATTCACCTTCAGCGCGGCGGCGACAGCCTCCGCGCTGGGCGAATCGATGGAGAACGGCTTATCCGTCACGGCCTGGACCGTCTCCACCAGCCACGCGACGCGCTCGGGCTCGGTGCCGTGGAACATCCCCGCGTTAACGTCGATGAACGCGGCCCCGGCGTCCGCCTGCTTCTTCGCCAGCGACTGGATAGCCGCCGCGTCATACTTCTCGATCGCGGGCCGCACGGCCTTCAGCGTGCTGTTGATCTTCTCGCCAATTATTATCATAATATAACCGCTCCTTATCCCAAAGCCTCGGCCAGCGCGGGGACGACCTCGAACAGGTCGCCAGTCACCGCTATGTCGGCCAGCTTCATCATAGGCGTGTCGGGGTTCCTATCGATCGCGACGATGCAGCCACAGGACTGCATGCCCACCAGATGCTGTATCTGCCCGGATATCCCGCAGGCTATATACAGCGCGGTCTGCACGGTCTGGCCGGTCTGCCCCACCTGGTGAGGATAGGCGATCCATCCGGCGTCGACAGCCGCGCGGCTCGCCCCGACCGCGCCGCCCAGCTTATCCGCCAGACGCTTGAGCATCGCGAAGCCTTCCGGCCCCCTCATCGCGCGTCCGCCGGATACTATAACCTTCGCGTCGGCCAGGTTCACGCCCGACTCACCGCCGCGAACCGTCTCGATAACGCGCTTCGCGTTCGTCACCCCGGCGTCGGGCGGCTGTTCCCTGATGGTCTCGCCCTTGCGGGTTGGATCGGGCGGCAAGGCCTTCATCACGTTCGGGCGCACCGTGGCCATCTGTGGGCGGTGGTTGGACGCGCGGATCGTGGCCATGATGTTCCCGCCGAACGCTGGCCGGGTCTGGAGCAGGTCGCCCGTTTCCGGATCGATCGCCAGTCCCGTGCAGTCGGCGGTCAATCCCGACACGGTCCGCACCGCCGCGCGTGGGATCAACGCGCGTCCCCGGGCGGTCGCCGCGCACAGCACGATCTCTGGCTTGTACTTGCCTATAAGATGGTTCAGCGACGCGCACTCCAGCTCGTCGTTAAATCCTACGAACTCCGGCCCGTTTACCACGATCGCGATGTCCGCGCCGTACGCGAACAGCGACGCGTCGGCCTCGCCGCCAACCACTATCGCGGCGACACGCGATCCCCGCGCGTCCGCCAGGCCTCGCGCCGCGCCGATCAACTCATACGTGACGGGCTGAATCGCGCCGCCGACGGTCTCCGCTATGATCCATACATTCGTGAATAACGGCTTATCAGCGTCAGTTATCCGCATGGTCAGCGCCCTCCCTGTATCAGTTCGCGGGCCTGGAGGATTTCTAGCAGCCGCGAGGCGCACTCTACTGGCGATCCAGCGACATGGATTGTCCCGCCGCCGCGCGGTTCGGGCGGAGCGGTCCTGACAACGCGCGTGGGCGACGCGTCAAGGCCGATCTTGGACAGGTCGGCCGCTATGTCGGCAGGTTTCCATACCGGCACGTCGGCGGCGCGGGCGGCCAGCACACCGCGCAGCGAAGGCACGCGCGGCTGGTTTATCCCCTTGACCACCGTAATAACGGCGGGGAAGGCCAGCTCGCACACGTCGTAACCATCCTCGTTCATGCGCTGGACGGTGATTGTTTCAGGAGTAACCGCGCGGATGTCCGCGACATATGTAGCCTGACAGAATCCCAGATGCGCCGCGATGCCCGGCCCGACCTGCGCGGTATCGCCGTCGACGGCCTGTTTGCCGCAAATGACCAGATCAACGCCGCCGATCGTATCGACCGCGCGGGCCAGCGCGTAGCTGGTAGCCCATGTGTCGGAGCCGCCGAACGCGCGGTCGCTGAGCAGGACGCCGCGATCCGCGCCGATAGAGAGGGCCTCGCGTATCACCGCGGACGCGCGTTCCGGGCCCATCGACAGCGCGATCACCTCGCCGCCGAACCGCTCGCGCAGCAGCACGGCCTCCTCGACAGCGTACAGGTCGAACGGGTTAAGGATGGATTTCACGCCCTCGCGGATGATCCGCTTGGTCTCGGGGTCTATCTTCGCGTCGGACGTGCCGGGCACCTGCTTAACGCATACCACTATCTTCATGACGCTGTCGCCTCCGGCAGGTTCTTCCAAAGCTTCTCGATGATCGGATACTGGATCTTGAAGCCCAGCAGCGACAGGTAGACGCCGCATTGGGGGTACCAGGCGTGGAGCTTGCGCAGGGTATCCAGCGGGCTGTAGGCCGTGTCCTCGGGGATCTGGTAGCCGACGACGTCGGAGAGGAGGTAGAGCTTCTTGGTCATCCAGGCTTCGACGACGGTCGGGATGGCGGGATAGCGGCGCAGGAGTTCGTCAACGACGGGGTGCCGCGCGATTATGGGCTGCGTGACGATAAATGTCGCGCCGGCGGCCAGCTTGCGCTCCATCTTCGCGAATTCATGGTCGGGCGGCTCGTACGGGTTGAACGCCACGCCCAGGATGTATTCGGGGTAAGCGCTCCTGATGTACTGAAGCAACTCGACGGAGGTTACGGAGGAAACGCCTTCCGCGCCAACGTCGGCGGGCTGGAGTTTGGGCAATCGATCCGAACCGTCGCCGCTGATAGCCAGCAGGTACCTCAGCCCCATCCGGCGGCCTTCGGAGAGGATGAAGTCGAGGTCAGGCTTGGTGTGGAAGGTGTTGAGGTGGATCATCACCTGGTCGGGCGGGACGGGCAGGCCGAGGTACTCGATCGTCTCAAGGCCCTGGAAGGCTAAGAGGCCCATCGCGTTGTCGGTTATACAGGCGCAGTAGCCGCTGGCCATCACGCGGCGGTACTTCTCGGCGAACTGGACGAGGTCGGCGTCCAATTTCTCGGAGTCCTGCTTAGGAGGGACTATTTCTACGTGATAGCGGCGGTTTTGGATATGTTCGCGCATACGACCAGCCTTTCCGGTGCGTAATATGGTAGAATGACCATCACGCATTGTAACATGGCTTACGCTGAAGCGCAAACCATAGAGGAACAACATACCCTGGCCACGAGGGTCCAGCGTCACGCTGGTCAGGGGGTCAAGGGGGGTGAAACCCCCTTGCGGGGTCTGGGGCGGAGCCCCAGCGTTCCCCTCCTTGCCGCCCCTGGTAGGCGACAAGGGGGGGTTAGTGGTTCAACCTTGCCGGAACCTTCTCCAGCGAGAGGAACCCATCATCCTCATGACGCCTGTTGATCAACGAGGCGCGCCCATACTGCGCGACCGCTGTAGCGCAGCTCGTCGGCCACGGCTCGCGTCCCTGCGCGAAGCACGCCAGCAGATCGCCTTCCCGCAGCCTGGGCAGCGTAACATCCCACGCCAAAAACCCGCTCGGGCTAGACGACCTGTCCGCCACCGCGCATGGCTCCAACTCCCCGCTCACCCGGTTCGCCAGCGCGAACATCGGCTGCCGCCTCTGGAACGCTGTGTTCGACACGTCGGGAGCGGCCGCGTCGGTCACGGCAACCGTCCTCATTCCCGACGCCTCGAACCGCTTCACGGCCTCAACCCTCGTCAGCAGCGTTCCGGCCTCCTGCACAACCGCCCTACCGGGCGTCAAACTCAACGCCGGCAGCCCCATGCCTTTCCTCTGGCACATCGACCTTAACGCGTACGCCAACTCGCCCAGCGTATCCGACACCGGCGGCGGGTCGTCATCCCTGGCGAACCTTACCGGAAACCCGCCGCCAAGGTTGAGCTCCCGCACCTCCGCGCCTATTACCACCATCGCCAGCACAACACAGTCAGTCAACTGCTCCAACGCCGCGATATACGGCTGCTCGGACTCAATCTGCGATCCCAGGTGCGCGTGAAGCCCCGCCAGCCTCAAGTTCGGACACGCCGCTATCCTCTTGACCGCGCCCAGCGCCTCCTCATGCGGCACCCCAAACCTCGCGCCGGGCACGCATCCCCATAACGAATCCCGCGCGTGCAGCGGCACGTTAAGCCCGGGGTTAATCCTCAACAGCACATCCTGCTTAACCCCAGCCGACTTCGCCGACTGCTGCAGCTGTTCTATCTCCTCCGCGCTGTCTATCGAAACGCGGCCGATCCCCAGCTGTACGGCCCGCTCGATCACCTCCGCAGACTTCGGCCCATATAACAATATCGCCTCGCCCGGAAACCCCGCGCCCAAGCCCGCCCGCGCGTGCGCCAGCGTAGCCGCCGCCAGGCCCATCCCCTCCTGCCGGACTATCCGCAAAACGGTTTGCGCCGGGTTGACCTCCGCCGCGTACCACGCGCCGCCGCCCAACCCCGCGTCCTTCAGCCCGCGCGTAAACGCGCGGCATCGCTGCCTTATCGCCAGCTCATCCAAAACCACCAGCGGCGTGCCGTACGTCGCGGTCAGCTCCACAGCGTCGCACCCGGCGGCGATCAAGTGTTTCTTAGCGTTATAGCCGCCGTCCGCGCCGGAATCGTAATACCCATCCTGCCGGTTCATCTCAACTCCCCCGGCAGATTCTAACATGTTCCGACCGCCGCTGTCAAATCTCGGCGCGGGAATACCAAATCCCCGCGCGCCGCTTCAGCGCGACCAGCGCCGCCGCCGCCAGCGCCGCGTTAAGCGGACATTGCGCCATATACATCGCGCGCGCCGGTACGTGTCCCCTTACCAACAACAGCGCGGTCGGGACGATCAATATTGCTGAATAGGCAAGCGCGGCCAGGGAGCCAAGCATAGAATTCATGTTCTGCTTGACGGCCTCGATGGGATTCGTCCACAGCAGTTTCGGTCGAATTATATCGACGGCCAGCTGCAGCGCGGTAACCGGAACCATCGCCGGCAAGCTGAGCGCGAACCCGAGCGCCAGCCCAGCCACGGGCAGCCTCATCGACACGCCCAGGCTCACCGCCATCAGCAGCGCCAGCAGCCACGCCAAAACCAGCGAGAACAGCATCTTCCCCATGGCAAGCGTACCATACGGCACGGGCGTAACGCGCGACCACGCGTACATCCTCCCTTCACGCGAGACGGACGTCGACGCGGCGATGTTCAGGCATCCTATAACCATCGACAGCGCCGCGGACACCATCGCGATCATCCATGGATCGTTGAAGAAGCGCGTAAGCAGGTTGATCAGCGCGTCCAGTTCGGGATCAACGCCCGACCCTCCGACCAGCATCATCGCTAGAAGCATCACTGGCATAATAATTATTATCGTAACCGTATTCATCGCGTAGACAGGCGTACGCAGCGTGAGCTTAGCCTCGCGGATCGTCACCGCGAGCAATGGCGAGCGCCGCCTGAACGCCCTGCCGCCCAACACCGCCCGACTCGCCCGCATGTGCGATTCGGACTGCGCGGACACCCCTGCCTGGTATATCTTGCCAGCAAGCCACAGCGTCGCGGCGGACAACGCGCCGGACAGCGCGGCCATCCCCGCGAGGTATCCTATAGAAGAAGCGCCCCCGACCGTCAACGCGCGATAACCCAACCAAACCGGCGGTATCGCCCGCGCGATCCGGTCGAACAGGTCCACCCGCCCTATCAGCCACCGCAGCAGCAAGCCGCCGTCGATTAACACTGTTAAGCGGCTGGTCAGCCAGATCTCCCCCGCGACAAACCCCACCATCAGCGCAAGCCCGCCGATAACGGCCACCAGGTCCCGCCGCCGCCACAACGCGCTCCAGCGCATCAGCGGCAGCGATACAAGCGCGGCAAGCGTCAGCGGCAGCGACAACGCGCACAGCCATACGATGAACGCCTTGGCGTAATAGAACGCCCCCGCCTTCGTTAGTATGCCGTATATAATGAACATCGGCCACGTCAGCGGTATTGAAGTCACGGCCTCGCCCAGGAACGCCTGGCTGATCTTCACCGCGAAGACCGTCCGCCCCGTCACGGGCAGCGCGGCCAACGCCTCCGCGTCGCGGCTCAGGTACAGCACGCCCAGCAGGAAGCCCATCCCCGCTACCAGCGTGCCCGCCATCCCGACGGCCAGACCCATGAGCGGCAGCAGCCGCGCGATCCCCACCGAGGACAGCGTCCTGCCGAGCGCCCACACCAGCCAAACCAGCATACCAACCAAACCGCCTATGCCCACCGCCGCGACCGCTCCAACCCCAAGCCCCTTCCACCATCCCGGCGGACGCTCCCGCAGTTGCTGCCGCACCAACGACAGCCCCAGCCGCTGGCGAAGCTGCGCCCTTAACAACAATACGAACGGCGCGTTACTCATCCCAATCACCTGCCGCCTCGTCCCCTGTCAGCTCAAGGAACACCTTCTCCAAGGACGCGCCCGTCTCGCCGCTCCTTAACTCATCCAGCGTGCCCACGGCGATCAGCTTGCCCTTCTGGAGAATGCCTATCCTGTCGCACAGCCGCTCGGCCACGTCCAGCACGTGCGTCGAGAAGAACACCGTGTTCCCGGCGGCGCAGTGCGCGCGCATCTGCCGCTTGATCACGTGCGCGGCGCGTGGGTCGAGGCCGACCATCGGCTCGTCGAGTATCCACAGCGGCGGGTTGTGCGCCAACGCGCCGATCAGCGCGAGCTTCTGCCTCATGCCGCGCGAGTAACCCTTGACTATCCCATTCAGCGCGGCGGCAAGCTCGAACCGCTCGGACAGCGATGTGATCCGCGCGGCGCGGTCCGCCGAGGACACGCCGTACATGTCGCACATGAAGTTCAGGTACTCCAGCCCGGTCAGGCGGTCGTACGCGTCCTGCGCGTCGGGTACGTAGCCGACCATGCGCTTCGCCGCGATGGGATCCTTATCAAGCGGCGCGCCGCCGACCGTGACCGTCCCCTCGTCGGGCGTTAGTATCCCGGTAACCAGCTTGATCGTGGTGGTCTTGCCCGCGCCGTTCGGTCCAATGAAGCCGAACACCTCGCCGCCGCGCACCTCCAGCGTCAGGCCGTCCACCGCGCGGACGTTTCCTCTGGCGTATCGCTTAGAAACGTTTTCCAGTTTGAGCATGCTGCCTCCTTATCTAGAGTAGGTTCCCCCGCTGTCGTTGCGGTGGTGGTAAGGCATCGCCACCGCTGTCGCTTCGGCGACAGAGGGGGTAACGCGAATCCCACCACAAGCGACAAAGGAAACAATGCGAATCCCACAGCGGACGACACTGAACCTATCCCCCATCTACCCATTGCCCCCATATCGGATCCTCTCCGCCGCCCAGCGCGAGTGCTCGCTCACCGCGTCATCCTCCACAACCATAAGACGTAACAACGCAGGCAAATATTCCCTCCGGCAAACATTTCCCGCGATTAGCGCAGCCTGCGCCTGGATCCGCCTCGCCCGCGCGTAGTTGACCCCTATCATGCCTCCCAGCGCGTCCAGCGTTTCGCGCGACGGCTCCAGCAGATTCTCAACGCGTAACCAATCCCAGCCCTCGCGCGGCCTGACCTCGACCGTCGGCGGCTGCATCGGGCAAACCAATTGGCAAACCTCGCAGCCAATCAACCGCCGGTCCATCAGGCGGCGGTATTCCACAGGCGCGGGCTTGCCGCTGAACATATGGAAACGTAAGCATTTCTCGATCGTTATGCCGCCCTCGCCGTCCAGCGCCGCGGTAGGGCACATGAGGGCGCATCGGCGGCATGACCCGCATCCCGGCGCGAGGTCGGCGCGTTCGGGATTGCCGCGCGTCAACGGTTCGTCCGGCTCATACCGCTCGGACACCGCGAAAACCTGTATAGCTTGATAACTGCCCCGCCCCGACGTATACAGCAGCGTATTCATCCGGTAAACGCCCAGCCCGGCGTAAAGCGCGGCGGTCTTGGCCCTGACCGCCGTCAGCCGCTCGGCCTGGACTCCCAACGCGCCGACGGCCTCCACCCACTCGCCGCCCATACGGTGCGCGGCGTTCATGCCGACATAAGCGCCGACGACCTCCGCGATAACCGGCCCGCCCTCAACGGCTGGCGGCGGAGGCTCCCATTTGAATGTAGGCGCTGTCATAACTATTATAGAGCGCGGCTCGAACGCCGACGGTTTGACCGGACGTCCCGGCAGCGGCAGCGCGTGGTCGGGCGAGGTTATGCCCATCGACATAAACCCAAGTCCACGCGCGGTTTCCCACAGCGTTTCCCGTGATACGGGCATGCCTGTTCACCCCAGTCTATCCAGCAGGTACGCCTCGTCCTCGACCCTGACGCCCAGCGAACGAGCCTTGTCCAGCTTGCTCCCCGCCGACTCGCCAGCTATGACCAGCGTCGTCTTCTTCGTAACCGATGCCGCCGTCTTGCCCCCTGCGGCGCGGACAGCCGCCTCAGCCTCGGCGCGTCCCATCGCGGTGAGCGTCCCAGTGACGACGACCACCTCGCCATCGAACGCCCCGCCCGCCGCGGGTACATTTGTCGAATCGCGCGTGACAACCGGATCGACGCCCGCCTGCCTCAACCCCTCGACCATCCGGATGTTCTCATCCTGTTTAAAGAACTCCATCACGCTCTCGGCCACTACGCCGCCGACGTCCTCGACGGCGGTCAGCGCCTCGATGTCGGCGGATCGAAGCGCGTCGATTGAGCCGAACCGCTCGGCCAGGTCACGCGCGGTTTTGGTCCCGACGTTCGGGATGCCCAGCGCGTAGAGCGCCGCCTCCAGCGGACGCGACTTGCCGCGCTCCAGCGCTTCCAATAGATTGGCCGCGCGTTTCGCCCCCATGCCCGGCAAACCTACCAGTTGGTCGATGGTTAGTTTGTATAATTCTTCCGGCGAGCGCAAGCCCAGATGGTCATACAGCAGGTCGGCGGTCTTTTCGCTGAACGCGTCTATATCCATCGCGCCGCGCGAGGCGAAGTGCGTCAGCCGCGCTATCCGCTGCGGGCGGCAGTCGCGGTTCACGCAGAACAGGTGAGCGCCTCTCATCTCGACGGGCGACCCGCACGCCGGACATCGCTCCGGCGCGGAGATCGGCTCCTCGTCCGGGAAAACCTCATCAGTCCGCCCCAATATCTCCGGTATCACCTCGCCGGAACGCCTCAGCCACACCCGGCAGCCGATCGACACGCGCTTGCGCTCGATATCGCCAATGTTGTTCAGCGTGGCGCGGCTGATTGTCGCTCCCGCCAACTCGACGGGATCCAACCGCGCCAGCGGGGTCAGCTTGCCCGTGCGCCCGGGTTCCCACGTGACCGCGTTAAGGCGCGTGACGGCCTCCTCTGCCTGGAACTTGAACGCCATCGCCCAGCGCGGAAACTTATCCGTCGCGCCCAGCGTCCGCCGCGCCGCCATGCCGGATACCTTCACCACCGCGCCGTCTATTAGGAAGTCCAGGCCCTCGCGGGTGGATTCAAGGGAACGCGCCGCCGCTATCGCCTCGTCGACCGTGGGCGCGGGGATACACTCCGGGCTGGTTGGGATGTGGTTCAACCGCAGGAATGACAACATCCCAACGTGGTCGTCGTACGGGACGCCGCGCCATTCGGGATTGGGATCGTCGGGGTTTGGCTCGATATATCCTATCTGGTAACAGAACAAATCCAGCCTGCGCGACGCCGTGACCGCCGGGTCAAGGTTGCGCAGCGCGCCGGCGGCGGCGTTGCGGGCGTTCTTCAGCGGGACGTCCGCAGTCCTGTTATACGCCTCCAGCGACGAGAAGCGCATGATCGCCTCGCCCTGTACCTCCATCAACCCCTTGAACGGTATCGACAGCGGCACGCCGCGGATAGTCCGGGCCTGCGGGAGGATCGCCTCGCCGACCGCGCCGCTGCCGCGCGTCGCGGCCTGGACCAACGCGCCGTCGTCGTATGTAAGGTTGAGTGTCAGGCCGTCAAGCTTATACTCCACGACATAATCAAGCGGCGATTCCGCGAGGCGCGTGGCCCGCGCCGCCCAGTCGCGCAAACCCTGCTCAGCGGTGGTTTTATCCAAACTCCACAACCTCGCGCGGTGGGTATACTGCTCAAACGCGGACAGCGGTTCGCCGCCGACGCGCCGGGTAGGGCTGTCAGGCAGGACAACACCCTCCAGCGCCTCGCGGCGCAGCAGTTCGTCGTAGAGCGCGTCCCACTCCGCGTCCGTGATGACCGGCGCGTCAAGGACGTAGTAGGCGCGGGCGGTTTCGTTCAGGCGGTCCACGAGTTCGCGTGTGGTCATGGGTTGTTACCCCTTATGTTAACGTTTGTTCGATGGGGAAGCCCCCTCTGCCACTGCGGAGGCGTCTCCCCCTATGAGGGCGACAAGGGGGCTTGGAACGTCGCTTCGGCGGGGTTTGGACGCCGCGATCGCGGAACTGCCCAGGCTTTGCTAGGGCGCAGGGGCGCTACGCTTCCTATACATTATTTTTCCAAAAACGCTCTATAGGAAAATAGCTGCGCCAGCCGCGCCCCGCGACTCCTAGGGAGCGATGCCGTTGTGGGGCAGAGGGGCCTCCACCGGAACCAGAGGGGCGGAACGCGCCCCCACCCCGCTAATCCGCCACCTTGACGATCGGCGCCATCGATGAGACAAACTCCCTCACCCCGTACGCCGCGAACTCGATCAACACGCGGCTATCCGTGCCCGTTCCCTTTAGCTCCACTACGTTCCCCTCCCCAAACTTCTTGTGAAGCACACGGTCGCCCGGCTTGAACAGCATCATAGCCGCCGCCTGCTCCGCGAACGCCTGCGCCGCCGACGGGCTGTATCCCTTGCGCACCCCCGGGATGTTCAGAGCGCCGACGCGTCCCGTCTCCCTCGGGTTTGGCACCGCGCGTAATCCTTTATGAGAAGCCAACTGTTCGCGCGTCTTAACCTCCGGGTTGCCCACCGGAGCCTTCTTCGCCTTCGCTCCATCCTCGACGACGCGCCGGGGCACCTCATCCAGGAACTGCGAGGGCGAGCTGTGCTGCGTCTGGTTGTAGAGCATCCTCTGCTCCGCGTAAGACAGGTAGAGCCGGTCTTTCGCGCGGGTGAACCCCACGTAGCACAGCCGGCGCTCCTCCTCAAGGCGGTTCGTGTCCTGGGCACTCCTGCTCGATGGGAACAGCCCCTGCTCCATCCCGACCAGGAACACGTTGCCGAACTCCAGCCCCTTCGCGCTGTGAAGCGTCATCAGCGTGACCGAGCCTGGGCCTTCGCGCATCGCGTCCAGGTCGGTCACCAGCGCGATGTTCTCCAGGTATCCCTCCAGCGTCGCGCCCTCCGTCTTTTCGCCGAATTCCTTCGCCGCGCCGATGAACTCATCAATGTTCGCCAGTCTGTCGCGGCTTTCCTCGGTGTTCTCCTTCTCGTACTGCGCCCGCAGCCCGAACGCCGCGACGACCGTCGTAACCGCCTCGCCTACGCCCATGCCCTCTACCCGCGCTATCATGTCCAGCAGCTCATTGCCGAAGTCCAGCACGGACTTCCTCGCCCGCGAAGCCAGCTGCTCATGCGGCTCCAGCAGCGCGGTGAACAGGCTCATGCCGCCGTCACGCGCGGAGCGGACCAATTCGGCGACCGTAGCGTCGCCGATCGCGCGGCGCGGGGTGTTGATTATCCGGCGCAGCGCGACATCGTCCGCGGGATTCACCAACGCGCGGAGGTAGGCGACCACGTCGCGGACCTCCTTGCGGTCATAGAACCTCGGCCCGCCGAACACGCGGTACGGTATCCCCGCGCGAACCAGCATCTCTTCCAAAACGCGCGACTGCGCGTTGACGCGGTACAGCGCGGCCACATCGCCGTACGGAACGCCGCCAAGCCGCAGCAGCCTTATCCTGTCACAGACCCACGCGGCCTCGGCGCGTTCGTCGAACGCCTTGAACACCACTATCTTGTCGCCCTCGCCGCGCTCCGTCCACAGCGTTTTATCCTTGCGGCTGGCGTTGTTGGCGATGACCTGGTTAGCCGCGTCGAGGATATTCTGGGTGGATCGGTAGTTGCGCTCCAGCTTGATCACCTGCGTATTGGGGAAATCCTTCTCAAAATCAAGGATGTTCCGGATATCCGCGCCGCGCCAGCCGTATATCGACTGGTCGTCGTCGCCCACTACGCAGATGTTCCCGCTCCGAGCCGCGAGCAGCCGGACCATCTGGTATTGCGCCGGGTTGGTATCCTGGTACTCGTCGACGTGGATGTAGCTGAAGCGCCGCTGGTACGCCTCCAACACGGGCGGATGCTCGGCGAACAGCTCCAGCGTACGGATCAGCAGGTCGTCGAAGTCCAGCGCGTTCGCCTCGCGAAGCCGCAGCTCATACTCGTTCATCAGGTCGCGGATCACGCGGCGGCGCGGGTCTGGCTCGCCCTTCCCCAGCCATTCGCTGGGGGACATCAGTTTATTCTTAATGTCGGAGATCGTCGAGCGGATCTCCCGGACGGGGTAGGCCTTATCGTCCAGGTTGCGCCGCTTGAGCATATCCTTGACCACGGCGGCCTGGTCGTCGTCGTCGTATATCGAGAACGCGCGTTTGTATCCCAGCTTCTCTATGTCGCGCCTTAGCACGCGGGCGCAGCACGCGTGGAACGTCATAATCCACGCCTCCGCCGCGCTGGTCCCGGCCAGCGCGTCCACCCGCTCGCGCATCTCGCGCGCGGCCTTGTTCGTGAAGGTGATGGCCAATATCTCCCGCGCGGGCGATCCCCGCGCTATCAGGTTAGCGATGCGGCAAGTCAGGGCGCTGGTCTTGCCCGAGCCCGCGCCGGCCAGTATGAGCAGCGGCCCCTCGAACGTCGAAGCCGCCCGCGCCTGTTCAGGGTTCAACCCTGTGCGATCAATCATTGTATTTCCACCTGCCTGAAAGCGATTCCAGCCGTGTTTCCTCTACCATACTACCACAAAATGGCGGGGAATGAAAGCGGCGCGGGCAGGGAAATCGCGCGTGGGTGTTATCGAAAAATCGTACAGGCTTTTAATTATAAAACACTTGACATCGCGCGGGCCTTGCGGTACAATATGATAATAGTATCCTTGTATCCAGCTTGAGGGAGATAAACAGACATGGCCGCGGTAAGCTTCCAACCGTCGATGCACGTTATTGCCAGGCGTTCGCGCCGGTAGCTTATATGCTGCCGACGCGTACGCTAACAAGCGTTGCGTCGGCGGGAGGGGTATAAACGCTCCGGGACGGCGCATCGTCCCGGAGCGTTTGTTGTACCGCCATATAGTAAAGGAGGCGTACCCCATGCCCGTGATCGAGACACGCGGCCTCACGAAGACCTACCGCGCCAAGGTGAAGGGCGAGGGACTAGGCGCAAGCGTCCGCGCGTTGGTAAGGCCGCAATGGAAGCGGGTGGAGGCCGTGCGCGGCGTAAGCCTGAGCGTCGAGCCGGGCGAGATCGTCGCCTTCATCGGCCCGAACGGAGCGGGCAAGTCCACATTCATCAAGATGCTGTGCGGGATACTCAACCCCAGCGGCGGCGAGTTATCCGTACTGGGCATGGACCCGACTCGCGACCGGCGCAAGCTCTCCATGCGCGTGGGCGCGGTCTTCGGGCAGAAGTCGCAGCTATGGCTGCACCTGCCCGCGCTTGACAGTTTCACGCTGCTGGCCGCGATATACGAGCTAAGCGACGCGCAGCGCAAGCGCAAGGTAGGCGAGTTGAGCGAGATATTCGGGCTGGGCGAGTTCATCCAAACGCCCGTAAGAAAGCTCTCGCTGGGGCAGCGCGTCCGGTGCGAGGTAGCGGCGTCGCTGCTGCACGATCCGGAACTGCTGTTCCTTGACGAGCCGACCATCGGCCTTGACGTGGTGGTCAAACAGGCGATACGCGGGCTGATCATCCAGCGCAACCGCGAGCGCGGCACGACCGTCTTCCTCACCAGCCACGACCCGTCCGACATAGAGAACCTGTGCCGACGCGCCGTTGTGATCGACCATGGCGGCCTGGTGATGGATTGTCCCGTCGAGCGGCTGCAGGCGGCGGCCGGCGTATCCGGCAGCGGCGCGTCGATGGAGGATACCATCGCGGCGATATTCCGGAAGGGGGCGGCCACATAATGGTTATCCGGCGGCTAAGGAAATATGCGGTTATCGCCCGCGTGAGCCTCACCAACGCCATCACGTACCGCTCGTCGCTGTTCATGCGCTTCGCGTTTTACGCGATGTTCGTCTACATCTTCATGGGGCTGTGGGGCGCGATCTACAGGGAGGGCAGCGTCAACGGGTATACCTACGCCCAAATGGTGTGGTATCTGGCCATGACAGAGGGGATAGCCTTCGCGCTCGGCACGGGCATATTCGGCGAGATGAACGACGCGGTCAAGACCGGCTCCATCGCGTACCAGCTATGCCGCCCGACGCGCTATGTGTTCTACCAGCTGGCGAGCGCTCTCGGGCAGGTATTGCTCAATACGCTGCTGTTCGGCGCGCTGGCCGCCGCGCTGGGATTGCTGTTCGTCGGGCCGCTGCCGGGGTTCGGCCCGCGGGTGATACCGCCGCTGATACTGTCTATCGCGCTGTCGTTCATCCAGAATTACTTCACGCTGACGCTGCTGGCGCTGTCGTCGTTCGTCATAGAGGACAACACCGCGCTGTTCCTTATATACCAGAAACTATGCTTCATGCTGGGCATGTTCCTGCCCGTGGAGTTCCTGCCGGAGGCGATCCAACGCGTCGCGCGGAACCTGCCGTTCTCGTACGTATACTGGGCTCCGGCGAAGATATTCGTCTCATACACGCCGGAGTTGTTCCGGCAGGTGATACCGCGACAGGCGATGTGGGCGGCGTCGGCGGTCGCGCTGGCCATGCTCGCGTACAACGCCGGCGTCAAGCGGCTGCAGGCGAACGGAGGCTGATTATGGGAAGTTTGGATAGAACGGGCAGAATGGGCAGTTTCAGGAAACACCTGCGCGTGTTCGCGTGTTACTACCGATTGAATCTCGCCTCCGCGCTGGAATACCGCGCCAGCTTCTTTATCCAGGCGTTCGGGATGGCGCTGTCGAACAGCTCGTTCATATTCTTCTGGTGGATAGCGTTCCGGCAGATAGGCGGCTCGATCGCGGGCTACTCGTTTGAGGATGTGCTGTTCATATGGGCTGTCTCAAGCTGCGGGTACGGCCTGTCAACGATACTGTTCGCGAACGTGTCCAGCCTGACGAACTTGATCGTCACCGGAGAGCTTGACACGTACCTGCTCCAGCCCAGCAGCGCGCTGCTAAGCGTGCTGTGCGCGAAGACGTCGCTGTCAGCGTATGGCGACGTGGCGTATGGGTTAATCCTAATGGTTGTATTTTACGCGGGCAACGCCGGGGCGTGGCTATGGTTCGTCTTCGGCGCGTTGGCGTTAGCCGCGATATTCACGGCGATAACGCTGGCGGCGCATACGCTCACGTTCTATTGGGGCGACGCCTCCGCCGTCGGGAAGCTGGCCGCGGAGTTCGCGATCAATTTTTCCATATACCCGGAAAAGATATATGGCCCGGCTGTACGCGCGGTGATGTACAGCCTGATACCGACGGCCATCGCGGTTCATGTGCCGCTGAAGCTGTTCCACGGGTTCACGCCATGGACCGCGCTTGCCGCGCTGGGCGGCGCGGCGCTGTACTGTGTCGCGGCCGGGGCGTTCTTCTACCGCGGGCTGCGGCGGTACGAGTCGGGAAACGCCATCGTCACGAAAACGTGAGCGTTGTGCTTCCGGGCAATATTTGGTATAATGCGCCCGTGGGGAAACCCGCGCCCGATATCGCCATCCGGGAGGCCTGAACACAGATGATACGACCCGAAACCATCCGCCGCGTCCGCGAGCGCTTCCCCGGCGCCATCATCCATGAGGATGAGCCGCTCTCCCGCTGGACGACATTCCGCGTCGGCGGCCCGGCCGACGCGCTGTTCATACCGCGAGACGAGGATGAGCTGGCGTTCGCGCTGTCGGCGGCGCGGGCGTCGGGCGATCCGGTCACGGTGATCGGCAACGGCTCAAACCTGCTGGTGCGCGACGGCGGGATTCGCGGGCTTACCATCCGCGTAGCCACGCCGCGCGGCCAATCCGACGACCAGCGCGGCGGGTTGGCCGGAGCTGCCATCGACGGCGTCAAGCTGGATGTCGGCGCGGGCGTTACGCTGACAGCCGCCTCGCGGCTGGCCGCCAACGCCGGATTATCCGGCATGGAACCCATCAGCGGCATACCGGGCACGGTGGGAGGCGCGGCGTGGATGAACGCCGGGGCGTATGACGGCGAGATGGCCCATGTAGTGACGGCGGTGACCGCTCTGACCGCCAGCGGCCCGGCGGGAGACCCGTTCGACCAGGTGGAGCGGGTGGTATTCGCGGGAAGCAAGCTCGCGTTCCGGTACCGTGGCAGCGCGATGATGGACGCCGGCGTTATCATAACGCGCGTCGAGTTCACGCTGAAGCCGGACGATCCCGCGCTGGTTAACGGGCGCATGGCCGATTATACCCGCCGCCGCAAGTCCAAGCAGCCGCTGTCCGAGGCCAGCGCGGGCAGTTTCTTCAAGCGCCCGCCGGGACATTTCGCCGGGGCGTTGATCGAGGCGGCGGGACTGAAGGGTTTCGCTGTGGGCGGCGCGATGGTCTCGCCGACGCACGCGGGGTTCATCGTGAACCGCGGCGGCGCGACCGCCCGCGAGGTAATCGCGCTGAGGGACGAGGTCGTCCGCCGCGTGTTAGACAACTCCGGCGTAACGCTGGAACCGGAGGTCCGCGTAATCGGCGATGAGTGATGGCGGGTAATAGCGGGCGCGGCATGAACAATTCGTTCTCATCGCGCGTCAAAGAGGAAGCGGCCAATGTTCCTGTCGGCGCGGAGTGCTGCGCGACCGCCGAGATGAGCGCGTTGACCTACACCGCCGCGACGCTGGCCTATGACGAGGATAACGAGCTGTCGCTGCGGGTGTCCAGCCGCTCAGCCAGCGCGGTGAACAGGGCAAGGACGCTGGGCGGCGTACTGCTCGGGCGCGAAGCCGATACGCGCTGCCCGTCGAATCCCGCGCAAGCCCACTGGTCCGGCGACGACGCGCTGCGGCTGCTCACCGTATGCGGGCTGTTGGGCGATCAGGGCTGGTTCGCGGTAAGCGACGTTGAGCGTCCATCACCCGGAGCGAAACCATGCTGCCGCGCGGCGTTCCTGCGCGGGTCGTTCCTGGGCGGCGGCTCGGCCGCCGATCCCGCGAAGGAATACCACATGGAGTTTGTAAGCTCCGACGAGCGGCTGGCCGAGATTTGGATGGGTTTGCTGGAAGGGCTGAGGCTTGAGCCGCGCGTTGTGCCGCGCAAAAACCAGCGCGTGGTATACCTCAAGGAGGCGGACCAGATAGCGCTGCTGCTGACCGTGATCGGCGCCCCAGCCTCGCGCCTCGCGGTGGAGGACGCGCGGATACTCAAGGGCATGCGCAACCAGGTCAACCGCGCCGCCAACTGCGACTTGGCGAACCTGGACAAGGCCGTGGACGCGTCAAGCCGCCACATCCGAGCGATCGAGACGATAGCGCGGACGGCGGGACTGGGCGCGCTGCCCGACGCGCTTCGCGAGACCGCGCAGGCCAGGCTGGACCATCCGGAATTGCCGCTGGCGGAGCTTGGGCGGACGCTGGCCCCGGGCGTGGGCAAATCCGGCATGAACCACCGCCTGCGCAAGATAGAGCGGCTGGCGGAGACGCTCTCCGGGAAAATTTCCGGGCATGATTAGCGCTTTCGGCGCATATCCATATATGTGGCGGCCTGGGCGCGGGCGCGCGTACTGCGCTGCCATTGAAAGGAGAATCCATCCGCATGAAACGACGACAGATCAACCTGGGCGGGTTCGAGGCCCCCAACGCGCGTTCCGCCGCGCTGCTGGCGCAGCTGTCCAGCAAATACAAGTCGCGCATACTGATCGAGCAGGGCAGCAAGGTGGTCAACGCGAAGAGTCTGATGGGCGTGCTCTCGCTCAGTAGCAAGAACGCCGACGCGCTCTACCTGGTGCTGGACGGCGAGGACGAGAACGAGGCGTGCGACGCGCTGGAAACGCTCATCCGCGCGAGGTTCGCCCCACCCGCCGAACAAGCGTGCGTATGACGCCCCGGCGGTGACAACGCGCGGCTGCGGGCTGTGCCCAAGGCGGTGCGGCGCGGTTCGCGGCGGGCCTAATGGCAAGCCGGGCGGCTGGTGCGGGATGGGCGTGACCCCGCGCGTGGCGACGGTAACGCTCCACTACGGCGAGGAGCCGTGTCTGACAGGCGACGGCGGCAGCGGGACGGTGTTTTTCTGCGGCTGCGCTTTGCGGTGCGCGTATTGCCAGAACGCCCCGGTAAGCTGGGACAGGCCGGACCAGTACGGGCGGTTATACACAGTTAACGAGCTGGCGGGCGTGTTCCTGTCGCTTCAGGAGCGCGGCGCGTCCAATGTCAACCTGGTCAACGCGACGCCGTTCCTTCCATCCGTGATTGCCGCGCTGCGCCTGGCGGAGCTTGCCATACCCGTTGTGTATAACACCAGCGGCTACGAGACGCTGGAGACCATCGACGCGCTGGATGGCCTGGTCGACATATACCTGCCGGATTATAAGTATTCGGACGCCGGGACAGCGAGTAAGCTCTCCGGCGCGGCTGATTACCCGGAGGTCGCGCAAGCCGCCATACCCGCGATGCGCCGCCAGACCGGAAGCGCTATCTATGACAGGCGCGGCCTGATGACGCGCGGCGCGCTCATCCGGCATCTGATATTGCCGGGGTTCATCCGCGAGTCGGTCCAGTCGCTCAACTGGCTGGCGGATAACCTTCCGCCCGATACGCCCGTGTCGCTGATGGGCCAGTTTACGCCAACGCCGCGCTCGGCGCTCTTGGGCATGGACAGGCCGCTAAGCCTTGAATCCTACCGCTACGTGAAAGCGCACCGCGCGGCGGTCGGCCTTGACGACGGTTACAATCAAGGCCCGGACGCGTCCGGGGAATCCATGATACCCATATGGGATAAGGATATCGGATGATAATGGAACCGGCGCGGATACTCACCGCGCGGACAAACCGCCTCCTGCCGCGCGTTATCGACGAGATCGGACTATGCCTAAAGCGCGGCGAAGATAAGCTGGTGCTGCTCGTGCCGGAGCAGTACACTCTCCAGGCCGAGGCCGGGATACTGCGAAGGCTTGACATACCGGGATTCTTCGCGCTGGATGTGCTCTCGCCCTCGCGCCTGACGGAGCGGGTGTTCGACCGCGCCGGGAAGCCTCCGCTGGCGAGGATCGGCGCGGAGGGCAAGGCGATGGCCGTGCAATCGCTGATGGAAGGCCTCGCGCCGGAGCTATCCTACTACAAGCGGGCGGCTGGGCGGCGCGGGTTCGCGCGGAGGATGGCCGAGCAGATAGGCGCGTTCAAGCGGGCGGGGCAGACGCCGGCGTCCGTGCTGGAATTGGCGTCGCGGTGCGGCGGCGCGGCGCGCGGCAAGCTCAGCGACATGGCCGCGATATTCAACGGGTATGAGGAGGCGCTGGCCGGGCAGTTCGTCGACGGCGAGGATGTGCAGCGGGCGATGCTGGAGCGGCTGCCAGCGTCTGGCGTGATGGATGGGGCGCGGGTGTGGGTATATGGGTTTGACCTTATCGTGCCGTCGATGGTCGACCTGTTCTGCCGCGCGGCGAAGCTCTCGCGGGCGTTCACGCTAGCGCTGACGTGGGATCGTTCAGGCATGCCCGACGGGAGGCTGTTCGCGCCGGCGCGGGCCACGCTGGACCGGTTGGAGCGCGGGTTCGCCCGGGCGGGCGTGCCATTCGTTCAAGAGCGCGTCGAGGACAGGCTGGACGCCGCCGGACCTATCCGCTATCTGGAGCGGGCGCTGTTCGCCGGGACAGCCTCTGTGTACAAAGGCGGCGATGGCATGGATTCCGCGATAGAGTACGCGGTGGAGTCCACGCCTGACAGCGAGGCGGAACGCGCCGCCGCGCGGGTATTGCGGCTGATCGTGGACGGCGTGGATCCGGATGATATACGCGTCCTCCACGCCAACCTTGACGCGAACGGCGACACGCTGGCGCGGGCGTTCAACCGCATGGGCATCCCGGTCTACCTGGACCGCAAGCGCCCCGCGTCGGCGCATCCGCTGTTTCTGGGATTGATGGGCGCGATAGACTTCGCCTCGCGCGTCTCATCGCCCGGCGCGGGGCATTCAGCCACAGCCGCGCTGTCCGACTGGATACGCAGCGGCTTTAGCGAGCTTACCGCAGACGAGGCCTCCGCGCTCGACGCTTACGCCCGCTCACACGCGTTGGACGGGGCGCGGTGGCTCAAGCCGCTCGACGGGCCGACCGCGTTCCAGTTATCGCAGGCGGAGGAAACGCTTCGCGGGAAAACCGAGCCTCTGCGCCGGATGGCCGTGGAACCGCTGGCCGACCTGCGCGTGATGACGCGCCAGGCCGAGCGGTCGGGCGAATTCGCGCGGGCGCTGTGGCGTTTCACCGAGGAAGCCGGTATTTATGGCAAACTGACCGAACTGTATAGCGGGCTGAACGCGAGGGGCATGGCGTTGGAGGCGTCGCACACCGCGCAGGTTTGGCAGTTATGGCTGAACCTGCTGGACCAGCTGGACGCGCTGCTGGCTGGCAAACCTGTATCGTCCACGCTGGCGGCCAAGATCATCCGCACGGGGATTGAGTCGCTAGACCTGGGGGCGCTGCCGCCCGAGCATGGCCGCGTGACGATCGGGCAGGTGGGCCGCGCGAAACCGGGCAGGGCGCGGGCCGCGCTGATACTGGGGCTGGCCGACGGAGCGCTGGCCCCGGGCGGCGAGGGACTGCTGACCGACGCGGAATTATTGGAAGCTGAGGCGATACTCGACGCGCCGCTGGGACTGGACACGCGCTCGCTGCTCGCGCTGACAAACCTGAACCTGTTGGAGGCGATGGCCGCGCCAACCGACTTCCTGTACGTCAGCTGCTCGACGGCGGGCGAGGGCGGCGAGCGCGTCCAGCCGTCGATCACGATGCGCCGCCTGGCGCGGCTGTTCCCCGCCGCGTGTCAGGTCGACGGCGGCCGCCCGGCGTGCCTGTACTCCCCCGGTACCGCGCTGGACGCGATAGGTCCAGCGCTGCGGTCAAGTCGGAGCGATAAGCCCATTTCCGGTATTTGGCAAATCGCGCGAACCGCGCTGGAGGCCGATCCGGTATGGCGTGACAGGCTGCGCGGCGTAGCGGACGCGCTCGCGCCGGATAAGCCCCGCCCGCCGCTGGATGTGCCGCTGGCCGCCGAGTTATACAGCCGCGCGAAGTATTCTGTCACGCGACTGGAACTATTCGCGGCGTGCCCGTACCGGCATTTCGTCAGGTTCGGGCTGACGCCGATAATGCCCGTAGAGCCGCGCGTGGCCGCGAACCGCGCGGGATCACTCCTGCACCGCGCGTTGGAAACGCTGCTGCGCGAGTGCGCGGGCGAGGCGACGTTCCCCGACCTGCCTCGCGAACAGGTGGAGGAAACGCTGGAGCGGTTCATGCCGCGGATGCTGGACGCGTTTGAGAATGGGCTGGTCCGCCAGAACGCGAGGATGGAGGCCGAGGGCGCAAGGATCGCCGCGACAGCGAAACGCGCGGGCTGGACGGCGGTCAAACAGTTGACCGTCAGCGCGTTCAGGCCGATGGCGTTTGAGTATACGTTCGGGCTGGGACGCGACGGCGCGTTGTCGATTGAGTTGGACGGCGGCGGCTCAATCCCGCTGGAAGGCAAGATCGACCGCGTGGACGAGTGGTATGACGGCGCGAAGCGTTACCTGCGCGTGATCGACTACAAGTCCGGCTCACGGGCGGGGAAGGGCAACCCGTTCGACCCGACGCGCTTCTATGAGGGTTTGGATCTCCAACTGCTGCTGTACCTGGCCGCCGTCATACCGGAGCCGGAAACGGCTAAACCCGCCGGGGCGTTTTTGTTCAAACTGGATAACCCCGCGCTGACCGTCGAGCCGGACGAGCCGGAGGCGCTCAGCGCGGAGGGATGGCTTGACAAGCTGGAGCGCAAGCGGTTCAGCGAACTCAAACTGCGCGGGGTGATGCTGGATGACAAGCGCGTCGCGATGGCAATGGACAACGCGGAACCGCCGCTAAGCGTCCAAAAGATGTACAACAAGACCGATGGCCGCCGCGCCGCCCACGCCGACCTGGTCAGCGCGGACGACATGGACGGGATGATCCGCTACGCGAAACGCAAGGCGGCGTCGCTGGCGCGGCGGATCATTGACGGTGAAGTGGCCTGCGACCCGGCGCGTATCGTCGAGTGGACCGCGTGTCAGTGGTGCGACTACGGCGCGGTATGCCAGCGCGACAGTAAAGCCGCCATGCGGCGGCTCAACGTGGTCAATCGGGATGAGATGCTGGCGAACATACTGCGCGAGTTGGCGCGGTAACGGGGAATGTCAGTTCGCGTTGGTGTCCGGAGCGGCGTTGTTTAGGATGGCGTTGCCCGGCGCGCTGCCGTTTGGCATAGTGTTGCCCGACGCGTTGCTGTCTGGGATGGCGTTGTCCGGCGTGTTGCTGTTTAGGATGGCGTTGCCCGGTGCGTTGCCGTTTGGCATAGTGTTGCCCGACGCGTTACTGTCTGGAATGGCGTTGTCCGGCGTGTTGCCATCTAGAATGGCGTTGCCAGACGCGTTGCTGTCTGGGATGGCGTTGCCAGACGCGTTGCTGTCTGGGATGGCGTTGTCCGGCGTGTTGCTGTTTGGGATGGCGTTGTCCGGCGTGTTATCATTTAGCGTAGTATTGCCCGGCGCGTTGCCGCCCGGTATACCGTTATCCGGTGTGGCATTGCCTTCGCCGCCGCGCGTGGGCATCCTGAACCCGCCTCGGGCGTTGCCGAACCCGCGCGTATTGGAACCCATCGCCTCCATGTTGACGGTCGAGGCATCCACGAACCCCGCGCCACCGCTGGCGGTCTGCGCCTCGCTCGTAGAGGCGATCTCCCCGGCAAGCTGCGCCTTCACGCTTTGGGCGCGGAGCAGGCAATACTCCCTTAGCGCGGCCTGGCCAGCGATGAACTCGTCATATGTGCAGAACGCTGTCGGGTCCTTCTCAACGAATGGCGAGATCATCGCGATGGTTTGGTCGTACATCGCGGCAAACTCGCCACTGTCAAAGAAAGATTCGATCAGGCCCATGTACGTTTCGTGATACATCGCGGTGTATTCCGCGCTGGAGGCGATCCAATCCCACATCGGGCGCGAATCGCTGGAGCCGTTGAGCAGCGAGTCTATGGGTGTGTTCACTGACGATGTAGCGGTATCGGCGGTTCCCGCGCCTATCGTGTTCATGTTGAACCCTCCACCCATACCGCCCATGCCTCCCATGCCTCCAAACGCGAGGTTGTAGTCCCACGGGATCATTGACAGCTTGCCGTCCTTCTCGTATATGTAGTAGTTGTGCACGAGGGTGCCCGTGTAGCTGTCCTGGTTCACGGTGAAGTTATGGGCGGCGAAGTAAGATAACACCTCGCTTATGTCGAGCGTGGCCTCCAGGTCGGTTTGCTCGTTGAGTTTCTTCAGAGAGTCGATCAACCGGGTGTCGTCGCCGGACTTGGCGGTGAAGGCGGCGTTGTCGAATATCACGGAATAGCTGGCGGGGTCGTCGTCTGTATATACAAGCGTCGCCGCGCCGCCGCTCCTGCCGAATCCGCCCATGCCGCCAGCCCAAAGGCTGGACTGCGCTCGGTTCTGCCAGCGGTCCGCGAAGCCTTCGGGCATGCCATCGGGGAATAATTCCTCTATGTTTCCCGGGAATCCTTCTGGCATGTTGCCTTGGAAACCTTCGGGCATAGTCTGCGGTAAACCTTCCGGCATGTTCCCCTGAAAGCCTTCGGACATAGTCTGCGGTAAACTTTCCGACGTGTTCCTCTGAAAACCTTCGGGTAAACCTTCCGGCGTGTTCCCCTGAAAACCTTCAGGCATGCCTTCGGGTAAACCTTCCGGCATAGTCCCCTGAAAACCTTCAGGCATAGCCTGCGGTAAACCTTCCGGCATGTTCCCCATGCCGCCTCGTTCCCCGCCCTGGTTGATGTTCATGCTGTCGGGCTTGTATATCTGGCCGTGGTCCGCGCCGTAAACCCGCTTGGCGAAAGCGTCCTCTATGCCCTCAACCGCGAGGTACAGCCCCCAGTCCTCGCCGTTGACGGTAAGGTATATGAAGGAGCACAGCGGCGCGTCGGCGCCGGCGGCGGCCATCATCTTGTAGCTGACGAAGTCCTTCATGTAGGTGTTGTCCTGCGCGATGTTGTTAAGCGCGAGCTTATCCAGCCCCAGGTATGTCCGACCGGATACATAGTGGTCGAACTCCACCTTGAAGCTGTACCTGTCGGAATCCGACGAGGCTATGGTGGACAGCGACGAGTTGCCCTTGGGTCGGATGCCAACGTCGGATACCTTGCGACCGTCGATGACCACGGACGCCTGTATGTACTCCTCGTTCCGCGCGTTGGCCAGCATGTCCGCCCAGCCGCCTTCGTCCGCGACGATGTCGATGGTGTGGACCCTGTCGCCGGAGAACAGCGACGCGGCGTACGGCGCGTCCGCCCGCGCTATCGAAACGCCCAGCGACTCGCCAGCGTAGAACAGGCAGGTTATGACGATCATCGCCAGCACGATGGCCAGGCATACCGCCGTTGTATACTTGTTCTTTGACACAACGCGCCTCCCCGTCAGCCCATGTAGTCGCCGTTGTAGCTGACCAGCGCCGCGCTGCGCACGCCCGGCAAGCTGAGCAGCCCATTGACGAACGACACGCCCTCGGACTTGAGGCGGATCTCGTAGTGAAGCTCGATCTCCCCGGCGGTGACGGTCTTGCTCTTTATCGCCAGCTTCTTTACCTCGCGGGCCATGACCTCGCGGGCGGCGTTCTCGGACTGCTCGTCAGCGCAGCGGATGACCGCTATGTATGGGTCGTCGTGCGGCTTCCTGTTGACGAACAGGACCAGCGTCAGCCCGATGGCCACGCTGCCAAACACCGCCAGCGGGAGCATCCCCGCCGCCAGCACGATGCCCACCGTTATCGACCAGAACAGGAACGCTATGTCCAGCGGTTCCTTGATGGCCGTGCGGAAGCGCACGATCGACAACGCGCCGACCATGCCCAGCGACAGCACGACGTTGCTGGTCACAGCGAGGATAACCAGCGTGGATATCATCGTCAGCGCGATGAGCGTCACGCCGAAGCTGGCGGAGTACATAACGCCCTTGAACGTCTTCCTGTATACCATGAAGATGAGTACCCCCAGCCCGAATGAGAGCGCCATGGCCAGCGCCATGTCCAGTATCGTCACAGACATGACGTTTTCCAGGAAGCTGGACCTGAAGATATCGTTGAATGTCATTGCGTCCATCCTCACTATATTTATTTCAGCCGAAAACCCGCGCCTGGGCGTACTTGGATACCGACGAGGCGCTTCTGCCGCCCAGCTGGAGCAGCTTTACGACGTAATCGGGTATGAATTCGTCATACTTCACCTCCAGCAGCGCGATTTGGTCGCCGACCCTCACAGTCGGGAGCGCGTCGTTGAAGAAGTCGTCGGAGAACCCGAACGCCCGGCCGTCGGACGCGCCGCCGGAACGGATATCCCTGTCCAGCGTCACGCGCACATTCCCGGGCTCGCACACGAACGGCTCGCGGATGTAATCCACTATGGCCTTGGGCCTTAGCAGCGAGGTGTTCAGCTTGGAGTACAGTTCCAGCAGCAGGTCGTTTGCCGATTCGCGCATCCAGCCGTGGTGTCCGTCCAACAGCAGCGCGGCCTGTTCGCGGGTGATACGCGCGGACTGTTTGCCGCACAGCCCGTTCTCCTTGACCTTCTTCTCGATGGCGACACACTCCCCGCCGCCGGGATAGCGTCGCGCGCGGAACTTCTCGCGCCGGTTCGCCCCGTTGACCTTGTCGCGCAGCGCCTGGTCCCTTGGCGAGTCGAAGTACACGCTGCGCACGCGGTACTCCCCGTCCGGCCCGACGTGCGGGTCTCGCCGCAGCGCCTGTCCCAGCCTGGACCTGATGGCCAGATAGTCCGCCCAGTTCAGGATGTGCTTATACTCATGCCGCCTGTTGATGGCAGATCACCTCCGTAGGATTGATTATAGGCGTGGGATATAACGGCATAATGAACGTAATGTAAACTGTTTTACGCAGCCTTAACACAGGTAAAGCCCTGGTTAAGCGCAACCAGGGCTTTTAGGAGGGCAAGCCGCGCGGGTTGTCCCGCCGATTGGTTATATTACCTCGATCCCGTAATCCAGTATGACGTTGCCTTGCTCGTCCGGCGTGGTGAAGCGCGGACAGTTGTACAGCTCGAACATATAGCCGCCGGGCTTGGGCGCCATGCCCTTTTCCTGGATGGAGGCGAGGGCGCGGCTGTGCGCGTCCATGCCGTACAACTCGCCGGTGTCCTCCTTGCCGTAGAGCCAGCACACGCCGTAATCCATCGCGGGCAGGTCCGTCCACTCGCAGCCCTCGGGGGCTTCGGTCCCGGCGGGAAAGAACATGCCGATCCAGTATTCGAACGGGTCAGCCTCGCGCATCAGGCCGACGTACGCGTCGCCCGACTCGGCCAGCGCGTCCAGCTTCTCCAGCGGCTCGAACCAGCCGTTTTGGAACCATTCGCCCCACTTGTGGCCGAATGAGCCGTTGTTGGCGCGGTCGCCATCGAGGTACTTCCTGCCGATGAACCGGCACGCGGGGTAGGATACCCGCTGGGTGTTGGTGATCTTCATGGTGGCGCCTCCTTTATTACATCCTCTCCGGCGCGTCGATACCCACGAGGTACAGTCCCCTTTTGAGGATATCGCGCGCCGCTTCGGTCAGGATGACCCCGGCGCGTTGGCTGGACGGCTCTCCGTACAGTATACGATGTTCGTAATAGTAACGGTTGTACGCCTGGGCGGTTTGTGTGATGTGGCGCGTCAGGATGGACGGCTCGTACTTACGCGCGGCGTCGGCGGCGGCCTCGGGAAAGCGTGAGATCAGCAGGAGAACGGCCCGCGCCTCGTCATTGGCCAGCGCGTCGGGCGACCATGGCTGTGATCCCGACCAATCAAGCCCAGCGGCGGCGGCCTTGCCCAGCACCGAGCAGCAGCGGGCATGGGTATACTGGACATACGGCCCGGTCTCGCCGTCGAAGTTCAACGCGCGCGCCCAGCGGAAATCCACGTCCTTGATCCTGCCGGAGGCCAGCGCCGCATACACGATCGCGCCGATGCCGACCACGCGCGCGGTCGCGTCCTTGTCCGGCAGGTCCGGCGATTTCTCGTCGATCAGGGCGCGGGCCTTGGTGACCGCCGCGTCGAGCACGTCGTCCAGGTAAACGATGTGCCCCTCGCGCGTGGACAGCGGCGATCCCTCGTAGCTGACCATGCCGTAGGAGACGTGAACGAGGTCCTTCGCCCATGGGTAGCCCATCAGCTCCAGCACGCGGAAGAACTGGCGGAAGTGCAGGTCCTGGTGGTAGGCGACGACATACAGGCATTTGTCGAAATGGTACGTCTCGGCGCGGTATATCGCGGCCGCCAGGTCGCGCGTGGTGTAAAGCGTCGCGCCATCGCGCTTTAGTATCAGCGCGGGGGGCATGCCATCCGAGCCGAGGTCGACGATCGACGCGCCGTCGGATTGGGACAGCAGGCCCTTCTCCCTTAGTATATCCACTACTGGCCGGGTCTTGTCGTTGTAGAAGCTCTCGCCCGTGTACGCGTCGAACGCCACGCCCAGCAGCGCGTACACCCTCTCGACATCACGCAGCGTCATCTCCTTGAACCAGCCGAACAGCTCCAGCGCCTCCGGGTCGCCGCGCTCGATCCTAAGGAACCACTCGCGGCCCTCGTCGTTGAGCGTTGGGTCGGCCTCCGCCTCCTTGTGGAAGCGGACGTACAGGTCGACCAGCGACTGCACGCCGCCGCGCTCCACCGCCTCGCGCGAGCCCCAGCGCCTGTACGCGCTGATCATCTTGCCGAACTGGGTGCCCCAGTCGCCCAGGTGGTTCACGCCGACGACGCTGTAGCCCAGGTTCTCGAACAGGCGCTTGAGCGAATGGCCGATCATTGTGGTCCACAGGTGGCCGATGTGCGGGCGCTTGGCTATGTTTATCGAGCTGTAATCGATGACGATCGTCTTGCCCGCGCCCTCGTCCGACACGCCGAACGCGCCGGGCGCCGAGCGTACCGCTTCCAGCGTCCGGACCGTGAACGCGCCGCGCTCCAACGCGAAGTTGAGGTAACCGCCCGCGACCGACACGCCCGCGATATCCGGCGACGGCCACGCAGCCGCCAGCGACGAGGCTATCACGGGCGGCGCCTTCCTCAAATTCTTCGCGAAACGGAAGCATGGCAGCGCGTAGTCGCCCATCGCCGGGTCGGGCGGGACCTCCAGCATGGCGGACAGGTCCGCGATAGGCGGCGGATCGGCGGCGAACGCGGCGGCATAGGCGGCGGCGACGGCGGCGGCGAGGCTTGTTTTCATCGATTGCGCTCCTTATCAGAGGATGCCGGGCGGCGGCGGACAGTGATTTCTCCCTAAACTATTCGCCGTCCCCTTGACAATTCCTGCGGTTAAGCTAATAATGAATCGGCTGGAGCCACAAATTGAGAGGAGACTGATATGTTCGACTGGGACGCGTATCACAAGCGGGTGGATTGGTTCGTCAAGGCGCGGTTCGGGATGTTCATCCATTGGGGGCTGTACTCGATACCGGCGCGGGGCGAGTGGGTGCGCAGCGTTGAGAAGATTCCCGTTGAGGACTACGAGCCGTTCTTCAAGGAATTTAACCCTGTCGACTACGACCCGAAGGCGTGGGCGAAGCTGGCGAAGAAGGCAGGCATGAAGTACGCCGTGCTGACCAGCAAGCACCACGACGGGTTCTGCCTGTTCGACAGCAAGCTGACCGACTACAAGGCGACGAACACACCCGCCGGGCGCGACCTGGTGCGGGAATACCTGGAGGCGTTCCGGGCCGAGGGGATCAAGGTCGGGCTGTACTACTCGCTGATCGACTGGCATCACCCGGATTACCCGCACTACGGCGACCGCATCCACCCGATGCGCGACAACGAGGCGTTCAAGGACCACAAATACAACTTTGATAACTATTTGACGTACCTGCACGGCCAGGTCCGCGAGCTGCTGACGGGTTATGGCAAACTGGATATCATGTGGTTTGACTTCTCCTACGGCGAGATGTCCGGCGAGAAGTGGCGGGCGACGGAGCTTACCAACATGATCCGCTCGCTGCAGCCGCACATCCTGATCGACAACCGCATGGAGGTAAGCGGCGAGGGGTTCGGGTCGCTGCTGTCCGGCGATCCCAACGTATATTCGGGCGACTTCGTCAGCCCCGAGCAGATCATCCCGCCGGAGGGCATATTCGACCAAAACGGCCGCCGCGCGGTGTGGGAGGCGTGCGCAACGCTCAACAACAACTGGGGCTACCACGCCACCGACAGCAACTGGAAGCCTGCGCCAATGGTGGTGCGCAAGCTGGCGGAATGCGTGAGCAAGGGCGGCAACTTCCTGCTGAACGTAGGGCCGGACGCGCGTGGGAATATCCCGCCCGATTCGGTAAAGATACTCTCCGAGGTGGGCGAGTGGATGTCGCTCAACGGCGAGTCGATCTACAACTGCGGTTACGCGGACCTGCCCAAGCCGGATTTCGGCAGGTACACCCGCAACGGGAACAAGGTATACGCGCATATCTTTGACAACGCGCTGGGGCTGCTGCCGCTGCTGGGGCTAGACAAAGGTGAGATCGTAAAAGCGCGGGCCCTCGCGACCGGCGCGGAGCTCAGCCTAGCCGGCGACTGGACCAGCAACAACTACAAGAACGCGTTCGTTAAGCTGGGACCCAGCCCGGTCCTGCCGGACGAGACGGACACGGTGGTCGAGATAACCGTAAGGTAAGGCGGCCGGAAGGAAACCATCCCGGATTCCATGGCTGGCCGGGCTAACGGCCCGCAGCCTGTGCGCCGCCCCGAATGCCTGTATGAATACCGCGCGAACAGGTTTCGGGGCGGACGCTCTTTTGGGGGAGACGCGCGCTGCTCGATGGCGCGTGGCGCGGCGATATGATCCTCAGGCGCCCGCCGTGACGGACGCGGCCACGACGGGCCCGGCCGCGTCATCCCCTGCGACAAAACCCCTGACCACCTCGACCAACCTGTCAACGTCCTCCTTCCTGATGAAGAACGCCAGCGACAGCCTCACGTAATCAAGCGGCGGCACCAGCCGCGCGTGTATATCGCTGTCCTTCAAACGCTCCAGCAGGTCCTTGGCCGGCCTCGCGTCCGAGCGGAACGAGACCAGCCCCGCCCGCGAATCCTCCGGCGTTATGACCGTGATCCCGTCCAGCTTTGACAGCTCCGATATCGCGTATGCGGAGATGTCCGCTATCGCGCCATACAACCCGTCAAGGCCGACGGTATCCAGCAGCCATTCCAGCGACGCCGCGAAGCCGCTTACCGCCAACGCGCTGGGCGGCGCGGGCGCGTAACGCTGGATGTCCGCGCTCAGCTTCTCGTCCTGGTACGGCTCGGGCAGCGTCTCATCGTCGGTTATGGGTTTGTAAGCGTCCACTATCCGCTTGGCTACGTATAACGCGCCCGTGCCCTGCGGCCCGAACAGCCACTTCTGGCCGGGCAAGCTGTAGTAGTCAACGTCCATGTCACGCGCGTCCAGCGGTATGGCTCCGGCGGACTGCGCCCCGTCTATCACGACGGGCACGCCCCGCTCGTGCGCCGCCGCGATCAACTCCTTGGCCGGCAAACGCTCGCCCGTTATGTACGACACGTGTGAGAACGCGACCAGCTTCGTCCTGCTGGACAACTGCGCCGACAACGACGCGACAGCGTCCGGCTGCGTCTCGAAGAAGCGGATGACTATCCCATACCGCTCCCGCAACCGCAGCAGCGGGCGGATGACCGCGTGGTGCTCGCGGTTTGATATGACGGCCTCGTCGCCTTCCGACCAGTCCAGGGAGAATATAGCCTCATAAATACCGTGCGTCGTGCTGTTCTTGAGCGCGATCTCGCCCGGCTCCGCGCCGATCAGCCGCGCGACCAGGCCCTGCGCCTTCTCTGCGAGTTCCTTGGCCGCGAGGTATCCGTTCTTCTCCTGCTGGGCGAACAGCCAGTCCGACACGGCCAGCTTCGCGGCGGCGGACAGCGGTCCGGTGATGCCCGTGTTCAGGTAAATCTTCCCATCCCTTTGGGATAACGCCGCGCGGTATTGGTTCAGGTTATTGTGGATGTCAGACATAATATCCTCCTGCTATTTAGTTAGATATGATAGGTAAACTCGGGCATGATCCGCCGCAGGAACTGCCGCGTTCGCTCTTCCTTCGCGTCGCGGAATATCTCGATAGGCGCGCCCTGCTCGACGATCACCCCATCGTCGATGAATACGATCTGGCTGGCGATGTCGCGGGCGAACGACATCTCGTGCGTCACCAGTATCATCGTGATGCCCATCCGCGCGACCTCGCGCATCACGCCCAGCACCTCGCCCACAAGCTCGGGATCCAACGCGCTGGTCGGCTCGTCAAAGAGTATGACCTCCGGCCTCAACGCCAGCGCCCGGGCGATCGCGACGCGCTGCTGCTGCCCGCCGGACAGTTGGGACGGGTACGCGTCCAGCTTGTCGGATAATCCAACCTGCGCCATAAGCTCCGCCGCGCGTTCCAGCGCCTCCTTCTCGCCCACTTTCTGGACGATGACCAGCCCCTCCGCCACGTTCCGGATAGCCGTGCGGTTGCGGAAGAGGTTATAGTTCTGGAACACCATCGCGGTGCGGCGGCGTATGTCCAGCACCTGCTTCTTAGTGGCGCGCTTCGCCGAGACGCTCACGCCGCCTATGCTGATCTCGCCCTGGTCCGCGCGTTCAAGGAAGTTGATCGCCCTTAGCAGCGTGGTCTTGCCAGAGCCGGACGCGCCTATGATAACGAAGGCCTCCCCGTCCCGAATGGTCAGGTCGATGCCCTTTAGGACGTGGTTCCGCCCGAATGATTTGTGGATATTTGACAGCGTTATCATCCTCACACACCCCCTGCGCGGACCCTGACCGATTTGTTTAACAAGCGAACGCCCTGCTCTATCCCCACGCACAGCGCCCAGTATACCAGCGCGACCGCTATATAAGCCTCCAGGTACCTGTAGCTGGCGTTCGCCTCGATCCTCACGCGGGTGACAAGGTCGGTCACGCCGATCATCGTCACCAGCGCCGTCCCCTTCGCCTGACCGATGAACGCGTTGCCCAGTATCGGTATAGCGACGGGCAGAGCCTGCGGTATCACCACGCGCCGGTAGATATCGAAGTTTGTCATGCCTATCGACTGCGCGGCCTCGGTCTGGCCTTTGGGTACGGAGAGCAGCGCGGTCCTGATGGATTCGGTCATGAACGCCGTGGCGATGAACGCGAGCACGCCCATCGCGAACAGTGTCGGCGGGATGTTCGCCGAGCGCGCGGACCAACCCAGCTTCTCCATAAGCGCGTCGAACCCGAACACGAACGCGAAGTACACGATCAGCAGCATCAGCACCGTCGGCATGCCCCGAATCAGCACCACGTACCCCTGCACGACGCTCCGCAGCACGGGCACGCGCTGTATCCTGACTATCGCCAGCAGCGCGCCCACGGCCAGCCCGAACAGCGTCGGCACAGCGGCCAGCATCAGCGTGAACGGGAGCATCGTGAACGCCACCCACACCTCACGCAGCAGGAAGCCATAGTCTATCCTATACACTGGCCGGCACCTAGCCTTTCCGCAGGCGGTAACGCCTCTCAAGAAGGCCGAACGCCTTCTCCAGCAGGAGGCATATCACAAAGTACACAAGCGCGTTGCCGACATAACCCTCAAGCGCGTGGTGGGTGCGCGTGGCGATGGCGCGTGTCGCACCGACCATGTCGATCACCCCGACAGTGAACGCCAGCGATGTGTTCTTCAGGTTCGTGACGATGACGTTGCCCATTTCAGGCAGCGCGATCTGGAACGCCTGAGGGCCTATCACCCTGCGGAACATCTGCCCGCCCGTCATGCCTATGGACAGCGCGGCCTCCGACTGGCCGGGGTCGACGCCGCTGATCGACGCTGAGAGCATCACAGCCATGAACGCGCTTGAGCTGATCGCGTACGTCGCGACAACGAAGTAGATCGGGTTCGCGCGGCTGGGGTTCAGACCGAGCGGCAGCAGGTACGGCGCGAGCAGCGCGGGCAAGCCGTAGTAGTAGACGAACAGTTGGATATTGATGGGGATCGCGCGGGAGAAAGATATGAATACCTTTATAACTTGGTAGAGCGCGGGCACGCGGAACAGCAGCGCGGCGGCTATCAGCGTCGCCAGTACCAGCCCGAGCGCGGTGGACGAGAACGCGACCGCCAGCGTGACGGGCAGCTTCCGAAGCATGGCCGGGAGGTATTCCACCACCCGGCCAACGCTGAAATAGTCAATCGACATGCTCCGGTCCCCATATCGTGTAATCGCCGCCAAGCCACTTTATGGATAGCTCGCTCATCCTGCCTTCCGCGCGTAACTGGTGTAGCGCGCCGTCGATAGCGTCGCTTAGTTCCTGTTCCGCCGGATCGTCCTTTCGGAATACGAAGTAGGTGTAGACTGTGTAAATCGGTTCGTCCGACTTGCCAAGCGTCACGCCGTAGTTCTTCTCGGTGGTCTCGATCATCCGCTTGCTCGAAAGATAAGCGTCGATGACCCCGGTGTCGATCTTGCTAAGCGTGACGGTCGTGTCGCCGCTGGAATACACCACGTCTATCTTCGCGTCAGGATTGTTCACGTTGTACGTTTCGACAAAGTACGCCGCGCCGCCGCCTTCGCTAACCTGCACCTTCTTACCCACCAGGTCAGGCAATCCCCTGATATCCTCACGCCCCGGCTTGAACGCCGCGTAGCTGTCATACGTTGTGATCATTTCCTCACCGAACAGGTAAGTTTCCACGCGCTTCGCGTTGGCTTCCCATTGGTGTGTGATTAGTTCAACGCGCCCAGACGCCAGCGCGATCCATTGGTCAGCTTGCACATCCAATATGAATTCATACTGGGGCAGCAGCTCGTCGACCGCCTTGAGCAGCTCGATCTCATACCCGACAAGCTCGCCGTTGTCATCAAGATAAGCGTAGGGTATGAAGTCGTTCGCTACGCCGGCGTAGACCTGCTTGGGCTTCTCGCCAGCCGCAGCGTATACCGGGATAATCAGCGCCGCCGCGATAACCAGCGCGGCAACACGCAAATACTTCTTAGACATTAGGGAGGTCTCCTTTCATTATCGGCCTATGCCGACATCCTTCCGGCTCCACTGAACCGGATATTCACATAACAGTTACGCATCGACCATCATACGGCGACATCGATCGGATCGGCCAAAACTCATACCCGGTTCCTCCTCCCGTCTATTTCAGCAACCGTCGGCGCCTTCGCGCCGTCCGGATCGGCTGTTGGCATATCGTATGCTGGTAGGCGCGGATAAATACCTATTATATCGGTGGGAATTACGGGTATTAGGATACCGCAGGTTTAGCGGTTTGTCAAGGAGTTTTTTTAAGAAGAGATATGTACGCGCGGACTGCGGCAGGCTCAAGACATCCCGGCCCGCCGCTCTATACCATGGTTGTATGTCCGGCGCGTGACGGGTGTCAGCGCTATATAGTGATTTATATATAACAGAAACGCAAAATATACTACATAGGAAACCGCTGACTAACCCGCGCCCCGGCACATTCGCCCGCCGCGCTGTGTCAGCGGATTGCGGAAAGGCTGCCGCGCGAGGCGTCCATGATGGAGGCGGGCCCGCTGTCATCCTGTCGCCCCACCCTCCTACCCACCGGGATCATCAGCGGCGACCGCGCCACGGGATCCTCCAGTATCACGCAATCCATGCCAAACACGCGCTTGATCGCTTCAGCGGTGACCACCTCGCGGGGCTTGCCCTCGGCGGCCAGCCGCCCGTCCTTCATCGCGAAGATATAGTCCGCGTACCGCGCCGCAAGGTTGATATCGTGCAGCACCATCGCCAGCGTTATGCCGCGCTCCCTGTTTAATTCTGACAAAACGTCGAGTATCTCTATCTGGTACGCCACGTCAAGGAACGTCGTCGGCTCGTCCAGCAGGAGGATATCCGTTTGCTGAGCCAGCGCCATCGCGATCCATACCCGCTGCCGCTGCCCACCCGACAGGCCGGATACGCTCCGGTCCGCAAGCTCCGCGACGCTCATTATCCCCATCGCCTCGGCAACCGCCGCCTCGTCTTCCTTCGTCCAGCCCCGAAACACGCGCTGGCGCGGATACCGTCCGCGGCCCACGAGGTCGCCCACGGCGATCCCGTCCGGCACGACCGGGGACTGCGGCAGCAGCCCCACCATCCGCGCCAGGCGCTTGGGCTTGATCGTCCCCACGCCGCGCCCATCCAGCGTCACCGCGCCGGACATCGGTTTGATCAGCCGCGCCATCGTCTTGAGAAGCGTGGATTTCCCGCACGCGTTCGGCCCAATGATCGCGCTGATACCATGCCCCGGCAGCGAGACGCTCACCTCGCGAACTACGGCCTTGCCGTCATATCCCGACACCACGCGCTCGCACCGGAGGTCATGCGCGTCCACCCGCGCCGCGCCCATCACAGTTCCCCTTTCCCGCTCATGCGAACCAGCAGGAAGATCAGGTACGGGGCGCCCAGAATCCCCGTAACCACGCCGACAGGGAAACGCTGCTCAAACGCGAACTGCCCGGCCAGGTCGGACGCCAGCGTCAGCGCGGCCCCGAACAGCCCGGCCGGCAGCGGATGCGAGTTGCCATTCCCAGCCAGGCGTTTGGCGATCGGCCCCGACAGGAACGACACGAACGCGATCGGGCCAGTCGCCGCCGTCGCGGTCGCGGCAAGCACAACCGCGCACGCCATCAAAACGGCGCGTGTCCGTCCGGCGCGAACGCCAAGCGTCAGCGCGGCGTCCTCCCCCAACTCCAGCATCCTCAACTGTCCGCTGAACAGCAGCGCAACCGGAATCACCACAACCGAGGCAGCGAACAGCGGATACAGCTCAGGCAGCCTCACACCGTTCAGGCTGCCGCTGAGCCAGCGCGTCGCGGCTGGCACGTCCCGCTCCCGCGCGGCGATCAGCATGTATGACACCAGCGCGTTGCACATAGCCTGTATGCCAATCCCCACCAGGATCATGCGCGATGCTGAAAACCGCTTCCTATAATTGGATAGTATGAACATCGCCAGCGTGGTGGCCATCCCGCCCGCGATCGACGACGCGTACGCCGCGCCCGCCCCGGCGTGAAGCGTCAGGATGCAGTATACCGCGCCCGCGCTTGACCCGGACGTGATCCCGATGATGTTCGGGTTGGCCAGCGGGTTGCGCAGCAGCGTCTGGAACACGCTCCCCGCCATCCCGAACGCGAACCCGGCGAACAGCCCCGCCAGCATGCGCGGCAAGCGGATCGTCCGCGCCGCGAACAATACGCCCTTCTCGCCCACGCCGCGCAGCGCGTTCCACACTGTTCCTACCGGATACAGGGTATTGCCCATGAGCAGCATAGCGCAGCACAGCAGGAACGCCAACGCGCCAAGCGCGGCCGTCGCCAGCGCGAAGCGTCTCCTCCTATCGCGCCGCCCGCGCGTCCAGTCGGCCGCCCGCGCGTCCGCCGCCATCATCGCGGCCATCACGCCCGCGACCGGACGGCCGCGTATATCAATATAGGGGCGCCCACGAACGCGGTCACCACACCCACCTCCAGTTCACCCGGATACGTCAGCAGCCGGCCTATTACGTCAGACGCGGTCAGCGTTACCGCGCCCAGCAGCGCGGACATCGGCAGCGAGCGGCGCAGGTCCGCGCCAGCCAGCATCCGCGCCAGGCGCGGCGCGAGCAATCCTATAAACCCGATAGGCCCGGCCATCGCGGTCACAGCCCCGCACAGCGCCACGCCCGCCATCGACGCGATCAGCCGGACCAATCCCGCGCGAACGCCAAGCCCCGTCGCGGCCTCGTCGCCCATCGCCAGCGCGTTCAGCGCGGGCGCTGTCGCCACGGCCGTCAGCGTCCCAACAATGAAGAATGGCAGCAACGCGCCCGTCTCCGCCCACGTGCCCGATCCCACGCTGCCTACCTGCCAGTATCGGTATTGATCCATAACATATGAGCGGGGCAGCAATACCGCGCTGACCATGGAGGACAGAGCCGCGCTGACCGCCGCGCCAGCCAGCGCCAGCTTGATCGGCGTCGCGCCATCCCTGCCAACGGAGCCTACCGCATAGACAAACGCCGCTGTCAGCGCCGCCCCCGCCATCGCCATCCCCATGTACTGCGCCGCCGTCGTGATGTTGAGGAACGCTATGCCGCATACCACGGACAGGGCCGCCCCGGTATTCACGCCCAGGATGGAAGGATCGGCGATCGGGTTGCGCGTTACGGACTGAGTCAACGCGCCGGATACGCCCAGCGAGCCGCCGCACAGCAGCGCGAACATGGTCCGCGCGACACGCTTGCGCGCGACGTTCGCGCCGTATGTGTTCACGTACGGGCGGAACAATCCGTCCGCCAGCTCGGTAAGGGTTATCGCGCGGGCGCCCAGCGCGAACGACGCGGCGGCGCAAGACGCCAGCAGCGCCAGCGACAACGCCGCAACGCCAACGCCATGCCCGCGCAGGGAGGACCGCGCCAGACCGCGATCCCTCCAGCTGGCGCGGCCTGTCATTTTACGTTCGCCACGGCCTCGGCGATTTTCGCCAGATACTCGTCGATCGTATAGGTGAGTGACAGCGGCGTGACCGTCATCGCGGCTGAGAGCGGCGTTCCGCTGACGATGCTCACCACCGCGTTGTTCTTCAGCGCGGGGATGTTCCCCAGCACGGGATCGGCCTTGGCCGCCGCGTACGCGGATTCGCTGCTGTAGCCGATCAGGAAGTCGGCGTCATACAACAGGTCGGCGTTCTCGGCGCTCAGGCTCAACGAGTAACTGTTGTCCTTCACCAGCGATTGTACGCTTTCCGGATACGAGAACCCCAGATCTTCGATCAGGAACGCGCAGCGCGGATCGACCGGCGCGTAGGCGTGGAGGTTGGACAGGTTGTTCTCGTTGAAGCTGATCCATACGAACGTCTTGCCCGCGAACGCGTCATACCGCGCGGTCTTTTCGGCGATCATGGCCTCCAGCTCCGCTATCAGCCGCTCGCCCTCGTCGGGCGCGCCTATACCCAGCGCGGTGTAGGTGATCCAGTCGCGCCAGCTGATCGTCCAGGGCGTGTCGGGGTAGGCGACCACCGGGGCGATCTGGCTTAGCAGGTCGTATTCCTCTTGGGTGATCCCCGAGTAGGCGGCCAGTATCACGTCGGGCTGGCAATCCGATATCGCCTCATAGTCTAGCCCGTCGGTATCCTGGAAGACATTGGGCGACTCGACGCCCAGTTCGGCAAGCCTGGCCCGCGTCCACGGAAGCATGCCGCTGTCGTCCTGCACGCCGAAATTCGCCGCCGAGAACCCGACGGGCACAACCCCCAGCGCCAGCGCGACATCCTGATTCCCGAACGCGACTGTCGCCACGCGCTCCGGCTTGTCTTCCAGAACGGTAACGCCAAAGGCGTGCTTGATCTCAATAGGATACGCCGCGCCGCCCTCGGCCAACGCGCCCGCGCCAAGGCCGACGCCCATCACGATAACGAACGCGACCGCCGCGCCCAACGCCCTCCTAAACCCGCTCACCATTAATTACCTCCTTATAATCATTGATCGCCGCCACAGCTTCCACTTCCGCGCCGAAAGCGTGAGCGTAAAGCTGAGAATCGGTTAGTATTGACTAATTAGAAGCAACTAACTAGCCGTTGCCATTGTATATCGGGGAGGAGGGTTTGTCAAGGCCTTACTTATATGCGCGGATTATCCAAAATTGGGCGGCTATAACATGACGACGTTGGAAGAACATAACAAAATCCGCGCCGCTATATAAAGCGGCGCGGATGCCAAATCCACTAAGGTTAGCGCCTGTTACTTATGCATGTTATCCCACGCCGCGATCTTCTCCTCCATGACCGCCTGGCCGCCGTCGCGCATGTACTGCTCGCGCAGCTGGTGGAATGTCTCGAGGCAATCCTCCGGCTTGGCCATCGTCGCCTTGGTCAGCAGCTCGCGCCTGAACGCCGTCAGCGATGTGTTGTACTGCGCGTCCGCTGCCAGTATCACGTCGAAGTGGAAGTTTGTCACCAGCGGGTCGATGTTCGCGACGTCGTACATCGCTTCAAATTTATCCGCGTAGTTCTGGTAGGAGTAGGACTGCGCCTTGATCCTGAGCGACGGGTCGGAGAACTCCTGGCCGTTCGTGAGCAGCGTGTAGTCGATGTTCTGCATGCTGTTGAACTTGGTCTCGTCCGTCACGTCCAGCAGGATCGGCACGCCGGCCTCGTCCAGCTCGTGATGGCGTCCCTCCTCGCCGTTCTGCAGGAAGTACAGCGTGTCCAGGTCGCTGATCCAGTCTAGGTACATCACGGAAGCCTCGGGGTTCTTCGCGTACATCGGCACGAAGTTGAATATCCCGTTCGGAGCGTACATCGCGTGGTAGTACTTGGTTGGATCGGTCACGGACTCGAACGCGTTGATGGATACCAGGTCGGCCTCAGGCTCGAACGCGTTGAGCGCGCCCAGTATGCCGGGCGATACCCGTATCGGGTGGTCGTAGTTGTATGTATAGCCCCCGGCCTGTCCAGCGGCCACGGCCTTGGTATGCGTCTCGTTGTTATCCAGCGCGAAGTCAGTCGACACCAGCCCCTCGTTGTACAACTTGTTCAGGAACAACACGTAGTCGTCGTACCCTTCCCACATGATGTCGGGCACGGTCGCCAGCGTCTTCTCGTCCAGGCTGGATATGAATGACAGCATCAGGTGGTTGTGCGTGGTCAGGTCGTAGTTGAACGCGTAGGGGACCAGGCCCTCCACGCCGCCGGGGTTGCTGTCGCGGAACGCTACGAGCGTGTTGTAGAATTCTTCCTTCGTCGTCGGTTCCGGCAGTCCCAGTTTATCCAGCCAGTCCTTGCGCAGGAAGAAGCCCTGCGTCGCCAGCACCACGCGCTTGGCTGGGACGGCGTACTGGCCGCCCTCGAATATCCCGAACTTGAGCAGGTCCTCGCCCAAATACGCCTTAAGGCCCTGCCCGTACTGGTCGATAAGGTCGGTAAGCTCTACCACGCCGCCCTGCTGCACGAAGTTGGTTATGACGGACTCGGTATACGTGAAGTGGATGTCGGCGGCGTCGCCCGAAGCCATCAGCACGTTCAGCTTGTCGATCTCCTCGCTGCGGGGGATCTGGATGAACTTGAGGTTTATTTTGCGCGGGTCGCCGAACTCCTTCTGAATCCAATCGGTCCACCAGTTGTCGTCAACGGGCGTTTGGCCAGTCACGCCCCGGTCGAACACGGCCACCTTCAGCGTGATCGGGCTGTCGTACCGGTACGGCGCGTCCTCCCCGGCCAGGCCTGCGGGTATCAGCGCGAAACACACCATCGCGCACAGCGCCAGGGACAGAATCCTCCTCATCCGAATGCCTCCTTGATGTTTTATTCCTTAACCGCGCCTATCATCACGCCCTGAACGAAATACCGCTGCAGGAACGGATAGACCGCCAGTATCGGCGCCGTGGCGAACACGATCGCCGCGGACTTGATCGTGTCGGAGAGCACGGCGTTGCGCCCGCCCTCCAGCATGTTTACCTCCGTATCCGTGCTGTTGAAGACCACCTGGTATAGTTTCATCTGGAGCGTATAGTACTGGGTGGAGTTGATGTAATAGCGAACGTCGGCGAACGTGTTCCAGCGCGTGACCGCGTAGAACAGGCTGAGCGTGGCCAGCGCGGGCACGGACAGCGGCAGGACTATGCGCGTGAGCACCGTGAAGTCGCCCGCGCCGTCTATCATCGCGGACTCCTCCAGGCTTGGCGGGATGCTGCCAAAGAAGTTGCGCAGTATGATCGTGTTGTAGGTGGAGATCAGCACGGGCAGCAGCAGCGACAGAGGGCGGTCCACCAGTTTCAGCGTCTTGATCCACAGGTATTCCGGGATTATCCCGCCAGAGAAATACATGGGCACCAGTATGAACAGCATCAGCCAGCTTCGACCGGGCAGACGCGCCTTGCACAGCGGGTAGGCCAACAGTATGCTCCCCATCATCGCGAACACCGTGTAGGTCAGCGTCAGTGTTACCGAAAACCCGAGCGCGCGCTGCATGCTCTTGTCCATAAACACGGAGGTATAGGCGTTGAAGTTGATGTCGCGCGGAATAAGCGTCACCTTCCGCGCGAGGACAGCCTCGCGCCCGGACATGGACAGCGCTAGTATGTGCAGAACCGGGATGGCCGTGATCACCACCGCGCCGATAACCACAACGTAGATGATTATGCCGGAGAAACCGTTGCGCCGCGCGTTGAGCCGGCTTCCGGGGCGTTTCGTGACGACCTTGGCTTGACTGGCGCCGCCTACCATAGCCCATCCTCCCCTAACCGCTTCGCGCCGAAGTTGGCCGCCAGCAGAAAGACCATGTTGACTACCGAGCCGAACATGCCGACAGCCGTCGCGAACGAGTAACGCGCGTTGCGAAGGCCCATCTTATAAACGAACGTCGATATAACCTCCGCGACGTTGAGAACCATGTCGTTGGCCATCACGTAAGGCCGCTCGAACCCGATGGCGACCATCTGGCCCAGGCGCAGTATCAGCATTACAACGATCGTCGGGGTGATACAGGGCAGCGTCACGTGGATTATCCTGCGCCAGCGGCCGCAGCCATCCACTTCGGAGGCCTCGTACAGGTCGGTATTGACCGCCGAGATTGCGGCAAGGTAGATGATCGTGCCCCAGCCCGCGCTCTGCCACACGCCTACCATCACATAGACTATCGTCCAATTGGCTTCATCCATCAGGAAGTTGGCGTTCCTTCCCAGGAGCCTTGACGCTATCTGGTTTGCTATGCCGGCGCTGCCGAATATCTGCGTGACTATGCCGCCGATGATGATCCACGACAGGAAGTGCGGCAGGTACAGGATGGTTTGCGAGACGCGCTTGACGGTCAGGCTGCGCATTTCATACAGGAATACAGCGAGTATGATGGGCATCGGGAAGCCGAACAACAGGTCCAGCGCGTTGAGCGCGACGGTGTTCTTCAGCGCGAGCCAGAACTTCGGGTTGCCGAATATCTCCCGGAAGACCGTCCTCCCGACCCACGGGCTGGCCCACATCCCCTTGAACATGTTGAAATTCTTGAACGCGACCTGCAGCCCGGCCAGCGGCGCGTACCGAAAGACCGCGTACTGGACCAGCGGCAGCGCGAGCATAAGGTAGAGCATGCGGCTGCGGTAGACGCGCTTGAGCAGTGGATCGCGCGGGGAGCGCCTCGCCGTGGCGGGTAAAGAGGGCGCCATGTCAGCACCTCCAACAGGCGTTACGACAATTTATCAGGCGATTTTGTTACATTATAAACTGAAACGCATAAACTGTCAAGGGGTTTTAACAGATAATACAGACGCGGCCGCCTTGCTTTAGCATAAACGCGCACAGGGTTGTCGGTATTATGAAATCCTGACACGCGGCGGCGGCTGTTTTTAGAATTAACAACCAAACATTGTCCCGCCTCTCTGGTATTGACACGCGTCCTGGCCTGTGTTACCGTAAGATCGTTTAATGATATAATTCGACATGACTATCTCTGATGGGAGGCGGCGTCTTGCCGGATAACCGCCAGCCCCTGACCCCGGAAACCCCGACCGCCCAATGGCGCGAGGGGTTTATGGTGCGCGGGCCGCGCAGCGGCATATTGCGCCTTGCGCGGCCAGCCCCGCCGCCCCGTGACCCTGCGGCTTACCTGCGGACGCTGCTTGACGAGCCGCGTTTGACGGCGGCGAGGCCAACGCGCTTCTCATCTCCGCCACGATTGTAACGCGGCCGCGTTGCGCGGCCAAGGACGTTTTATCCTGGTCTGCCCCCCGCCCGCCGCGCATACACTTCCCCCAAACGAGCGCCCCGCGCGGGCTTTACGTAAAGGGGGACAGCCAATGCAGCCGACCAAACATGGATTTATTGGCGCGTTTACGCGCGACGGGTACGTGGTGTTCGATCCCGAACCACTGCTCGGCGGGAATGAACCGCGGCGGCTGCGCGTGCGCGGCGGCTCCGCCAGGACGCGGGCCGCCGCCATGGACGCGCTCGCCCGCAGGATCACCGAACAGGACCGCGAGGCCGACCTCCTGCACGACGTGCTGGACCCCGACGCGGTAGTGGGGATCGTCTGCCCCAGCCTCGCGCTTGCCGTCGCCAGCGCCGGCGCGGGCGATCCATGCCTGAATATCGGTCAGCCTGACGTATGCGTCGATATGGATGAGGCGCTGCGCTCAGTCCACTCCGGCGTTTACCCAGAGGTCGTAAGGGCGCTCGACGCGGAGGCCTCGTCGTACGAGTCGCGCGTCGTCCGGTATATGGAGGCAGCCGCGCCGCTGCGCGCGGACGCCGGGGATGAGTATTCGCGCGTGTTGGACCGCGCGGCGCTTGACAGGATGCTGGAGCCGTGGATGGAGTCGATCATGGCATACAGGCCCGAGAGCGGCGGAGGCGTGGAGTCGCGCGTATTCGTGGAGGCCGTGACCTCGCGCGGACTGGTCCAGCATCTGGACAGCGTGCTAACCCCGAGGCTGTGGCGCGTGTCCGGGCCGTGGGGCTGCGACTTCCACGACCCGCTGGCCAAACTGCGGGACGCGGCGCTCTCGCGCGGCCTTGACGTGATGTGCGCGATGGAATACTGCCAGCCAGACAGGTTGGCGCACCTGCTTATACCGGAGCTTGGGCTGTTCGTCACATCGGAGGTAAGCGTCCATGCGCTGGCGGGCGCGGCCCAGCGGACGATCGACCTGCGCCTCGCCATGCCCGCGGCGGAGACATTCAGCCAGCATACCCTGCGGGCGCTGGCCTACGATGAGCTTATGGTGGAACAACTGATGGAGAAGGCGGCCTACGCGCTGGACCTGTCGCGCCTGACCCGCCAGCGCATAGATAGGATGGTCGAGGAGCGCGTAGACGAACAGGTGGTCGCCCTGATGGTCAACGCGGCGCTGGCCGCGCTGGAAGGCGCGGTAACAGGCCAGCCGCGCCAGGAGGCTTACGCATAAACGATAAACCAGTATGTTTTGCGCGTATAGTATGCCTGATACGCTCGATACCGCGCCGGTCCCGCCGGGATACCCGCCATCGCGCTGGCGGATGTCCAAGCGGGGCCGTTTCATTTTGGCAGGTTTGTTTAGCTGAATGGTTTGGTATAAATGGTTTTGTTGGATGGTTTGGGCCGTCCAGGTTATCATATTTGTCTGAATTATCCGTAAGGCGCGGTTTCGACAATTCCCCCGTAAAACTCCCCCTTCCAATTATACGGCGAATATGGTATAATAACGGTAGGCGGGATGCCATCTATAACATGAACGGGAGGGCGGCCATGCAGAATCCCAATGTGGAAGCGCGTTACGACGAGACCCAGATACAGGTGCTGGAGGGGCTGGAGGCTGTGCGCAAGCGTCCGGGCATGTATATCGGCTCGACGGACGTCCGCGGACTGCACCACCTGGTGTATGAGATCGTGGATAACGCGATCGACGAGGCGCTGGCCGGCCACTGCACCGAGATCATCGCCACGCTTCACCGCGACGGCTCCGCCAGCATCCTGGATAACGGGCGCGGGTTCCCCGTTGGGATCCATCCGAAGGTGGGCAGGCCGGCCGTTGAGGTTTGCCTGACGATGCTGCACGCCGGGGGCAAGTTCGGCGGCAAGGGCTACAAGGTGTCCAGCGGGCTGCACGGGGTGGGCGCGTCGGTCGTCAACGCGCTCAGCCGCGAGCTAGCGGTCACGGTGTACCAGGACGGCAAGGTGTACGAACAGCATTACGAGCGCGGCAAGCCCCTGCGCGATCTCACGGTAACGGGCGCGACCGACATCCACGGCACGCTTATCCGCTTCATGCCGGACGTGAGGTCCGCCGACAACCCGCAAGGCGTGTTCGAGACGGGCGACTTCCAGTACGAGACCCTCAAGGCCCGCATGCGCGAGATGGCGTTCCTAAACAAGGGCGTCAAGATTCGCCTTGTCGACGAGCGCGGCGACGGGCACGACCATACCTTCCTCTATGAGGGCGGTATCATCGAGTTCGTCAAGTACCTCAACAAGAATAAGGAACCCCTGTTCCCCGAGCCGATCTACATCAACGGCTCGCGCGACGACGCGCAGGTCGAGGTCGCCTTCCAGTATAACGACGGGTACAGCGAGACTATCCTCACCTTCGCCAACAACATCAACACCGTCGAGGGCGGTACGCACCTGAGCGGATTCAAGTCCGCGCTGACCCGCGTGGTCAACGACTACGGCAGGAAGTACAACCTGCTAAAGGATAAGGACGTCAAGCTCGAGGGCGAGGATATCCGCGAGGGCATGGCCGCGATCATATCGGTCAACCTGACCGAGCCGCAGTTCGAGGGCCAGACCAAGACCAAGCTGGGCAACAGCGAGGTGCGCTCGCTGGTGGACAGCCTTGTAGCGGAGAAGCTGGGCGCGTTCCTGGAGGAAAACCCGCAGGCTAGCAGGGCCGTGCTGGAGCGGTGCGTAAGCGCGGCCAGGGCGCGTGAGGCGGCCCGCAAAGCCCGCGACCTCACCCGGCGCAAGACCGCGCTGGAATCCGCCTCGCTGCCAGGCAAGCTGGCCGACTGCTCCGAGCGCGACCCGTCGCTGTGCGAGATATTCATCGTCGAGGGCGACAGCGCGGGCGGCACCGCCAAGACGGGCCGCGACCGCCACTTCCAGGCCATCCTGCCCCTGCGCGGCAAGATACTCAACGTGGAGAAAACGCGCGTGGACAAGATACTCGCCAACGCGGAGATCAAGGCGATGATCACCGCTTTCGGATGCGGCATCGGCGACGACTTCAACGGCGAGAAACTGCGCTACCACCGCATCGTGTGCATGACGGACGCGGACGTGGACGGCAGCCACATAAGGATACTGCTGCTCACGTTCTTCTACCGCTACATGCGCCCGCTGCTGGAGCGCGGGCATGTGTATATCGCGCAGCCGCCGCTGTACAAGGTCTCGCGCAAGAACTTCGAGCGGTACGTCTACGACGACGGCGCGTTGGAATCCCTGCGCCAGGAGATCGGCGAGGAGCCCAAGCTGGATATCCAGCGGTATAAGGGGCTGGGCGAGATGAACGCCGAGCAGCTGTGGGAGACCACGATGAACCCGGCATCGCGCAGCATGATGCGCGTCACGCTGGAGGACGCCATCTCAGCCGAGGAGGTGTTCACGCTGCTCATGGGCGACAAGGTCGAGCCGCGCAAGGAATATATCATGGAGAACGCGAAGCTGGTCGCGGACCTGGACGTGTAAGGTATAAGGAGGGAACGCATGGCAGAGGAACCGATGATCCCCGGTACGCAAGATGAAGGCGGGACTGCCGGGACCGGCGCGGCTAAACTCACGCCCATCAACATCGAGGAGGAGATGCAAAAGTCGTTCATCTCCTACGCGATGGCCGTCATAATCAACCGCGCCCTGCCCGACGCCCGCGACGGCCTGAAGCCCGTGCACCGGCGCATACTGTATACCATGCACGAGTTGGGCATGACGCCCGACAAGCCGTTCCGCAAGTCGGTGCGCATCGTCGGCGACGTGCTAGGTAAGTTCCACCCGCACGGCGACACGGCGGTGTATGACGCGATGGTCAGGCTTGCCCAGCCGTTCTCTACGCGCTACCAGCTGGTCGAGGGTCAGGGCAACTTCGGCTCCGTAGACGGCGACGGCGCGGCCGCGATGCGGTATACAGAGGCGAGGATGGCCAAGATCACCCTTGAGATGATCGCGGACCTGGAGAAGGAGACCGTCGACTTCTACCCCAACTTCGATAACACGCTCCAGCAGCCGGCGGTGCTGCCCGCGCGCTTCCCGAATCTGCTGGTCAACGGCTCCAGCGGCATCGCGGTAGGCATGGCCACGAACATCCCGCCCCACAACCTGGGCGAGGTGATCGACGCCGTCGTCCACCTGATGGATAACCCGGACGCGTCGGTCGAGCAGCTCACACAGTTCATCCAGGGGCCGGATTACCCGACGGGCGGGGTGATACTGGGCCGCGCCGGGATACTTGAGGCGTACCGCACGGGCCGCGGCCGGATAGTCACGCGCTCGCGCAGCGAGATCGAGCCGATGAGCGGCAACCGCCAGCGGATCGTCGTCACCGAGATCCCGTATATGGTCAACAAGGCCAAGCTGATCGAGAAGATCGCGGAGCTGGTGCACGAGAAACGCCTGGACGGGCTGTCCGACATCCGCGACGAGTCCGACCGCAGCGGCATGCGCGTTGTGATAGAGTTAAAGCGCGACGTGAACCCGAATGTCGTGCTGAACTTCTTATATAAACATACGCAGCTGCAGGATGCGTTCGGCGTGATTCTGCTAGCGCTGGTCGACGGCGAGCCGCGCGTGCTCAACCTGAAACAGGCGCTGGCCGTCTACCTGGAACATCAGAAGGATGTGATAACCCGCCGCTGCCGCTATGAGTTGGAGAAAGCGGAGGCAAGGGCGCATATTCTGGACGGGCTGCTGCTGGCGCTGGAGCACATCGACGAGGTAGTAAGGCTGATCCGGCAAAGCAAGACCACAGCCGCGGCAAGGGAAGCGCTGCAGACAACGTTCGGGTTCAGCGATCCGCAGGCGCAGGCGATTCTGGATATGCGGCTTGCCAGGCTGACCGGGCTGGAGAGCGACAGGCTGTTCGAGGAGTTGGAACAGCTTAGGGCGTTGATCGACCACCTGAGGGCCGTGCTGCGGAATGAGTCGATGATATTGGAGATCATTAAGACGGAGATGCTGGAGATAAGGCGAAGGTTCGCCGACCCGCGCAGGACCGGGATAGAGGCCGTCGAGGGGGAAATCGACGTGGGCGATCTCATCCAGGAGGAGGATATGGTCGTCTCGCTGACACACTTCGGGTATGTGAAGAGGTTGGCGAAGCGTACCTACCGCAGCCAGGTAAGGGGCGGGCGGGGCGTGACGGGCATGACCACGCGGGAAGAGGATTACGTTGAGAGGCTGTGCGTATGCTCGACGCACGACGACATACTGTTCTTCACGAACCGGGGAAGGGCGCACAAGCTGAAATGCTATGAGATAGGCGAGGCGAGCAGGACGGCAAGGGGTTCGGCCATTGTAAACGTGTTAAACTTGGACGGCGGCGAGAAGGTCACCGCGATGATTACCATACAGACCGACGACACCGAGAGGTTGGACAACTCGTTTTTGGTTATGGCGACAAGGGGCGGGCAGATTAAGAAGACCGCGTTGAGCGAGTTCAGGAACCTGAGGGCAAGCGGGTTGATAGCGATAAGCCTGCGCGAGGGCGATGAGTTGATAGGCACGGAACTGACAGACGGTTCGCATGAGCTGCTGTTAGGGACAAGGCAGGGAATGGCGATAAGGTTCGGCGAGGCCGATGTGCGCGATATGGGGAGGCAGGCAGTAGGGGTAAGGGCGATCGATTTGGTTGAAGGGGACGAGGTTATAGCGTTGAGCGTCGTTGAGGCGGATACGCAGGTGTTGTCGATTACGTCGTTAGGGTATGGGAAGCGGACCGGGATTGATGAGTACAGGAAGATATCAAGGGGCGGCAAGGGCGTTAAGGCGATGGAGCTGACGGATAAGACGGGGTTGTTGGCTGAACAGCTGTTGGTAAGGGCGGATCAGGATCTTATGCTGATGACCGACGACGGCACGATTATACGCACGCCGGTGGATTCGATCAGGGTCTGCGGAAGGGTATCGCAAGGCGTAAGGCTGATGCGGATTGGGGAGAATACGCAGGTGGTGGCCGTAGCGCTCGCGGAGCCGGAGGACACTGCCGCTCTTGACATAACGGAAGACAGTTAACTACTGGAGGAACAATCTACCCTGGCCACGAGGGTCCAGCGTCACGCTGGACCCTCGTGGCCAAGGTAGGTTGTTCCTCCAGGCGTTGCCCTCGCTTAGAAGGACGCCACCTGTTCCCGTGAGGATTG
>JAISWI010000075.1 GCA_031270865.1 Oscillospiraceae bacterium
GGTTTCACCCCCCTTGACCCCCTGACCAGCGTGACGCTGGACCCTCGTGGCCAGGGTAGATTGTTCCTCCATGTTCCGCTACGCTGTTTCAATGCTTGCCGCGTCCTCGAGGCAAAGCCTCTCCACCCCCCACTCCCTTAACTTATACTTCAGTATCTTCCCCGCCGCGTTCATAGGCATTTCATCTATGAATTCTACATATCTTGGCGCCTTAAACCTTGACATCCCATTCCGCACGAACTCTATCAGCTCCTGCGCCGTCGTGTTCATCCCCTCGCGCAGCGCTACGAACGCCAAAACCTCCTCGCCGTACTTCTTATCGGGCACGCCTACCACCTGAACATCCCTCACCGCGGGATGCGTATACATAAACTCCTCTATTTCCCTAGGATATATATTCTCCCCGCCCCGAATAATCATATCCTTCAACCGCCCCGTCACCTTGAAATACCCGTTAGCCATCCTCACCCCTATATCCCCGGTATGCAGCCAACCCTCCTCATCGATCACCGCGCGTGTCGCCTCGGGCATCTTATAATACCCTTTCATTAAATTATACCCCTTGCCTACAAACTCCCCCGGCACCCCATCCGGCTGTTCCTGATTCGTTTCCGGATCCACGATCCTCACCTGAACATGCGGAAGCGGGAACCCCACCGTATTCACCCTTAGCTCTACCGAATCATCCGCCCGGGTCTGGGTCATACCGGGCGAGGTCTCCGTCTGGCCGAAGACTATCGTAAGCTCGGACAGTCTCATCTTGCCTATAGCGTCGCGCATTGACTTTATTGGGCAGGGCGAGCCTGCCATGATCCCTGTCCTTAGCCTCGAGAAATCGAACCGCCCGAACTCCGGGTGTTCCAGCATCGCTATAAACATCGTCGGCACGCCGTGGACGGCCGTGCACCGTTCGCCTACCAGCATCTCCATCTCCCTCACGGGGTGGAAGCGTTCCATCAGAACCATTGTCGTGCCGTGGGTCAGGCAGGACATCACGCCTAGCACGCACCCGAAGCAATGGAAGAGCGGCACTACGATCAGCAGCCGATCGACCTCGCTGAACCGCATTCTATCGCCCATCCCATACCCATTGTTTACCAAATTATAATGGGTGAGCATGACGCCCTTGGGGAACCCGGTGGTCCCGGAGGTATACATCATGTTGATGGTATCGTATGGCGAAAGCTCCGCCCTACGCTGTTTAAGCGTTTCTTCCGAAACCTGCTCCGCCAATTTATAGAACTCATCGAAATGCCTGAACCCCTGCGGCGTATCCTCAACATTTCCGATATAGACGACGTTCTTCAAAAAAGGCAGCTTCGCGCTTTGAAGCTCGCCGGACTTTCTCTCCTTCAGTTCCGGGCAAATACCATTGATATGGTCTATATAAATGTTATCGCGTACGGCGCCGATCATCACCAACGTATGCGTGTCGGACTGGCGCAGCAGGTATTCCAGCTCGAACTGCTTGTAGTTGGTGTTGACTGTTACGAGCACCGCGCCCATCTTAGCCGACGCGAAGTGAGTCAGCAGCCACTCTGGAACGTTTGTCGCCCATATAGCCACTTGTTCTCCCTTCCCAACTCCCATGGCCATCAATCCCCGGGCTATCTCATCCGCGCGCCTGGCGAACTCGCGCCATGTCCAGCGAACTCCGCGTTCTGGCGCTACCACGCACTCGTTGTCCGGGAAGCGTTCCGCCATCTGATCCAGCATGTCGCCGATGGTGATCTCCACCAGCGGCCTGTCGCCCGCATCCATCCTGCCCGCGCTATCCTGTCCAACCTGCCCAACGCCCTGCATATAACGACCCCTCCTTATGCCAAAACATACAAAAAACCCTCGCTCATATACAGAGACGAAGGCGGCTTCGCGGTACCACTCTGCTTGGCGCGGCTGACGCGCCCAGCTCTGCCCATCGCTTGCGCAATCCACTAACAATGATAACCATATCATTATAAATGGATACGCGAACAACAGCCTCCTTATAACGGCGGAGACCCGTCCGGCGCTACTTGAACCGCGCGGTGTCATGCCGCGCGTGTCCTTTGGTCCGGCCGCTCCCGGGCCAGTTTCGGCGAGCCGCGCCGCCGCCTCTCATCATCCGGCGGCTTTCTGCCTCGCGCTTACGCTTCGCCTACTATTCCCGATCCCAGCGTTTATGGTTATGGAAGGATAACGCGCGGGTTACGCCCGCCTTTCGGTGCGTTCCTTGATCTTGGCGGCCTTGCCGGACAGACTGCGCAGGTAATACAGCTTCGCGCGGCGCACCTTGCCGCGTCGGACAGGCTCGATGCGGTCAACGCGCGGCGAATGCAGCGGGAACGTGCGCTCGATGCCCACGCCGTAGCTTACGCGCCGCACCGTGAATGTCTCGCGCAGGCCGCCGTTGCGCTTGGCTATGACCGCGCCCTCGAACGCCTGCAGGCGCTCGCGGCTGCCCTCGACTACCTTAACCCATACGCGCACGGTGTCGCCCACGTCAAACCGTGGCAGGGACTGTTTGATCTGTTCGCGCTCCAGGGCGCGGATTACTTCCTGCATGTCAGATTGCGCCTCACTTCTAACTTCTATCAAGTCGTAATAAGGATTATAGCACATGGACGGCCCGGCTTGCAATAGCGGATTTGATTTTTTGCCCGGCCCGCGCTATAATGGTTTGTCAATTATTGGAACGGCTGGAAACCCGCGCCGGGTTTACGCGGAAGTTGGGAAAACATATCATGTTTTCGTCACATCGCGTACATAATTGAATGTTAAGATATGGAACGCGCCGTTCCGAGCGTCCCTGTCCCCCTGTAACGCCTGTTGACCCGCCGAAGGAGCGTGAACGCCGTTGCGGATATTGCTGCGCCACTTGAGACCGTTCTGGCCGATCGTCCTGGTCGTCCTCGCGCTGCTCGCTGCCCAGGCCATGCTGGAGCTTGAGCTGCCCGCCTATACCTCTGATATCGTCGATGTGGGCATCACCCAGAGCGGAGTTACCACAACTATCCCGGAGGTGATCCGCCAGTCCGCGCTCGACGACCTCGCTTCGCTTATGCCCAGCGCCGAGGCCGGGATACTCCTCGACTCTTACGAGCCATACCCCGGCCACCCGTATACCACAAGCGAACCCATCCTGCGCCTGAAGCCTGACGCGGACACCGCCGCCCTTAGAGAGCCGCTCTCGATGGCCATGGCCATCGGCGCGATGTCCACCCAACTGGCCGGAGGCTCGTCGGGCGAGGCCGACGCCCCGCAATCCAACCCGTTCGGCGTGCTTCGCGCGATGCCCGAGCTGCTGCGCTCCGCCATGATCAACCAGATTCGCCAGCGGCTGTCGGCTGTGCCCGAATCGCAGATAAGCCAGATCGCGATCACGGCGGTCAAGGCCGAGTATGACGCGATAGGCGCGCCCAGCAAGCAGGTCGGCTATATCGCGTACGCCGGGCTTAAGATGCTCGCTATCGCTCTGCTGGGCGCCGCCGCGTCCATCGGCGTTGGATATTTCTCCAGCCGCATAGCCGCGGGACTGGGCAAGACGCTGCGCAAGCGGACGTTCGAGCGCGTCGTCTCGTATGGCAGCCAGGAGATCGGCAGATTCTCCACCGCGTCGCTCATCACGCGATGTACTAACGATATCCAGCAGATACAGCAGATGGTGGTTATGCTGCTGCGGACGCTGGTTTTCAGCCCGATCATGGCCGTGGGCGGGCTGCTCAAGGCGCTGGGCACCAACATGTCGATGGCCTGGGTGATAGCGGTCGGGGTGCTCGCGGTGATGACGCTGGTCGGGGCGTTGATGATCGTGGCGATGCCCAAATTTACCATCATGCAGAAGCTGGTGGACAGGATCAACCTGGTGGTGAGGGAACTGCTCACGGGCATGCAGGTTATCCGCGCGTTCAGCACCCAGAAGCGCGAACAGGAACGCTTCGAGGACGCGAACCAGAAACTCACGCGTAACGCGCTGTTCATCAACCGCGCGATGTCCATGATGTTCCCGATGATGTCGCTGCTGATGAGCGGCACGATGGTCCTGATCATCTGGGTAGGGGCGCGGTCGATCGACGCGGGAGCGATGCAGGTCGGCGAGATGATGGCGTTTATGCAGTACGCGATGCAGATCATCATGTCGTTCCTGATGCTCTCGATGCTTTCGGTCATGCTGCCGCGCGCGCTGGTCTCGCTCGGGCGCATCCAGGAGGTTTTGGATGTGGAGCCCGCGCTGAGCGATCCGGCGCGGCCCAGGCTGTTCCCATATATGCCTGAGCCGATCAGGGGCACGGTGCGCTTTGACGAGGTGGCGTTCCAGTACCCGGGCAGCGAGATGCCCGTGCTCTCCGGCATATCCTTTGAGGCGAGACCCGGCACTACCACCGCGTTCATAGGCTCGACGGGCAGCGGCAAGACCACGCTGATCAACCTTGTGCCGCGCTTCTTCGACGTGACATCCGGCAGCATAACGATAGACGGCGTGGACACGCGCGAGGTTACCCAGCGCGACCTGCGGTCCAGGATTGGGTTTGTGCCGCAGAAGGCGCTGCTGTTCTCCGGGGATATAGAGGGGAATATCAAGTACGGCGGGCGCGAGATATCCGACGCCGACATGGAGCGGGCCGCGAGGATCGCCCAGGCCATTGACTTCATAGAGGAAAACCCCGACAAGTACCAGGCCCAGATCACCCAGGGCGGCGACAACGTCTCAGGCGGACAGCGCCAGAGACTCGCCATCGCGCGGGCGCTGGCCGGGAATCCGGATATCATCGTGTTCGACGACAGCTTCTCCGCGCTGGACTTCCGCACCGACGCCAGGCTCCGCGCCGCGCTCAAGGAGTATACGGCGGACGCCACCGTGCTGATCGTGGCGCAGCGCGTATCAACAATAATGGGCGCGGACCAGATCATCGTGCTGGACGAGGGCAGGATAGTCGGGCGCGGCACTCACCGCGAACTGATGAAGACTTGTCCCGTCTACCAGGATATCGCGCGGACACAGCTCTCCCAGGAAGAACTATTCGGATCGGAGGCGACAAGCGTATGAGCCGGGATAATCAATCCAATTCATTTAGACCGGCTCGCCGTCCGATGATGGGCGGGGGCCCGGGCAGCGGACCTCCGGGCATGCACATGACCGAGAAGCCCAAGGACTTCAAGGGCGCGCTGGGCAAACTGTTCCGGATGATGCTGGTATACCGCGTCCAGCTGGCGTTTGTGCTGGTCTTCGCGATAGGCGGCGCGGCGTTCTCGATAGTCAGCCCGCGCGTAATGGGCCAGGCCACCACCGAGATATTCAACGGGTTGATGGGCAAACTGCAGGGCGGCGGCGAGGGCGGCATAGACTTCGCCAAGGTGGGGTCGATACTCCTCAACGTGTTGCTGCTGTACGCGGCCAGCTCCATCCTGTCATACGCGCAGGGCTGGATCATGAGCGGGCTGACCCAACGCGCCGCGTTCCGGCTGCGCAGGGATCTTTCCGATAAGCTCCACCGCCTGCCGATGAGGTTCTTCGACAAGTATACCAACGGCGAGATCCTCTCGAGAGTAACCAACGACGTGGATACCCTAGCCATGAACATGAACCAGGTTATGACACAGTTCGTCACCTCCGTTACAACCGTGCTGGGCACGCTTTACATGATGCTGTCCATCAACGGGTGGATGACGCTCGTAGCGCTGGCGACACTGCCGATCACCACGTTCGGCGCGATGGGGATCATGAGGCGCAGCCAGAAGTATTTCCAACAGCAGCAGGAGTATTTGGGCCACGTCAACGGACAGGTGGAGGAGGTTTTCGGCGGGCATCAGGTCGTCAAGGCGTTCAACGCGGAGGGCGAGGTTATAGAAAGGTTCGACCAGGATAACGAACAGTTGGCCGAGAGCGCCAGGAAGAGCCAGTTCCTGTCCGGCTTGATGATGCCAATAGCGATGATGATCGGCAACATAGGATACGTGCTAGTGTCGATCTTCGGGGGGATATTGGCCGCGAGGGGTTCGATAGCCGTGGGCGATATCCAGGCGTTCGTGCAGTACGTGAGGCAGTTCAATCAGCCGATCACGCAGCTGGCGCAGGCGTTCAACATGATACAGGCGATGCTTGCGGCGGCGGAGCGCGTGTTCGGCTTGCTGGATGAGCCGGAAGAGATACAAACAGTAGAGGACCCGGTATCGATAGACGGGCTGGAGGGCGAGGTTGAGTTCGACCGGATAAGGTTTGGGTACCTGCCTGAGAAGACCATCATACATAACTTTTCAGCGGATATAAAGCCGGGTATGCGCGTGGCGATCGTCGGGCCTACGGGAGCGGGGAAGACGACCATAGTAAAGCTGCTCATGAGGTTCTACGATGTGGACTCCGGCGCGATAAGGGTGGACTCGCACGACCTGAGGGCGTTCAACCGCGCGGAACTGCGGGATCTGTTCGGGATGGTGCTGCAGGATACCTGGCTGTTCAGCGGGAGTATCATGGAGAATATAAGGTATGGGAAGCTGTCCGCCACGGACGAGGAGGTCATTCAGGCCGCTGTGGTCGCGGATGTGGATCATTTTGTGAGGACGCTGCCCGAAGGTTACCAGATGGAGCTTAATGAGGAGTTGTCGAATATATCGCAGGGGCAGAAACAGCTGCTCACGATCGCGAGGGCGCTGCTGGCGAATCCGAAGATACTTATATTGGATGAAGCGACTAGTTCGGTGGATACGCGGACAGAGATGCGCATCCAGAACGCGATGCATCGTTTGACGCAAGGGCGAACCAGCTTCATCATAGCGCACCGGTTGTCTACGATAAGGAATGCCGATTTGATATTGGTTATGAAGGATGGGGATATAGTAGAACAGGGCACGCATGAGGGTTTGTTAGAGGCGAAAGGGTTCTACGCGGAGTTGTACCAGAGCCAGTTCGCGCGGTGAGGCATTGCATGGAGGGGACTGGCCAAGAGTGAGGGCATAAGGAAGCCAGCCCGCCACATCGCCACGAGGGTCCAGCGTCACGCTGG
>JAISWI010000002.1 GCA_031270865.1 Oscillospiraceae bacterium
CCCACACCCCGCAAGGGGGTTTCACCCCCCTTGACCCCCTGACCAGCGTGACGCTGGACCCTCGTGGCCAGGGTAAGTTGTTCCTCAATGCTTTCCGCTTACCTTACTGACGGCCCTCCACGCAATAACCGCGTACCACACCAGCGCGGCGGCCGCCGCCGCGCACGCCAGGCACTGCAGCGCGAAGTCCACTGGCGCGGTCCACTCATGGAAGAACGTCGCCGCTATCGCAATCAGAAACATAGCTGTCGCCGCCTTACCAATCGGCGCTGCCTGTATAACTATCTTCTTTGATAACAATACCAACCCGCCCGCCAGCATCAACCCCTCCTTGACTGCCGCCGCTACTAACAACCACCATGGAGACCACCCTTGTATTGCCAGCGCAGCCAGCGCAGCGCAGACCATCAGCTTATCAGCTATCGGGTCCAGCAGTTTCCCTAGCCAGGTAATCTGCCCGCGTTTCCGCGCGAAGTACCCATCCAACAGATCCGTTGCCCCGGCCAGCGCGAACGCGGCTAACGCCGCGTAAAACATCCCATTGAAGAACAGCCAGAGGAACACGCCGATCATAACTATTCTTGCCGCAGTCAACAAATTAGGAAGATTAACCAATTCCTTCCAATTCCCACCATCATTATTCACTATTACTTCCCCACTAATTGATTATACAAGTCGACATACCGCCCCATCGCGTCCGTCCGATCGAACACCGACACAGCCCTTGCCCGGCACGCTCCGCGCGTTTCCCCTCTCGGCCTGGCGATCAACCCGCGTACCGCCTCTACCATTCCCAGCGTGTCGCCCACCCTTACCAACGTACCCGTATCCTCCGACAGCTGCTCGGCGCATCCGCCGGTATCATACGCCGCTACTGGCGTTCCGCACGCCATCGCCTCCATGTTTATTGTTGGATAAGTATCCTCGCGCGTCGTATTGATCAGCACATCGGCCTTGCGATACAGCGCTACCAGCTCATCGCGGCTTTCCGTACGTTGAACGCCACGAATATTGGAATTCTTGGGCAGCCCCCTAATCTGTTTCGAGGTAAGCCCTACCATCACAGTATCCGCCTCGGGGATGGATTGCGCCACGCTCACGGTATCGCCGAACCCTTTACGATGGTCGAACGGCGACGCCACAGCCAGCACCATCGGCCTTGCGTTGATCTCCTTCCCTTCCGATGGCGAAAACACGTTGAGGTCCACGCCGTTGGGAATCACCTCTACGGGGTAATCCTTCAGGAACGATTGCCTAACCAACCCAGCCAGCCAGCGCGACGGCGTAACCAACCGCAGGTTAGCCACTCGTGAGAACGCGTACAACTTTCTAGTATAGTTGCTCCACGAGCGATCCAGCAGTAATGACGCGGGATACTCGCGCCTCAACGGGCAGTTGTGGCAGCCGTCCCTCCAGCGGGCGCAGTGGGCGCTGACGAAGTGGCTGCAATGCCCGGTGAACGCCCAGCAGTCGTGCAGTGTCCACACCACGGGCGCGCCACTGGCCTTTATATATTCAAATAGAATCTCCACGTTCAGGTAATACCCGTGCGCGTTATGCAGGTGGATCAAGCCGGGCGGGTCGGCCTTCAACCGCTTCACCAACGCGCGTGTCGCCCGCGCCGACGCGAACCCATGCGCGTCTAACAACCGTGTCGCCGCCAGATGCGCCGCGCCGTCGATCACCCCGCCTACCCGTTCTGGCGAGCTTGGCCCTCGCCCGTACGCGAACGCGGTCTCATACCCCGCGGCCCGGGCGGTATCGGCAAGGTCGGCGGCGATCCGACCGTGGCTGCCTCCGCGCGCGGTGTTGATGAACACAATCCGCTTACCCACTGTCACCCCGCCAATCAAACCATTATATCAAACTAACTAACCAACTAACCAATCCAACGCGCCAAACCAACATACCAAACCAACTTAGAAGGGTTTCGGCATGTCGATGCCGAAACCCTTCTTCCTCTTTAGTAAATCCGTCCTTTCTCTCGTGTACTTGGCGCTGTCATCCTTAGTATCCCAGTGTTCCGTATCCCGCGTACCTCCGATCTTCTTTAGTATGCCATGGAAACCATAATTCCTCGGTATCACGCCATCCTTGCCAATTCCTTCTTAAGCCGGAACAAAATCCTCTTCTCCAGGCGCGATATGTATGATTGCGATATACCCAGGATGTCGGCGACTTCCTTTTGCGTGCGCTCACTGGATCCGCCCAGCCCGAAGCGCAGTTTCATGATCCGCTGTTCGCGCTGGTTGAGCCGTGTCAGCGCGGACTCCAGCAGCTGTTTCTCAACGCCTTCCTCAATCTGGCGGTAGACCATGTCGCTCTCGGTGCCCAGTATGTCGGAGAGGAGCAGCTCGTTCCCGTCCCAGTCGGTGTTGAGCGGCTCGTCGAAGGAGACCTCGAGGCGCAGGCGCGATGTTCGGCGCAGGTGCATGAGGATCTCGTTCTCGATACATCGGGAGGCGTACGTGGCCAGCTTGATCTTCTTGATCGGGTCGAACGTGTTGACCGCCTTGATCAGCCCGATCGTGCCGATGGAGATCAGGTCCTCCAGCCCTACCCCGGTATTCTCGAACCGCCGCGCGATGTATACCACCAACCGAAGGTTGTGCTCGATCAAGCGGGCGCGGATGGTCCCATCGTCGACGCGCAGTTTCTGCACCAGCGTATCCTCTTCCTCGCGGCTCAGCGGCGCGGGCAGAATGTCCGATCCGCCGATATACCCTATGTCCGCGGCGGGGTCCAGCGCGTCGAGCGCCCCGGTAAAGAAAGCGCGTTTGAGCGTATTGAGCCATACGCGCCACACCGGTATGTCGGTCAGGGCGGACTTGGGGATCGGGTTGGTCATGCCTTGGCCCTCCTCGCAGTATCCGGACTTTGCGCCGTCCCTCGTATGGACGCCGCGCGTCCGGACTGCCCGCCCCGCGAACGGAGCGGCTCGGTAAGGCATGACGGCGCGAGCGCCACGGTGATCAGTCCGCGCGGGGCCACCGCTACCGCGGCGCGGATCGGTTGCTCGTTCCATGTGATCGCCTCCGGTGTAAAGCATGGCAGCAAGGCCGTGCCGGATACTGTCCTGACGGGGATCAGGCGCATGCCCTCGGGCAGCGAGTCCTCGTCCAGCAAGGGGAACTCCCCGGCGGCTTCCTCGCGGCGCATTACGACAACCGGAAGCCCGCTAACCGGGTCAATGGCCTGGTTGCCCGTATCCACCGCCGCGTCAATCACCCACTGCGCGTGGCGAAACCTGATATGGATACGCCCATATGTCAACCGCGCCCTGCGCCGCGATCCGACGAACATACGCGCGGCCATCCCGGACGCGGCGCACGCCAGCGCGACCGAAGGCATGGGCGGTATCCCCGGCAGCAAGGCCTCCAGCGCGTAGGCCGCGCCCCCGGTCATCGCGGCCGCGGCCAGGAAGAACCCCGCCGCCTTGAGCGTAACCCTTAGCCTTTGCGCTCCGCCGGCTATACGCGACATCAGCAGCGCGACTGGCAGCGATACCGCGGCGCCCCGCAGCGGAAGCGACGGGTTCATCCACGCCGCGCAAGCGTATATCCCGCCCAGCGCGGCTGCCAGCGCGACGCGTTTGGGGTCGGGCCTGCCCGCGTCCAGCCATGTGAGAGCGAGCAGCGTCAGCCATGCGTTAAGCGCGGCGTTAACCAGGAAAAACAGTTCTATCGATATCATGCTTACCGTAACAACCACAACGTCCATACGCAGTATAGGTGGTTGGGCGGGGTTATTCAGTCGATTCACGCCGCGAATACGGTCAGGCGTTCGACAGGATGCGGGCGGCGGGCTTGCGGTACACATTTGGGCGGCCCGCGCATACACTGATCGTAAGCATCTTCATCACGCGGGCGGGCGCGGACGAGGGGAGGGGCTATGCCGGATTTCTACACGTTCACCGAGGTCGCGGGCGGTGGCTCACGCGCGTTCAGGTTCGACACGCTTAGGTTTGTCAAGGCCCCCGTCCGGGATGAGCCGCCCGGACAGCGCGCCCCGGGGCGTTCCGCCGGGAAGCGCTTGGGCGCTCCCGCGCTGTCCCGCCGCGCGAAACGGCGCGAACCCGGTCGAACCATACCCCGCCGCGTGGTAACATCCAGCGGCATGATATATAAGGAGGTCGCCAGAAACAAAATGGAGAAGATAAGGTTCAACATACCCGCCGCGCCCGTGAGCGACAAGACGGTATGGCGGGATATTATGATCAACGACGGTGAGCGCGCCGTCACCCCAGCCGAGTATACCGGGGCGATGGGTCCGATCATCGATTCGCTTGGCGTGTCGTTCCTTGAATTGCCGGACAGCATCGAGGAAGACGCGGGCATGCTGGCCGACGAGATGATAAGCCTGGACGACGAGCCGGAGGAAACTGTTGGGAAGTTAGTTGAGGAATTGATTGAGGAACAGATTAAGGAACAGATAGAGGGATCAGTTGTGGAGCCGATAGAGGAAACGGTTGAGGCGTCAGTTGTGGAGATAGTTGGGTCGATCATCGAAACGTTTTCAGAACCTGTCGATGAGGTCGACAATGAACCGGAGACAGAGGTTGAGATAATACCGGAACCAACTCCGGAGCCGGAGGTTGTGCCAATTCCGGAACCAACTCCGGAACCTGAGGTTGTGTCAATTCCGGAACCAACTCCGGAGCCGGAGCTTGTGCCAATTCCGAAACCAACTCCGAAACCCGAACCCGCCGCCAAACCTCCGCGCGTAACTCAACCCACGCCACGGACAGCCGCGCCCGTCGATCCGAGGATACAACTGGCCGAGACGTTGCTGCGGTCAATGTCTGGCCGGAGCGCGGCCACGCGCGAGCGGTTGGCACAGAAAGCCATTCCGACGGGAGGCAGCTCGCCACACGCCGCGCAGGTTCCGCCGCCGCCTCCTACGCCGCCACCACCGACACGCGCAACCGCGCCGCTGCCTGAACGCAAGCCCCAAGCGCCCGTCCCAACAGGCAGGACGGACAGAGCGGCCACCCCGGTAAGCCCCGACTATCCCGCCAAGCCATCAGCCCCAAAGCCGTTGGCCACGGCGCGGGATACGTCAAGACCTGTCATCCCCGAGAAGGGCACGGCGTACGCGCCCGCCCGCAGACACCCGAAGACGCCGACATAACCGGCGTCTTCGCTTATATTTAACCTTTTTGGTTTACAATTGGAGTGATCGTTGTGCCGAGCAACAAAGTTGAACAAGCGATCCCGAAAGGCGCGGTAAGCGCGCTTTTGCATGTGCTGACTGCCCTAAGCGACGCGCAGACCTCCGCCGCGAGGATGGCCGAACTGGAGGCCGACGCGCTTGAACGCGCGTTAGGCATAACCGGCGGCAGCGAGTGGCCGAACGCGGCACAGGCCGCCGACAGCGTAGACACGCTGCGCGGCAAGTTGGCCGGGGTAGTGGACCCGCTGGCGTGCGCGTTGTGCTGCGTGACCAATATGTTGAGCGCGGACGGCTGCGCGAAGCCTAAGTAGCGCGGGTGTGGGATTCGCGCCCCGCCCCCCTCTGTCACTGCGGCGACATCTCCCCTAAAGGGGTGAGAAGAAGTTTGGAACGCCGCCTCGTGAATCGACTGTTCCAATCTACCGTAACGACAGAGGACGCGCGCCTATTGCCGCGCGTCCCTGCGCCCACGCCGCCAGACGCGTCTCTATTGGAAGCGGCTCACGCCCTGGCCGGACCGCGATTGCGCCGGCCTTCTCCCGCGAACGGGCTGGCTTGCTTTGCGCGGCGGCGGCGACATCACCAGCGCGTAGAACGACAACGCGCTGAACACCAGCGCGGGCAGTACCGTCAGCGCGATCGTCGGCGCGTAATTCCGCCACGGCGCGGTTATCAAAGCCGCCGCGTAACCCGCAACCGCTAGCAGCGCCATCGGCTTTCCGGAATTGTACCAGGCCAGCGCGTTGAAAAAGAATCCGGCGCAGAGACTCGCCATGAACCAGCGAAGCGCCGTCCACGCCGAGCCAGGCAGCACCGCCGTCAACTCAATATGGTTATCCATTATGAATTGGTTCAGCGCGGCGCTGCTCTGTATGCCGCCGCGTATCACCGCCTCGACCGACGCGCCAAACACGAGCGTCCGTACCAGCGCGGCCATCGCCAGCGGCAGACAGAAGAACAACAGCGGGATCCGCCGCCTCGCCCGCTGCCGTGAGCGGCGCGGCGACATCCGCGACGACTCGCGCGCGCCGCCGTCAGTCCGTAATGCCGCCGACGTTGACGCCGCGCGGTTGAGCCGCTGCCGGCCATCAGAACGCGGCGCGGATACGCCGCCAGCCGCCCCCGACGCGTAAGGCGCGGGGTACTTCCGCTTCGGCGCGGCCGCCGCGACTGACGACGCCCGCGCCGCCGACGCGCCGGAATAACCGTGGTCGGGGTAAGGGCTGTACGTCCCGTAAGCGTCGCCGGACGCGGCGCGAAGGCCGCTGTCCGCGCTTGGTATGGCCGACCCGGCCGGAACGGATGACGCCTGGCGCATGCGCTCCATCTCCGCTTCATATGCGTTGAGCTGGGCCTGCCGCGCTACCGCCCGCTTGGCTGCCTCGCGCTGCTCGGCCTCGCGGGCGGCCTCCTCGGCCCGCCCGAACCGTATGAACGACGGGGTTCGCAGTCCCTCGTCACGCCGCGTTAGCGCGGACCGCGCGGCGCTTTCCTCGCGCGGCGCGTTTGTTCCCGGGCGCTGGCTCCTGCCTTGGGCGTTCATCACGTCCACCCCCACTTACTTACCCCACTATATCAAACCGCGAACGCCCCGGCGTCCGTCCGACCACAGACTTCTCTTCGTTATGGGATTCTTCTTCTTTTTCCAACTATTCCCTGCGTACCACGCAAAGATTTAGCAGAATCGTCATCATTTCACCAATCCTCGTCATTTTCGACATGGTCTCGACTCAAGTTTTCCTTGAATCTACAGAATTCTTGATCTTGCGGTAGAGCAACAATCCCGCTATCCCCACCAGCGCGGTGGCGCCCAGTATCCACAGAGCGAGGGGCAGGCGGTTGCCGCTGATCGCCGAGCCTCCCCACGCCGAGGCGATGACCGCCGGTGAACGCGCCGCTATGCTAAGCATAAGGAAGCGGCCCATGCTGGCCGGGGTCAGCGCGGCGGCATAGGTGAACAGGTCCTTGGGCGCGCCGGGGATGAAGAACAGCAGGAATATCAGGCCGTACAACCGTCGGGGATTCTTGAACAACGGCAGGTCGTACACCTGCTCCTTATCGAAGAACAGCTCGACGAAGCGTATCCCGAACCGCTTGACCCATCAGTATCCCGGCAAGCGTCAGCGCGACGCCCCACCACGTCCCGAACGCCATGCCCGCCGCGATCTGCACAGGCTCGCCCGGTATGAACGCCAGCACCACCTGGACCGCGCATATCCCCAGCATCGCAAGCTTCGCGGACGCGCCATGTCCCTGCGCCCACGCCCTGAACTGCGCGGGATCGGATATCCACCGCGCAAGCGGCGCGCCCAGCGCGACCGTGCCACCTACGAGCGCCAGCCCCGCGACAGATAGCCCGACCAACGCGACGCGCCTGCGGCGGCGTTCGGCTGGGTCGGCGGCGGCGCGTTTCGTCAGGAATTTCTTAAGCCCGCGCTTGTCATCCATGTGTTTCCAGTATACCCAAAATCCGGAAAATAGCAAGCCCTATTTTACGAATCCGTTATATTTAACGGCGGTTTAAGGTTGTTTATGACGCACAAACTTAACAACGGACGTAACAATCGCCCGCTGTACGCCAGGCTGTCAGTATTGCCAAATAAAAATGTGAAGGATCGGGAGGCTGATCATGCATTTTTTCAGCGGCGGCCATTGACAAGCCGACGCGGGAACGTTATAATGACAAAGATTCGGTGGGTAATATTATGAAGCGGAGGGATCTGGATGAAGAAGGCCATGAGAGTCCTGGCGTTCGCGCTGGCCGCGCTGACGCTTGCCTCGGCCGCCGCACTGGCCGAGGACACGGTCAAGATCGGCATATTCGAGCCGATCACGGGCGCGACCGCCAACGGCGGCGCGATGGAGACCCAGGGATACGATATAGCCAGGGAACTGTTCCCGACCATCCTCGGCCTGCCGGTGGAGTTCGTCGTGGCGGACAGCCAGTCGGATAAGGTCGTCGCGTCCAACGCCGCCGCGAAGCTGGTGTCCGAGGGCGTCGTCGCGGTGCTGGGCAGCTACGGCTCCGGGCTGTCGATGGCCGGCGACCCGGTCTTCAGCGAGGCCGGCGTGCCCGCGCTGACCGCCACCTCCACCAATCCGATGGTGACGCAGGGCGAGTGGTATGCCCGCATCTGCTTCATCGACCCGTTCCAAGGCACGATGCTCGCGCGTTACGCAGTTGAGAACGGTTATAAAAAAGTGGCGATTTTCCAGGATATCGAGGCTGACTACGCCGTCGGGCTGGTCACCTACTTCAACAACGAGATCAAGAACTACCCGGATGTCACGGTCACGTCCACGGGCAACTTCGTCAGCGCGGACCAGGACTTCTCCGCCCTGCTGACCGAGGCGCTCAGGAACGAGCCGGACGTCATCTTCACCTCCGTCCAGAACGGCACCAGCGCGGGGCTTATCATCAAACAGGCGCGCGACCTGGGCTACACCGGCCCGATAATCGGTGGGGACACGCTGGACGACTCCAAGATGTACGAACTGGCGGGCGCGGCCGCGAGCGGCGTGGTCTTCTCCACGTTCTGCGACGCGGACCAGCCGGCCAACGATCTGCTCAAATCCTTCCTGGACGCGTACCACGCCAAGTACGGCGAGGATAAGAAACCCGCCGCGCCAACCATCATGTGCTTTGACGCTTACCTGACGATCAAGAACGCCATCGAGACCGCCGGGACCATCGAGGACAAGGCGGCCATCCGCGACGCGCTGTTCGCTACCAGCGGCTTTGAGGGCGCCGCGGGAACCATCACGCTGGATGAGAGCCACAACGCGATCCGCCCGGTGGTGTTCATGCAGGTGCAGGACGACCTCTCGCCCAAGTTCGTCAAGATGATTGAGCCGTAACGGTTATGGGTTGGCCGGGAGCGGTTCCGCCCCCGGCCTTTTTGTTCAGCATGGCGGCGCGTATCCTCCCATATATATTGGTCGTTAGGGACGGCTCCGCCGCGCGGATCTTTGCTTGGAGGACTTGCTTGATGTCCGCGATTATTCAGCACCTGGCCAACGCGTTGAGCGTGGGCAGCCTGTACGCGCTGATGGCCATCGGGTATACGATGGTCTACGGCGTGCTCAGGCTGATCAACTTCGCGCACGGCGAGATATTCATGATGGCCATGTACATCGTGTTCTTCGGCCTGACCATGTTCCTTATGCCGTGGTATGTCAGTTTTATCGTGGCGATACTGCTCACCGCCGCGCTGGGCGTGGCGGCTGAACGCCTGGCGTACAGGCCGCTCCGGGACGCGCCGCGCATCTCCATACTGATATCCGCGATAGCCGTCAGTTACTTCCTGCAGAACCTGGCCACGGTGCTGTTCGGGGGCCGTCCGCTGACATTCCCGCAGGTGCCGCTGTTCACATCGATGATCGACGTGGGCGGCGCGCGCATATCGCGACTGTTGATACTCACGCCCGCCGTCACCGCCATACTGCTCATCGCGCTGCAGTACTTGCTCAAGCGCACCAAGACGGGCATGGCCATGAGAGCCGTGGCCCGCGACTACGACGCGGCGCGGCTGATGGGCGTGGACCTCAACCGCACGATCGCGATGACGTTCTTCATCGGCTCGTCGCTGGCTGGGGTCGGCGCGATCATGTGGGGCATGAAGTATCCGCAGATCATACCGACCGTGGGCGCGATGCCGGGGGTTAAGTGCTTCATAGCCGCCGTGCTGGGTGGTATAGGCAGCGTGGCCGGGGCTGTCGTGGGCGGCCTGGCGCTGGGCATAGCGGAGGTGCTGATCGTCGCCGCGGCGCCCGCGCTGGCGGGATACCGCGACGCGTTCGCGTTCGTGCTGCTGATCATCGTGCTGCTGGTCAAACCCACGGGCTTGCTCGGGGAAAAAACCACGGAGAAGGTGTGAGCGATGGCGAAGATGGCGAGTAAGACAAAACAAGGGCCCGGCGCTGTCGTATCCGTCGCGCTTACAGCCGCGCTGCTGGCGTTGATGGCGCTGCTGCTGTGGCGTATGCAGGCGGGGATCAAGGATGTATACATCATGAAGATCACGCGCCTGTGCGCGATCAACATCACCCTCGCGCTGGCGATGAACCTGATCAACGGGTTCACGGGGATATTCTCGCTGGGGCACGCGGGGTTCATGGCGGTCGGCGCGTACGCGACCGCGCTGCTGACGATCCCCGCCAGCAACAAGGCCATGATGTTCATGATAGCCCCGTTGGTCAAGCCTCTGGATACCCTGACGCTGCCGTTCCCCGCCGCGCTTATCACAGGCGGGCTGCTGGCCGCGCTTGCCGCCTACCTGATAGGCATGCCATGCCTGAGGCTGCGCGGCGACTACCTGGCCATCGCGACGCTGGGGTTCTCCGAGATCATACGCGTCCTTATAATGAACGCGCAGCCGCTGACCAACGGCGCGATGGGACTGCGCAGCATCCCCGCGAACGCGACGGTGGCCTGGACATACGGCGTCGCGTTGTTCACGATAGTGTTCATGGCGCTGCTGACTACGTCCAGCTACGGCCGGGCGCTGAAAGCAATACGGGATGATGAGATCGCGGCGGAGTCGATGGGCGTGCCGCTGTTCAACCACAAGATGCTCTCATTCATGCTCAGCGCGTTCTTCGCGGGCGTGGGCGGGGGACTGCTGGCCGCGTACAACGGAACGATCGGGCAGGATATGTTCCGGGTGACGATGACGTATAACATACTGATGATCGTGGTCATGGGCGGCATGGGCTCGATATCCGGATCGGTGATATCGGCGTTTGTGGTGACGATCGGGCAGGAGTGGCTGCGCTTCCTCGACGGGCCGATAACTGTCGGGCGGTTCCATACCGACGGGGTCGTCGGGCTTAGGATGGTCGTGTTCGCCGCGCTGCTGCTGATCATCATTGTATTCTTCCGCAACGGGCTGTTCGGCACGAAGGAGGCCACGTGGTCGGGTGTGTGGCGCTCTTTCGGCAAGCTGCGCGGCCTGGGGAAGCGGGGTGAGGCCGCGTGACCAGGAAGGTGCTGGAGGTCAACAACGTAACGATGCAGTTCGGCGGCCTGATCGCCGTGAACAACCTGACGATGAGCGCCGATTACCAGGAGATCGTCGCGCTTATCGGGCCAAACGGCGCGGGCAAGACGACCGCGTTCAACATGATTACCGGGGTATACAGGCCCACCGTCGGGCATGTCGCGCTGAACAAGGAGAACATCACCGGGATGCGCCCAGACCGCATCGCCCAGCGCGGCATGGCGCGGACGTTCCAGAACATCCGCCTGTTCAAGGCGCTGACCGTGCTGGATAATGTGGTGATAGCGCAGCACCTGCGCCTCAAATCCAACTGGCTTGCCTCGACGCTGCGCCTGCCGCGATACAACGCCGAGAACCGCCTGATGTATGAGCGCGCGGAGGAACTGCTGACATACATGGGGCTGTGGGACGTTCGCGGCGAGATCTCATCATCGCTGCCCTACGGGGCGCAGCGCAAGCTGGAGATCGCGCGGGCGCTGGCTACCCAGCCGACCATGCTGCTGCTGGATGAGCCGGCGGCCGGCATGAACCCGGCGGAATCTCGCGAGCTGACCGGGCTGATACAGGGCGTGCGCGACCATTTCAAACTGACGATACTGCTCATAGAGCACCATATGGACGTGGTGATGGATATCTCCGACCGGATATACGTGCTGGATTACGGCAACCTGATCGCCGTGGGCAGCCCCGCCGAGATCCAGGCGAACGACGCGGTCATCCAGGCATACCTGGGGGTGGATGAAGATGAGGCTTGAGATACAGGACCTGCGCGTCTCCTACGGCGGCATTCGCGCGTTGAAGGGCGTGAGCCTGACGGTCAGCGAGGGGTCGGTCGTGACGCTGATCGGCGCGAACGGCGCGGGCAAATCCACCGCGCTGCGGGCCATATCCGGGCTGCTGAAGCCCGACTCGGGGCGGATCGTCTACAATGGCGAAGACATACTGGGGCTTGCCGCGAAGGAGATCGTCCGGCGCGGCGTGGTGATGGCGCCAGAAGGGCGGCGGGTGTTCCCCGACATGACCGTGCGCGAGAACCTGCTTATCGGCGCGTACCTGCGAAACGACAAGGCCGGGGTCGAGAAGGACCTGCGGTACGTGATGGAGCTGTTCCCGCGCCTTAGCGAGCGGACGTGGCAGATGGCGGGGACGCTCTCCGGCGGCGAGCAGCAGATGCTGGCCGTGGGCCGCGCGTTGATGGCCAAGCCGAAACTCCTTATGATGGATGAACCGTCGCTCGGGCTGGCGCCGCTGGTCGTCAAGGATATATTCGCGATCATCCGCCGCGTCAACCAGGACGGCATAACGATCCTGCTGATCGAGCAGAACGCGAACGCTTCGCTGCGCGTGGCGGACTACGGGTACGTTCTGGAGACCGGGTCGATCGTGCTGGAGGGGAATGGCCGCGCTCTGCTGGAGAACCCCAGCATCCAGGAGGCGTACCTGGGCCGCCGCCGGAACCGCAAAACCGAGCCCGCGAAATATGAAGTTTCGATGAATTCCGACTAACCACCCAAAAACCTGTTGACAAACTGGAAGCCATAGGGTATACTGATTAACGTTTCCGGTTTGGGCATTCCTCAGTAGCTCAATGGCAGAGCATTCGGCTGTTAACCGAAGGGTTGTAAGTTCGAGTCTTACCTGGGGAGCCAGTTGATCCCCTTGGAAACCGGAGGTTTCCAAGGGGATCGCTTTGTTTGGTGGAAGACGCTCAGCAGGAACATCATTAAGAGTGCTGCGGAAGACATCGGTGAGATGCTTACGGAGGTTCAGCCCGCTCTGCTTGGCGGTTACGATGGTAGCGCGGCGGACGAGCCGATACGGATAAACCTGTCGAATCCAGAAGTATGTTATCGCCGTTATGGAGGCTGGAATTGGTTATCTGGAACCTGTCAATATCGCCCGCCGCCGCTAATGTTGACATCATATACCCGACTGTTAGCGTTGCCCGACTTGCGGACATATGCTTCAGGATATACCTCCGATAGGACCTCCAGGAAGCCGATCAAGGCCGCCGCAATCCGTTTCACGCGCCTAAGACCGCGTCTCTCATCGTCCCAGTGGTAAGCGGTCTCCTTGCCAGCCTACATACCTCGCCGCGGCTTTTTCAATTATCATAGTTCTCAATTATTAAAGAATTATAACTAAATTCCCAATCGGTACCAGCAACGAATACTATGGCTACAATCGCTACTCATTTGGATTCCGACAATATCGACAAATAATATACCTACCCATAAATTTTGTTGAAAAGCGATATGTCCAGAGTGTAAACACACGCCCTACAGCGGGCGTTAAGGACGCTGCGTTAGCGACACGTTCAGCGTCAGTCGAAGCGGAAACATTACCGAATCCCTCGTTGGCTTATTTACCATCAATTATGCCAGGAAAAGGATTGGGAACCCTCCAGTAAGTGAGGATTCCCAAGGGTTTTGTTTGGTGGTCTGTACTGGACTCGAACCAGTGACCCCATCGATGTGAACGATGTGCTCTACCAACTGAGCCAACAGACCATGACCAGTACCATACTCATTATCGCTGAAAGGGGAGAATTTGTCAATACCTAAGAGTAAAATAATTTAGTTTGGTCGGTTGAAAATAAACGCGACCTGACAAAGCAGTAGATTATATATAAATAAATTTATAATTTAGCTAATAACTGTATTTCCTGCTTCTACTCCTGAAGCGGCGTCTTATACACGTACCGCTTATGAGAAAATTTATTATTAAATAATATGACGCAAACATATCCGATGGCGGTAAATGGGAACATATTCCATTTTTTAGCAAGCGCGGACTGAATGATCCTTCCACAAAATATGTGGCGCATCAAGCCCAACCGCGGTAGAATTTCACGGTGATATTATCAACATTGCAGTGCATACCATAATAGAGACGGTATATATCCAGCATAACGCACGAAAGAGTATGCTCCGATTGTCGAGTCGTACCAGCCGTCCGCTGACGAATTGCGCTATGATATATTCGCGAACCCGCTTCCAGCGGAGTTATCTGGTTCAGATGAATGAACGCTCGCGCTACGATTCTATCAGGGTGACATCTACGTCTGGTTTGATGAGGGGAAGTGGAGTTCACCAAGCTTCAAAGGCGATGTTAAGTCTGAAGGACTTGAGTTCGAGTCGCGCGATACCGCCGCTAATGCCGAATTACGCGCAAGATCACTGGCTGTCGACTCTAGCGATAAGGATGTAATTATTATAAAATATGCGGTTTTGGTATATTCTAGGGACGTTGCTGGCATTTTCATACCAATATATAGATCAACCGTTCATGAATGACAAAGGGGAAATGACGCATATCAGATACATAAACGCTAATGTGATAAGGCTGGTTCAGTAATCAATACTAGGTTTTTATCGTCAAGGTATCGGCTCTGAACAACAGAGCCGATACCAGGTTCAAGATCATGGCGTTTGCTCCATATATCTTCCTTATTTTACCTATTGCGCTTTATTTATGTAGAGCTATAATATTACCTGGCTTTGCATTTTGAAGGAGTTGGCGGAATACAGACGACGGAAGCCCTAGAACCGGGCATCCTCTAAGGTGGAAAGCTCCAGATCCTATTGGTTTGAAACAGTCGGCGGTTGGTTTGTTCCGGCTTCAGTTGCTTGAAAAACGACTCCATCACCGCATTGTCGTAAGGTGTGCCTTTACGGGAGAATGACTGGATGAAGCTTCTTTCATCCAGAGCCCTGCGGAAAGCGCGTGAGGTATGCTGGCAGTCCCGGTCTGAATGAAACAGCGCATCCAGGCCTACCGCGCAGGTTCCAGGCTTCCATCACTTGCCGCCGCCATCCGTGCTACTTGTCAGGCTATCAGTCAAATAACGTCGGTTGAATGATTTATGCCGGAGGAGTTGCCAACTGCTGGCGTGCTATGGTGTAATTGTATAATGAGCGATGATCATTCAACCTTGGAATCCTTCGCAGTCGCGGAGCTTGGCCGGATGGGATCAACCTATGCCGCCATGAGTCCGATTCGTCACAAGGATGGTATATCGCTCTGGCGCGTGGTGAATCGCGGGGTAAGCCGTTTCCTGAAGTGTTTCCATAAGCTAGTTTCAAGCCGGAATACAGGGATGACACATAGTTTATCCCGCCCTTATGCATAAAATTTGGTTAGTTACCTCGCCAGTGGGTAACGCGCCATTCCCAACCGGGGCGTCGCCCGAAATGTCTGGACTGTTAGGCTTACTACTTATTGTACCAATCGTTGTACCTCCTAGCTTTGTTTTGACATATAGCGCTTTGCCGCCAGGCATGGTGTTTCATAGTATATCACTGTGTTTTGGGGTTGGCAAGGTATAGAGTGAGATGTTTACAAAGGTTATACCAATTCTCGAATCGAATCGAAAATTTATGGTTGACAAGTCGATGATTAGCTGGTATACTAAATATGTTCTTTACTGAGCGATAACAAGCCTCCGTGGTCTAGAGGTCAGGACATCGCCCTCTCAAGGCGGCAACACGGGTTCAATTCCCGTCGGAGGTGCCATGATCGTAGTAGAAGGAAATAATGAGGGAAGCCTGTATAAGGCTTCCTTTATTGTGCAATCGGTGTCTGGTAAGTAACGGCAGAACGCGCTGCACTACCATACGCGTCAAACCCATCAGCGCCTACCAGCGAATGATATGATTACCCTGAGCCGACTTGAAAAAGAAAGCAAGCGACTCGAAAGAGTTATATTAGTTTATCTAGCCGCTCAGGGCTGTTGTGTCATACGCTGGCAGGCGCTGAGATATTTAGTGGATATGAAGATATCAACATCCATAACTATCTTTCACTATTGAATCCTATTGAAAGAGAAACTGTCTTATGTATTCATCGTTATAGGCTTATACACTAGAAACGTTTCGACCCTTGATGTCAACTGCCGGAGTTTTGTCAACTGACTTGATCCTATATACGCGCTCCTTTATTCTCAAATTATTATGCGTATAGCATTATAATTATCGCTCATTACAACGTCTCCATAACCTGGAGCAACTGATCGTAACCGTCCACCTCGTAGTATTTTACTCCGGAGCCGCTGATTTCGTTGAACAGCTTCTTGGCGCAGGCAATCTTTGCCTGCTCGATGAGGCGTAATTGCGTGAAATCCATGGCGCCCTCCGTTTCCGCGATGAAGAAGACGTGTTTCACCGTACCTTTGCGGAACGTGATCGCCCAGTCCGGCGAGTAGTCGTCGACAAGCGTGGGAATGTAGAACCCGCGCGGGTCTTGGGATAACTTTGCGTATACGACCACATCGTCCGCAGCGTCCATAGCCTTCGCAAACTTTCGCTTGCCGCGCGTTAAAGCCGTTTGGTTTTGGTATGCTCTACGTTGAAGTCCGCGCCTTCCCGCATGCTGGAGTACCAAGAACGCTACGAAGCCCTCGTTGGACGGTTTAACAAAGCCAAGGCGCGGTTTGAGGAAGCCACCGCCCTCGTATCGGAGACTAAGGCTCGCGGGGAGACGGTTGATAGTTTCATCGTCGAACTCGCAAGGCATGACGGGCTTCTCGCCGAGTTTGACGAGCGGCTTTGGCACACCTTCGTGGGCTACGCCACGGTTTACAGCGAAAACGGCGCACGGTTCACCTTCAAGAACGGCACTTAGATAAAGGCTTAAGCAACCTTTTAATTTATTTTTCCTCAAGCACATATGTGGCGGCTATACGACCACCATCGTTTTTACTTGCCTGTAGTTGATATCGTCGGATATTTTGCTTCATCATACTATCGGATGTTACCGAAATGATATTCGACCATAGCTCATCGGCTGATAGTGTTAAAATATCTATTTCGCGCCCAATACCAAGTCTTTGAATCTGCTTTGCATTTATTGGCTGGTCGTTAGACATTGGCGCTACAAGCATAGGCACACCGAATTGAATGGATTCCGCAATACTGTTCATGCCGCCGTGTGTAATGAATAAATCTGATTTTTCCAGAATTTCCTTTTGCGGCGCATATTCATAAACTGTACAATTTGATGGTATTTCACCAAGCGTACCAATGTCGATTTTATCTCCAACTGCAAGTATTAACCGAGCTTCCTTGCCTGCAAACATTTCCAAGCACTGATTATATAAATTGGCTTTATTATTATCAATCGTACCAAGAGCCATATATATGAGCGGCAAATTGCTCTTTTCAATCTCGATATCCGCATAGCTATCCTTGTAAACTGAGGTTCCCACAAACTTGTATTCGTCAGACGGGAAAGATTCTAATTCAGGTTGAAACCATTCCGGAACAAATACGATATTGCGGTCAGGAGGATTATCCGTCACCTCTACAGTCCAGTCCGAAATTTTCAGTTTCAGCGGTCGACAAATCTTCTTAGTCCACATCTTTCGGACAATAGCAAAGCGAAAAATCCCCATAAAGCCGTGTCCGTGGGTCATCACCCGCATTAGGTTTCTATTGATAGCAATACATGGAAAATAGCGAATCGCTGGAATTTCAAGCTTTTCGCATAATCTCTTGCCGAGAAAAAACAATTCATCGTAAATAATGGCATCATATCTGTTACCGATTCCAAGCGCTTTATTATACACTTCGTTGTAAATATCAGTTATTTGAAGGCTATCGCTATCGCTATACGCGATATGCCCAGCCCCTATTTTTTCGACAATATCACGCCAATTTTCCGAAGTTAAGTAGTCAACACTACTATCAAGTTCTAATAGAGCTTTTGTGAGGTTAAAAGTCGGTGTGATGTGGCCTGTATATGGCATTGAGATTATTAGGATTTTCATAGTGCGGATTTCTCCTTTTTATTAACTAACCTTTCAATGAATAATTAATTGATTTCATCGGCTAATGTCAGAGTTGCATTAAGCTTATCGAGCGCTTCATTCATTAAGACCTAAGTATATCACGGTGGCGATTATATTTGTTTCCGTGAGATTCCTGTATTTATGGAGCTTTTTGATTTGCACTCCTCTGGCGGTTTTTCACCTCTCTTAAACTGCCGACCAGATGCAAAGTTAGATTGTATCAATCTCGACCTTATTATTTCAATATAAAGCATCTTTACCCTGATAAGGTAAGTTTCCCTAAGCAACATCAACACATCCAGGTTGTCTCCCTCGATGTACGGGTTACCCGTGTTGTCGAAGTCCACGCTCTCCTCGCGGCACGGACGCAACGCCGCGATAGGCGCGTTGGCCAACAACACCGCCTTGCGTTTGTCCGGCCATGTGAACTGGTAAAGCTCCTCATGCCCGGACACTACGCGCGTGTTAATCTCCTGCGCCAGCGCGTCCGCGTCGATCGCGCGTAGTGCCGCGCCGCTTTCGTCAACGGTCTCGCTCGCGCAGTTAGGGAGCAGGCGGGCTAAGGTTTCATAGTTGGCGTCCGCCAGGCTGGGGCTGCGCATCTCCAGTTTGTCCAATCTATCCATTAAAGGAAGTTTCCTCTATAGACCGGTTGGTAAACGCAGTCGTCGTCGGCCTGTTGTACGTGGATGAAGCCGTTGATCCGCTCATCCGTGGTGTTGGAGCGGAGCTTCGCCTTGCGGAGTATCCAGTCAGCACACTCCCGGGCAATAGCCTTCTGCGTCAGCTCGTTGCGCAGTTTATCCTCGAACCCGGTGCCGTAAAGACTCCACTCGCGGTCAAGGCGTGGTATATAGAACTCACGCCGCTACCGATTCGGCTTATCAGCCGTGAACGCGGGCGAAGTGAACAGGAAACGCAACGAATGAACACCTTCCAGCTGCCTGGCAGGGATTCATACGCGTATATTGAAAAACTGGCGGCGGCGATGGAAACCTTGCTGTCGCGCTGGACAGTTGTTTCCAGTTCGGCCTTTACGGCACTGGTTACGTTATACAGCATTTCAGGTGACATTTGTCTGCGCTCACCAGCTTTCGTTTATAGATTATAGTCACATAGCTTCATCATCGGATGAAACCGCTATACAGGCGGCTTCGGGTATTCATCCGTAAATACAAATGGCGCCCAAATGTTATAACTTACGTTGCTGAACACCAACGCAACGTAACAGTTACGGTTATGTTTATCAATCTTCAGGATGAATGGCTCATAATCCTTCAGATAACCCGATATAAACACCAATTTGTCACCGACGCGCACGCATTCGGACACACCGATTATTCCTTGGTGTTCAATGATCCACCGTGCGTATAATTTATCCTTGCCTTCAAGCTGCCACTCGCCATCGCCGCGAGTGAGAACACGGATCAGCGCCGGGATATTCCGCAATAACCCAATGGGGCAGCTGTCAGCCGCCTCAAAAAATACGTATCCAGGGAAAACACGCGTCTTAGTAAACGAACGCTTCCCGTTCGAGCTTTTGTGTTTCATCTGGTAGACGCTGTACGCGGCAAGTGTCTTATCCAGCAAGCCCATCTGCTTGGCGACAGTGTCTTCCAGGCCGCTTTTACAGAATGCGCATCCATACTTGCGGCCTGTTTCAGGCATAGCTACGCCCTCCGAGATATCATCGGCGTTTTAACGGGAAACCGTATGCGTCAGCCAAGGCGGCGGATCCCGACAATCGCGGATCATGCCTCGGAATCCTTTACTTCCCTACGGACACTTGTACCTATATAAAACGCAGGGCAGATCAGCCATCAACGCGCCCAATCCATCTATTAAATATATTATATCACCGTTGTCACCGCGTGTCAAGGATTGGCAGGGTGGGTAGCGGCCTTATGTTGTTATAAGCAAATTGGAAATCTTGAAAATAAAAATCAGGGCCTAAAATCGAGGAAAGGGTATAGAAATAAATGGGTAAAACAAAGCGGGTTGGAGGTAAAAAACACTACTTAATACTAGATACAGGGGAACTTGTTGGCGGCGATGAGCATGCAAACCTACTAAGGCTTACCTTCCGCGTGTTTGCGCTCGAGGAACTGATAGACAGGTTAATCACAGGGCGAACATCTCAGGCAGGCGCAGATCACTTGGAATAGCGTCTTACTTAAACATAATGAGCCGCGCTTTGATGAAGGATTGCTCTTTGGATGGTGTTTGCCGGATTTATTTACAACAGGATCGATTGTGGTAAAATCGACAAAATAATATTAAAAAATACACAGTATCACCAATAACCTCAATAAGCCGCGCCGCCAGTATCATACCGATGCCGTACACGCTCCACGCTGTTTCGTATTCCGGCAGTATGACAGCCAGGCGTATCATCTTGCAATGAACTGTGGTAAGCCCTGCAACAAGAGCCGGGGCCAGATAAAGAACCTCGAGTGGGACGAGAACGGGTTATAGATATACTTCAAGAGATTAGAGCGCGGACATTTTCCGTGGACCAGTGGGGAGCAAACGTAAAAGAGCTAACCTGGAACAAGCCATGCTCTCGTTCAAAGAATCAGCGTGTTTTTTAGATTTTATTATCTTCCACGCAAGCCTGTGCAAAAATGTTGGGTTTATGGATATTAAAAATGTGAATAGCATTGATAAAATCATGTAAACGGCTAAAATAGTCAGCGATAGAAAACTAATTAGTCGGTTGAAAAATGGGTTGGAGCAATATCTGCCAAGAAATGTAAAAATGACGGCGTTATTCTGTCCGGTGGAGAGAAACAGCGGGTGGCAATATCGCGCGCATATGAGCGACATAAAAATATTAATCTTTGATGAACTTACGCAGTATTAGACCCAATTGTGGAGAATCTTTACTCTGAGACGCTTTGTGACTACCGCACTTGCTTCGAAAAAATAAAAATGCTCCGCGAACGTCTTTGCGCTCATTCGGGATTGCCGCACTTGAACGTCCTTACCACTAGCTCGATATGCGCCTTCTTGCTGAATATCGGCAAGTCTTTCAGCATCCGCTTATACAGCAAACGCGCTCTCTTAGATTACACACCACAATAAGTACACATGGCACTAGCGCGTTCCGATATCGCTTTGATTATTATTGCTTCGCCCTTATCACCCGGGATTTATGCACAAGCGATTCGTCCAGATCCCTCATCAATTCTTAACGATGTAATACGGCATGATCCTGTCGTACTTCAGCGGCAAGCGCATACCCATGAAGCTGTACAACGACGCGGGCGCGGTGATCGAGCTGTCGATCCCTGACAGGAAGCGAGTGGTAGAATGAGGTTCAGCACGATCAT
>JAISWI010000024.1 GCA_031270865.1 Oscillospiraceae bacterium
TACCCTGGCCACGAGGGTCCAGCGTCACGCTGGTCAGGGGGTCAAGGGGGGTGAAACCCCCTTGCGGGGTCTGGGGCAGCGCCCCAGCGCACCCAACCTCACGTCAACCCCGTAAAGGGCGAAGCCCATAAGGTTTATTTATGCCCTGCGGGGCTGAGGTTTGTTGGTTTCGACCGGGGGACGTGGGGCTCTGCCCCACACCCCGCAAGGGGGTTTCACCCCCCTTGACCACCTGACCAGCGTGACGCTGGACCCTCGTGGCCAGGGTAGGTTGTTCCTCCAAGTGGCGCTTGCCTAGCGTTCCTCACGGTAATAGTTAACCCCGCACGCTGCTGGCTGGCTGCCGCCGCTCGACGGTCTGACCGACGCCGCCACCAACACCACGCACGTCACTACAAACGGCAGCATCGACAGCAACGCCGTCGGCACACGTCCTCCCGGCAGGTAAAACCTAACCACGCTTAACCCTCCGAACACCAGCGACCCCACCAATGCCCGATACGGACTCCACCCAGCGAATATCACCAGCGCAACAGCGATCCATCCTTGCCCGCTGACGCAGTTATGGATCCACACCCCGCCGCACGTCACAATCGCGATATACGCGCCACCTAGCGCACAGATCCCCCCGCCAAACATAATATTAATATATTTATAACGCGTCACCCGCACGCCCATAGCGTCCGCAGCCGCTGGATTCTCACCGATCGCTCTTAGATTCAACCCTACCCGTGTCCGATTCAGGTAAATCCCCGCTACAGCCGCAACCCCAACAGCCAAATACACAAACATATTATACTGAAACAACAGCTTACCTACCACTGGCAGCCCACTCAGCCCCGGTAGGTCCACCGGTCCAAACGCTGCCTTAACCCGCGCTGATAGCGACACCGCCTTAGCCGCTGTCGAGTTAATCAACGCGTCCCCAACGTAATTGGCAAACCCCGTACCAAAAACCGTCAACGTCAAACCGGTGACATTCTGGTTCGCCCTCAACGTTACAGTCAGGAACGCGTAAACCAAACTGCCCAGCATTCCACCCACGAACGCGCACGCCAGCGCAAGCGCGGCGCTATCGCTATAATACCCCGCTACAAACCCGAACGCCGCGCCGATATACATCAACCCCTCAACGCCCAGGTTCAGGTGTCCGCCCTTCTCTGTGATGATCTCGCCCGTCGTGCCCAGCAGCAGCGGCACCCCGGCCAACACCGCCGCGTTAATCACGCTTACTATCTGGCGGCTAAGCGGATCGCTCATCGGCGCAAGTCCTTCCTATTATGATGCGGTAACGCGTAAAGAACTCGCTGCCCAGCACGAAGAACAGTATCACGCCCTGCAGCACGTCCGCCGCCGACGCTGACACGCGGTATGTGGACTGAACGTACCCCGCGCCCTTTTCTAGCATGCCGAACAGGAACGCGACCGCCGCGATCGCTGGCGGGGACAGGTTTGCCAGCCATGATACCGTTATAGCGGTGAAACCGATTCCCCCAGCAACGCCGTCGGTCAGCGTCCTATCCGCTCCGGAGGCCTTGATCATGCCGGACAACGCGCACAGCGCGGCGCTAATAGCGGCGGTGCGCAGGATCACGCGGCGCACGGGCATCCCGGCGTAACGCGCGGTATTCGGGTTCGCGCCCACTACGGTAAGCTCGAATCCCTGCTTAGTATAACGTATATATAAACTAACCAAAACAACCAACGCCAGCGCGATGATCCATCCCGCGTGCGCTCCCAAAACCTTAGGAAGCTGCGCCGCCGCCGGGAACATCGCGATCTTGGGGTAACCCATATCCCGCGGGTTCTTCCATGGCCCCTCGCGCAAAAACTGGATGACGTACATCGCGACATAGTTGAGCATCAGCGTGAACAACGTCTCGTTGGCGCCGTAACGCGCGTTGAACCATGCCGGAACCAGTCCCCACAACGCTCCGGCGGCCATCGCGGTGAGCGCCATCACGGTCAGCAACAACCAGCGCGGCCACTCGACCCCGAGCAAATTCTGATGGTAAAGCGCGAAATATGTCGCGGCTATCGCGCCGACGCTCATCTGGCCCTCGCCGCCGATATTCCAATACCGCATCCGGAACGCTACGGCCAGCCCCAGCGCGGTCACGCACAGCGGCGCGGCCAGCTTGACCGTTTCGCGGATACTTATCGCGGTGCCGAACACCCCGCGCAGCATTCCCGCGTATATCGCAAGCGGATCGAACCCGATCAGCCGGATGAATAGTCCGCCCGTCGCCAGAGCGAGCAGCAACGCCAACACCCGCAGCGCGGCGGCCTGGAGCGCGGGCATCGACTCGCGCTGCGCCATGCGTATCGTCAGGAATCGTTCGCCCCGCGCCGCCGTCATACCTCGCCCCCCGCCATCAGCAGCCCGATCCGCTCACGCGTCGCCGCTTTCGAGTCAACGATCCCGGTCACGCGCCCGCCGCATAGCACCATAATCCTATCGCACAATTCCAGCAGGACGTCCAGATCCTCGCCTACGAACAGCGCCCCGACGCCGTTCTTCTTCTGCTCGTTGAGTAAATCGTATATCACGTACGAGGAGTGCACGTCCAGCCCGCGCACTACGTAGCTGGTCACCAACAGCTCGGGCCTTCCCATCAGCTCACGGCCCAGCAGCACCTTCTGCAGGTTGCCGCCGGACAGTCGGCTCACGGGCCTCAGCGGTTCCGGCGGGATGATTGACAGCCGCCGGACCAGATCGCCCGCGCGTTTCGCCGCGCCTGAGCGCCTTACGAACGGTCCACGCTGCAGCCGATAATCCCGTAGCAGCAGGTTGTCGACAATATTCATCGACCCGACAAGCCCCATCCCCAACCTATCCTCCGGGATGAACCCCAGCCTCACGCCCTGGTCGTATATCTTCCGGGGCGACTGGCCCGCGATGTCGCGGCCATGCAGGAGTATCTCGCCCGACACCGTGGGAACCAACCCCGCGATCGCCTCGCAAAGCTGCTTCTGTCCGCTGCCCGCCACGCCCGCCACGCCCAGTATCTCGCCCGACTCCAGGCCGAACGACACGCCTGACAGCCTCGTCGCGCCGTCCGCGTCCCTGACCGTCAGGTTTTTTACGGACAGCAGCGGCTTCCTCACGGTCGCCGGACGCTCGATGTTAAGCGTTACCTTCTGCCCGACCATGAACTCGGTCAACTGTTCGGGCGTGGTCTCGTCCTTGCGCACGGTCGCGGCGCGGCGGCCCTGCCGCAGTACGGCTACGCGGTCTGACAGCGCCATCACCTCGCTGAGCTTATGGGTTATCATGATGATGGCCGCGCCATTATCGCGCATCCGCCGGAGTATGCCGAACAGCCGGTCAGCCTCCTGCGGGGTGAGCACTGCCGTCGGCTCGTCCAGTATCAGTACGTCCGCGCCCCGGTAGAGCACCTTGAGTATCTCGACGGTCTGCTTCTGCGAGACGGACATACCGCTGACGCGGCGGTCAAGCTCCACGCCCAGTCCGTAGCGCCCGCTTAGCGCCCCGATGTCCGCGCGAAGCCGCGCGGGAGACTGGCCGCGTGAGCGCGGAAGCCCCAGCAGGATATTCTCCTGCGCGGTGAACGGCTCGACCAGCTTGAAATGCTGGTGGATCATGCCGATGCCCAGGCGCCGCGCGTCACTCGGGGTACGGATGTCCTCGCGCTTGCCGCGCACGAACATCGCGCCGCTGTCCGGTCGATACAGCCCGGTTATCATGTTCATCAGCGTGGTCTTGCCCGAGCCGTTCTCGCCCAGCAGCGTGAGTATCTCGCCCCGGTACAGAGTGATATCGATCGCGTCGCACGCGGTAAGCGAACCAAACGTCTTGGTCAGGCGTTTCAGCTCGAGCGCGGGGCTTGCCGATCCTTCCGGAAAATGGCGAACGGACTCCGTCGGAAGTCCGTTCGCGTCGGCTGCGCTGCCGGTTGTCATTTCACGGTGAGGCCTTCGACCAGCCAGGTGATAGAGGTGATCTCCGCGTCGGTCAGCCGCTGTCCGGACTCTACGCGAACCTCGCCTGTGTTGTCCTTGATCTCGCCGTCGAAAACGTCGAACTCGCCGGAGAGGATCTTCGCGGACGCCTCGTCGATCAACGCCTGCGCCTGGGGATCGTTGTTGGCGGTGAGCGGCGAGAGCGCGACCAAGCCCTCCTTCATGCCTAGGAAAGAGTTTTCCGGCTTCCATGTCCCGTCGATCACGGACTGGACGGCCGCGGTCACGTAAACGCCCCAATTCCAGATGGGCGAGCACAGTTCCGCGTCCGGCGCGTCCTCGGACATGTCCGCGTTATAGCCGACACCCCACACGCCCCGCTCCTGCGCGGCGATCTGGGGCATGGACGTATCCTGGTGCTGGGCTATCACGTCGCAGCCCAGGTCCAGCAGGGCTTCAGCGGCCTGACGCTCGACGGTCGGGTCATACCACGTGCTGGTGTACTTGATGTATACCTCGGCCTCCGGGTTGACGGAGCGCGCGCCCAGCGTGAACGCGTTCGCGCCGCCATCCACTTCCGGATTGCTGAACGCGCCGACGTAGCCGATCTTGCCCGTCTGGGTCTTCAGCCCGGCGGCGATGCCGCTGAGGTAGCGCGGCTGGTAAATGCGCCCAAAATAATTATTGAAGTTTGTATCATTAGACTTAAATCCAGAGCAGTGGCTGAATATGACATCCGGGTACTCGGCAGCCAGCGCCTCAGTATAATCCATAAAACCGTAAGACGTGGTGAATATGATCTGGCAGCCCTGCTCGATCAACTCCAGGATGGCGTTCTCGCAGGCCGCGTCCTCGGAAATGTTGGTCTTGTACAACACCTGCGCGTCATCAAGCCCCAGAGCGGCTTGCATGGCAAGCGTGCCCTGGTGATGCGCGTAGGTATAGCCCTTGTCGCTCACGTCGCCGATGTACACGAAGCCGACCTTCAACTGGTCCTTCGGCACAGGGGCGAAGTCCGCGTTAACGCCGGACACGCAAACAACCAGGAGCAGCGCGGCGATTATCGCGACGCGCCTCATATACAAGTGCATGTTGACCGCCTCCTCAAAACATTATGGGCGATCCCAGACCGCCCTTCGCTTTACATTATACCTCTTGACGCGTATGCAGTCAAGCCTTAACCACGCCTTTTTTAAGTATCACGTTCGCGTAGAGCGCGGTTTCGCCGGTTTGCGCGATGGCGTAAGCCTTCCTTGCGCGTTCATAAAACGCGAAGCGCTCGACGGTCTCGATCCGCGTTCCGGGCGCGTGGCGCTCGATTATCGCGCGGTAGTCGGACCATATGGCGGGGCTGTCGCCGACCGGATCGCCCGGCACGACTGCCATCAGCGCGACCGGGGCGTCGACGTATGTATCCAGCGGCAGCAACCGCAGGATGGCGTCCAGCAGCGGCGGCACAGCCTGGCCGTCGCACCGGACGAGCCGCCTGGCCGTTGACGCGCCGGGGAAGTTCCCGTCGCCCAGCGCGATCTCGTCGCCGTGGCCCATCTCGGCCAGGATCTTCAGCAATTCAGGCGGAATCAGCGGCGACACGCCCTTGAGCATCGCGATCCCCTCCTATTTATATCATACCAGCGTCTCGGCGTCGTTGGATATGGAAACCTCGTCCACGCTGCGGATGCCCCAACGCGCGAAGACCATCTCGTTTTTATCCTTGCCCGGTCCCACCGCGACGACCAGGTTGTCGTCCCTGATCCCGGTGACGGTGCCGTGCATGCCGCCGATCGTGGTGACGCGGTCGCCGACCTTCAGGTTAGAGAGCATGTCCTTAACCTGCTTATCCTTCTTGCGCTGCGGCCTTATCATCATGAAGTACAGCACAACGCCGATCAGCAGGAACGGCACGACCTGGATCACCATCGCCAGCGGGCTCGCGGCTTCGGCGACGGCTTCAGCCTCGGCTGGCGCCGCGGGGTCTAGGGCCGCGTCGGTCACGGCGGGAGCGGCCTCGTTCACCGCGTCCAGGAGCGTCCACAGTTTTCCGGTCAGGAGGTTCATCGTCAATACACACCGCCTTATAATTTTCGCTTGCCAAACATGGTATTATAACCTGACTTGGCGTTCCGGCGCAATGTCGCCGAGGCGGTATACCGAAAAGTTCACCGATTGTTCATACTAACTCAATATAATTTGGAGGCGGGGCGCCTCCGCCGACGCGGCGCTGGCAGAACCCTCCCATAATTAACGAAAAACGCCGAACGACCCAGCTTGGACGAGCAATTGTAAGCAATCCCGCGTTATCGCCTATAATCAACCAAATATCCTAGATATTGCCGCTTGCGATTCGTCCGATTTGCGTGTATACTGCGCTATGGTTGTTAGCACTCAACGGCGGCGAGTGCTAACAACAGGAACCACGAACATCCTGGACGCGCGAGCGTTCGGGCAAATATTAACAAATACAACGTAGGAGGGGCGCATCATGAACGTGAAGCCTTTGGGCGACCGGGTAGTGATCAAGAACATCGAGGCGGGCGAGACCACCAAGAGCGGCATCCTGCTGGCCGGATCAGCTAAGGAAAAGCCGCAGATGGCGGAAGTGCTGGCGGTCGGCCCCGGCGGTAACGTCGACGGCAAGGAGATCACCATGCACGTCAAGCCCGGCGAAAAGGTAATCTATTCCAAGTACGCGGGCACCGAGGTCAAGATCGACGAGCAGGAACTGATCATTGTCCGCCAGGGCGACATACTGGCCGTCGTCGAGTAATACGGGCGATAGAACGAATAGGAGGAGATAATAATGGCAAAGCAGATCAGGTACGGTGAGGACGCCCGCAAGTCGCTGGAACGCGGCGTCAACGCTTTGGCGGATACCGTCCGCATAACCCTGGGACCCAAAGGCCGCAACGTCGTGCTGGATAAGAAGTTCGGCTCGCCGCTGATCACCAACGACGGTGTGACCATCGCCAAGGAGATCGAGCTGGAAGACCCCTTTGAGAACATGGGCGCCCAGCTGGTCAAGGAAGTCGCGACCAAGACCAACGACGTCGCCGGCGACGGCACCACCACCGCCACGCTGCTGGCGCAGGCCATCGTCCGCGAGGGCCTGAAGAACCTCGCGGCCGGGGCAAACCCGATGATCCTCAAGCACGGCATCGAGGCCGCGACCGATAAGGCCGTCGAGTCCCTCAAGGTCATCAGCAAGCCCATCCAGGGCAAGAAGGCAGTCGCGCAGGTGGCGTCGATCTCCGCGAACGACCCGGCCATAGGCGAGTTGGTATCCGAGGCGATGGAGAAGGTCGGCAACGACGGCGTCATCACCGTTGAGGAATCCAAGACGATGAAGACTGAGCTGAAGCTGGTCGAGGGCATGCAGTTTGACCGCGGCTACGCGTCCAGCTACATGGTCACCGACACCGACAAGATGGAAGCCACGCTGGATGACCCGCTGATCCTCATCACCGACAAGAAGATCAGCAACATCCAGGAAGTGCTGCCAGTGCTGGAGCAGGTAGTGCAGTCCGGCAAGAAGCTGCTGATCATAGCCGAGGACATCGAGGGCGAGGCGCTGGCCACGCTGATCCTCAACAAGCTGCGCGGCACGTTCACGTGCGTCGCGGTCAAGGCGCCTGGGTTCGGCGACCGCCGCAAGGAGATGCTCAAGGATATAGCCATACTGACCGGCGGCCAGGTCATCACCGAGGAGCTGGGGCTTGACCTGAAGGAAGCGCGGCTTGATATGCTGGGCAGCGCGAGGCAGGTCAAGATCGACAAGGAGAACACCACGATCGTCGAGGGCGCGGGCGAGGCCTCCGAGATCAAGGCGCGCATCAACAGCCTGCGCAGCCAGATTGAGGATACCACCAGCGACTACGACCGCGAGAAGCTGCAGGAACGCCTGGCTAAGCTGGCCGGCGGCGTGGCGGTGATATCGGTAGGCGCGGCGACCGAGGTCGAGATGAAGGAGCGCAAGCTTCGCATCGAGGACGCGCTGGCCGCCACGCGCGCGGCGGTCGAGGAAGGCATCGTGCCCGGCGGCGGCGTCGCGCTGCTTAACGCGATCCCCGAGGTCGCGAAGCTGCTGTCCAGCACGGACGGCGACGAGAAGACGGGCGTGACGATCATCATCCGCAGCCTGGAGGAACCCGTGCGCCAGATCGCGCTGAACGCGGGCATAGATGGATCGGTCATCGTGGACGGGATCAAGCGCTCCGGCAAGGTCGGCTACGGCTACGACGTGCTCAAGGGCGACTACACCGACATGGAAGAGCGCGGGCTTATGGACCCGACGAAGGTGACCCGCAGCGCGTTGCAGAACGCGGCGTCGATAGCGGCGATGGTGCTGACCACCGAGTCGCTCGTCACCGACCTGCCCGAGAAGAATCCCCCGCCAGCGGCCCCGGTCGGCGGCATGGGCGGGATGTACTAAAAGAGACGGCGGCAAGGGGGCGACGCAAGGCGTCGCCTCCCTTTTTTGTTGCTGCGCGGCGGGGTTGCGCCGCTTCCTATACCTCATGTGGCGTGAGGGGCGCGAGCCTTTATGTCGTTGCAGTGGGTGGGGGATCCCCCTCTGTCGTTGCGGCGACATCTTCCCCCAGGGGACGACAAGGGGATTGGAACGGACGACTCACGGCGAGCCGCCTCCCCCCTTTGTTGCCCCCATGGAAGGAGATGCCCCCGCGGGGGCAGAGGGGGCTAAGCGAATCCCGCCGCGGATGCGGAGAGCGCGGCCGTCAGTCGTCGATCATCCTGACGCTGGAAACGTCCGGCAGCTCCAGTATCCTTTCGAAGAACGCGGTGAAGTCGAATCCCGTGGGGAAATCCAGCGAATAGGTATACGTGCGGATGATCGACTCGCTCGAGCGCAGCGCGGTCAGGTTGACGCTGTTGAGCCGTAGCTTGTGCGTCTGTATGAGCTGTTTCAACGGATCAGCCGCGCCGACGCGGTCGGTATTGGCGGAACCCGCGCAGGATATCTCTATGCGTCGTTCCTCCTTCAGCGGGAGCATCCGCCGGATGAGCGTCAGCGCCATCAGCGTTGACCCCGCGCCGACGATGCATACCGTCAGGTAACCGTAACCCGCCGCGATGCCCAGGCACGCCGCGTTCCACAGCGAGGCCGCCGTTGTCAGGCCCGTTATGCTGTGCCGGTGCACCAGGATCGTTCCCGCGCCCAGGAAGCCTATCCCGCTGATCACCTGCGCGGTCATACGCCCGACGGATACGTTCACCGCGCCCGCCTCCGCGCCCAGCTGCGCTATCTGTTTCTGGTTGAACGACTCCATCAGCGCGACCATCGCCGCGCCCAGCCCTACCAGGATATGGGTGCGCAGCCCGGCGGGGCGGTTGTGGTACTCGCGCTCGAACCCGATCACCCCGCTGGCAAGCACCGCCACGGCGATCCTCAGCAGCGTGTTCATAATGTCCACGGGCGGTCCCGCCTCCATTCGCATCACCTCATAAATTCATTATGCCCCATAACCGCCATAAAGTCCAGTTATTATACGCTGTGACCGGAGATATGTGCGTCAGTTAGCATATGAATAATATGGGGAATCGCCCGGTGGAGCATGCCGCGCCTCGCCGGGCGTTTTGTTATACCATCTTACTTGATATAGGTGATTTTGGATAGATCCGGTTCGTGGGGCTTGCCGCCCGGCCGCGCCGCGTAACCCAGCAGCACCGCGATCCCAATCCCATAATCCTCCGGGAACCCCAGCCGCCGCTTGAACTCCTCACCCCGCGCGCCGCTGAACGAGAACGCCGCCATCCCGCATATCAGGCTGTTGATACCCAGACCCGCTGCCGCGATCGCGATATTCTCCGATACGATCCCGCAGTCGAGGGCTTCGCCGCCGCCTGGCTCGCCCTGCTTAATCGGCACGACGATCATGCTTGGAGCGCTGTAATACAGCTTGCCGCCGCGCGACATAATCCTGTCGTACGCGCCCTTATCCGGGAGCGCGGCGAGGTTCTTCATGCCCTCGGCCTCCATGTCGGCTAACAACTGCGGGTTGGTTACGACGATTATTCGCCAGTTTTGCCGGTTCATACCGCTGGGGCTGGCCGCGGCCGCCAGCGCGATGGTTTCAAGGTCCGCGTCCGACGGCGCCTGGTCGGTGAACGCGCGGCAGGAATAGCGCTTGAGTATGGCCTGGATGGTATCCATGGTATGTTTCCCCTTTTCATGTATGGATTGGCCAGAATACTAACTCGACACCTGAAAGGTACCACACAAGCCGCCGAACTGTCAATCTTTGGATACCGGGGCAGGATATGCCAACCCCGCCGCCGAACTGAACGGGAAGGGATAGAATTCAAACGTGAACGCGCGGAGGGTTAGTGTATATGAACATAACGTTCGAGGGTAAGACAGTATTGATAACCGGGGCGACCAGCGACCTGGGGCGCGTGATGGCGCGGCAGTTCGCCAGGAGCGGCGCGGACGTGGCGATCCATTACCTGAAGAACGCGGCGATGGCGCAGTCTCTCAAAGCCGAGGCCGAGGTCGGCGGCGTCCGCGCCGTGATCGTCCAAGCGGATGTGACCAAACAGGCGGACGTCGAGTCCATGCGCGATAAGGTCGCCGCCGCGCTGGGGATGCCGCAGATCGTCGTATGCAACGCGGTCAGCCAGTATCCGTGGATGACCATACTGGATCAGCCGCTGGAGCATTTCATCGACCAGTTCCAGACATGCGCGCTGCATAACGTCCTGATGGCGAAGGCGTTCGTGCCGGATATGGTCGAAAAACGGTACGGACGGTTTATCGGGATCAACACGGAGTGCGCCGCGCTATGCAACCCGAATTCCGGAGCGTACGCGGCGGCCAAGCGCGGCATGGACGGCATATACCGCACGCTGGCCAAGGAGATTGGCTTCAGCGGCGTAACATGCAACCAGATCGCGCCGGGCTGGATGATCTCCGACCGCGACCGCGCCGCCGGCACGGAGCACCCGCCCGAGGCCGAGGCGAAGATCCCCATGAAGCGGCGCGGCGAGGATATAGAGATCGCGCACGCCGCGCTGTTCCTGGCGTCGGACCTGGCGGGGTACATCACCGGCGCGTATATACCAGTGTGCGGCGGGAACGTTATGCCGGGGATTTGATTATGTGGCGGTGAGGCGCTTTCCGCTGTCTGCGGAAAGCAGGCGCGGCCCCCTCTGTCGCTGTGCGCGACCCGCGGCAGCGGCGTACCAAACCTCTTGTCGCCCCTTTAGGGGAATATCGCCTTCAGGCGACAGAAGGGGCGGGGTGAGACCCGCCTCGGCAACAGGGGGGAACGCGCGTTCTCCTGATATCATAAGGCGAGACTCCTTCTGCCACTGTTGTGGGATTGCCTCGCCCCCTCTGTCGCCCTCAAGCGACAGAGGGGGGCGGGCGGGGTAAATCCCACCGCAGCGACAGATGGGCGACGCGAATCCCACCACAGCGGCGGAGGGGGCCTCATCCATTACCTAACCCTCACCTCATACAGCCGCCGCGCCTCAAGCGCGACGCGAACCACGCCATCCGTTATACTAACATTGCCAATTGCCTTGCCGCTTAAATCAACAACCTCCGCGCCGCTGAACGCCCGGGGCGCGGAGATGATCGCCTCGCCGGTCTTGCCCTCCGACTCGTACAGCCGAACGCGCAGCGCTCCGCCGTCGGTCGTGCCGACGGATGTCACAACGCACGGCCCGTCAACGCGCAGCGACTCCCCGCGCGGCGGCAGCGTCCCGCCATGCAGCGTCGCCGACACATAGCTGAGGCTGTGGTTAAGCCCCTGCGCCAAAGCCTTCAACGCCGACGGCGACGCGTCAGCCGCCGCCATCCACAACCTGATATGGTGAACGCCGCGCTCCGGATGCGGGTCGGGGCTGTTGGCCGTGTTGATCAGCGTCATGGCCAACGCGCCGTTGTCGGCGCGGTATCCGTACTTGCAGTCCGATACCAGCTGCAGCGCGTGTCCGTCGTAGACCGCCGCCGCGTGGGTCAGCCCGGGCCAGTCCTGCGCCTGCTCGCCCCGGTCGACGCTGCCCGCCGGGACGTCCATGCGGATCGCGTCGGGCCTGCCGGACAGGTTCGCCCGCCATACCAGCACGGGCGATATGGTTTGATGGCGGCTGGTCTCGTTCCAATCGACCTCAAGCGACGCCGCAAGCGTCGGCGAGCCTTCGTCCAGCGAGAGCGTCGCCTTCGCCGTCGAGTTCAACACCTTATATTCTATCGTGACGCTGTGGCGCAGCGGTCCCTCCTTCTCGGTCAGGCCGACGCAGCTTAACCGCTCGTCGCGGTCTGCCGGCGACCATTCGTTGAGGTAACGCCCGATCCGCCACGCGTTGCTGGTCGCCCCCTCCGTGTCGATCAATACCAGCCCGGACGCCGCTCCGGGGTCAAGACGCTCCGCTCCGGCCACCTTGTCGTAGAATCCGGTGACTATACCCGTCTGGCCGTTGACCACCACGCGCAGCAGCCCGTTCTCCAGCGTGACATCGCCCAGCGGCAGTTGGACGCGGTCGCCCTCGTAGCGGATAACCTTATATTCGGATAATTTTCCCTCGCTGATTACAACCGTCGCGTGTCCCAGCGCGGGCGCGTCAACCTTTACCAGAATCCTTACGTAGAGGTGATCCCAATACCGGACAGGCTCGCTGTCAAGCAGCTGGAACGGCAGCGGCGATCCGGCCTCGTCCGTCACGGTCAGGCGGCGAAGGTCATACTTCCAGTCCCAGACCGTTATCTCCACGCACTCGCTACGCGGCCTGGGCAGCGGGTTGAACACATGGAACGCGCGGACCTTCCCGCGCCCGCGCTCCGGCCTGGGCGCGCCCGCGAAGTGGTCGATACCGTACCCCGCTCCAGCGCCTTCGGACTGCGTGGCGTTGTCCGCGTCGAACGGTATCATGGATGTGTCGATCTCCGCGCTGAGCGCGAGCGCGGCGGCCTCGCGCCTCGACTGCGCGACGGCCATCGCGTGTTGGTAAAGCCCCATCGCGTGCTCGCGGCTGGACTGAACGCATGATCCGGTCAATATGTCATGGAAGTGGGTGAACAACACGTTCCGCCACGCCCCGTCCAGCGATTCGCGAACCATATCGGTTACCGGCAGCTTCGCCTGGACGCGAGCGGCCTCCAGCATGGCCTCGGCGTCCAGCAGCGCGGCCTCGGCGCGTCGGTTGCCCAGCTTGATCCTGCTCTGGGTCGTGTAGCATCCGGCGAATATCGTGTTAAGCTCATAATCGGCGACGGGCAGCTTTTCGCGGACAGCCTCCGCCCTGCGGAAGTACTCTCGCAGCGTGCCGAACGTCATCTTTGGGAATATTGGCCAGCTTTGCATCTCCAGTACGCGCTCAACGTCCAACCGTGTCGGCCCGCCGCCGTGGTCGCCCACGCCGTAGACTATCAGGCTGGTCTTAAGCCCGCCGCATATCTTGGATATGTCTATCGCGCCAAGCCCGCAGTCCGGGTTCACGCCGCTGTTGTACCAATATGGTTCCATATACATAAGGACTTCGGAACCGGCGGGCGACTTCCAGCGGTACAGTATGTTCTTGGTCTGGTGGCCTCGGCAGTGGTAATAGTACGGCACCTGCCCGAAGGAATTCAGTTCCGGCAGGAACGCGCTGTGCCCGAACGTGTCCGGCGAGAAGTCCACCTTCAGCGACTCGGGATCGATATCCCACTTATCCCGAAGGTATTTGCGCGTCTGCTCAATATGCCTAACCAGAGATTCGGTGTCGGGCATGTTCTTGTCGGTCTCGACCCACGCGGCGGCGGTGACCTCCCAGCGTCCCTCGGCTATCCGCCGCTTGATCGCGGGCATAAGTTCGGGGGCGTACTCCTCGACGATCGCGTAAACGCTGGCCTGCGACTGGCTGAACGTGAACGAGGGGTATTCGTCCATCAGCCGCAGGATCGTGCGGAACGTGGCCAGCGTCGCCGCGACGGTCTCCTCCCAGCCCCACATCCAGTTCATGTCGATGTGCGCGTGCGAGGCGAACAGCGTCTCATACTCCTTCGCCGCCCCTTCAAGCGAAAGCAGCGACTGTTCGGCCTCCAGCGCCGCCTGTTTGGAGATAATCCCCAATTCCGAGCGCGACTTCTCCAGTATGGCGATGGCCGCCTCGACCAGCGCGTCATGCCGGCCTCCGGCCTCCTCGCTCAGCTTCAGCGCGAAGTTAAGCTGAGACAGCGCCCGGGTGATGTACGCGGGCACGGTGGTCACATGGTATTGTTCCTCGGGCACTGGGCCCATCGTGAACTCGAACCGCGCCTTCTCGCGGTTGCCGGGCACGGACGTCTTAAGCGCGTGGAAACGTTCCAGCAGGGTTGGTGATGATGGCATAACGGGTACCTCCATACAGTCGGCGCGGCGCGCGCCTGGCTTCACAATATAGTTATCATACCCCGCGCGGGGAAACTGTCAAGCCTTGCCGGAGCGGATTGACTTTTTTAGCCAGATACTGTAAAATTAATCTCAAGATATCCCGTATGGACAGGAGCGGTCTACTATGAAACACGCGGCCCTGGCGCTGGGCAGGCTGGCCTTTACGATCGTTGCCGCGCTCATGTGCGTCCTGTGCGCGGGCGCGGCGCGGGCGGCCGATACCCAGAAGGTCTATAGGAATAAGGTGGTCGTCCAGGAGACGTGGGTGGACGACGCGGGCAATCCCATAATGAACGGCGACGGTTTCTGCTACTATACCGTCAAGCTGAACGGCAGGGAGAAGCCCGTCGAGATCGCCTACTTCGATGTTAACGGCAGTCCGGTAATCCCGCGCGGCATGTACGCGGTCAAGCGGATCGAGTACGACGACCGCTCGCGCGTTACGAAGGAGGCGTACTACGGCGCGGACGGCGCTCTCATGATGATCCAGGACGGATACGCGTACGTGGAGTATGTCCGCGCCCTGGGCGACGTGATACTCAGCGCGGAATACTTCGACGCGTTGGGCGATCCAGTCGTAGTGCCCAAGCTGGGTTACGCCGCGCTGAAGCAGACCTACGCCGACCGTACCCATATGACCAGCAGGGAGTTCAGGGACGTGGACGGCGCGTTGATGATGGGTCCGGATGGTTACGCGCGGACGGAGGTCAAGTACAGGAGTCTGGGCAAGGATCAAATAAGCTCCCGCGGGTTCTTCGGGACCGACGGCCAGCCCATCGCGCTGGGCGGCGGTTATACATCGATAACATATACGTATGAGAAGGACACGCTTAGGCAAACCCGCTGGCTGGGCGCGGACGGCGAGCCCGCGCTGAACGAGGAAGGCTACGCGGTGAAGGAACAGTACTGGTCCAGCTCCAACGCCAACCTGCTGGCGCGCGAGCTGTATCTGGACGTCGACGGCAAGCCCGCGCTGTGTAAACTGGGCTACCATGAGGCGAACTACACATACCAGGGCTTGAGCCTCGCCAGCGAGCGCTATACGGACGCGTCGGGCGATCCAATCATCCCATTCAACAAGAAATCATCCGAAATACAGTATGAATACGACAAAACGGGGCGGGTTGTCAAGGAGTCATATATTGGCGTGAGCGGCTATCCCGAGCCGACCGCGTGGGGTTACGCCGCGATCGCCATAACCTATGACGAGACAGGCAGCCGCGCCAGCGAGACATACCTGGGCATGGACGGCCAGCCGGTCATGATAACGGAAGGATACGCGCGGGTTGACCGTACGCTCGATTCATCGAACCGGATCGTCAGCGAGGCCTACTTCGACGCGGACGGCAATCCCGCCGTGTCCGTCGGCGGTTACGCCTCCCTAACGCGCGGATACGACTCATCCGACAATATAATAGAAGAAACGTACTTTGACGCGAACGGCGCGCCCGGCGCGGCGAACGGCCGCGCGAAGGCCGTTCGCGTATACGACGCGCGGGGGAACATGGTCGAGGAGCGTTATCTGGACGCCGGCGGCAATCTCGCGGCGCTGCCGGAGGGTTACTCCATGCTGCGCCGCTCGTACACGGGCCAGCTGGTTACGGAGGAATCATACTTTGACGCCAACGGCCAGCCTATCGAGACATCCGACGGTTACGCGATGAAGCGCGTAAGCTACGGAGCGGGGGATAGGCCGTCGGGCGAAACCTACTTCGACGCGCGGTCGAACCCCGTCACGGTGAAGGCCGGGTATGCCGGGATCGCGTGGCAGTATGACGCGAAAGGCCGCGCGGCAAAGGAATACTACTTCGGCGCGGACGGCCAGCCCGTCATGCTGGCGGCGGGGTATGCCGGGCTGTCGCGCGGCTACGATCCCGCCGGGAACGTATCCGGCCTGTCATATCTCGACGCGGAGGGCGGCCTGGCCATGACGCGCTGGGGCTTCGCGATGGTCGACTGGTATTACAACAACGACAGGCTCGTCGAGAGCGAGAGTTACCTCACCGACGAATACGCCCCGGCCATGCTGGAGGCCGGGTACTCCGCGCTGAGCCGCGTCTACGACGAGGCGGGCAACAACATCCAGGAAATCTACCTGGATGAGACCATGCAGCCGACAATGACCGTCGGCGGCTACGCGATCATCAGGCGGCAGTATGACGACAAGGGCCGTCTCACCGGCGAGGCTTACCTGAGCGACGCGGGGCTGCCAGTCGTCATAGACGGCTACACCGCCCGCTTCTTTGACTACGACGACGCGGGAAACGTCGTTCGCGAATCACACTACAGCGCGGAATCGCGCCGCGTGGAGAACGGCAAGGGCTACTGGCTCATCCGCCGCGAATACCAGAATGGCCTGATGGTTAAGGAATCGTATTACACAACGGACGACAAGCCGGTCATGACCGCGGACGGGTACGCCTCGCTCACCAACACATACGACGCGGCGGGCAACGTTATCCGCGTCGATTACTACAAGACGGACGGCTCGCGGGCCGTGCTGCCCGGCAAATACTCCGTGGTCCTGCGCGAGTTCGACACGCGCCATAACGTTGTGTACGAGGCGTATCTGGATTCCGGCGATAAGCCCGTCACGGTCAGCGGCGGTTACGCCGCCGTTCGACGGACGTATACCCCGCAGGGACTGGTATCCACCGAAACATACCTTAACGCCGACGGTCAGCCCCAGACGATGCCTGACGGCTACACGGCCATAGCGCTGGAATACGATTTCGCCGGGAACGTCTCGCGCGAGACATACCTGGACGGCGGCGGCCAGCCGATAACCATCGCCAAGGGCTACGCCATGCGCGAGCGCGAGTACGGCGCGGGCCGCCGCGTTATCCGCGAGGTGTACCGGGACGCGGCGGGCGCTGCCAAGACGCTGTCCGGCGGCTACGCGGAGCTGCGGCGCGAGTATGACGCGGCGGGGAACATCACGCTGGAGAGTTACTTCGGCGCGGACGGCAAGCCTGTAGTCGTCCCGGACGGGTACGCCCAGATTTACCGCGCGTACGACGCGGAAAGCCGTCCTCTGCTCGTCGCGTACCGTGGGACGGACGGCGCTCCGCTGGCGCAGGCCGACGGGCGCTGCGCCGTGCTCATCGAGTATAACAGTATCGGCAAGGTCAGCCGTGAGACCTACTTTGACGAGGCCATGGAGATCACGACAGTGGCCGAAGGCTGCGCCGCCCGCGCCCTGCTCTACGACGAGGCGGGCAACAACATCCGCGAGATCTACTACGACGAGGCGGGCGGGCGCGTGATGATCGGCAAGGGCTACTCGATGGTCAACAGGCATTACGACGACAAGCGGCGCGTAGTGGCCATCGGGTATTTCGGCGTGGACGACAAGCCCGTCATGCTGGACGCGGGCTACGCCGGACTTACCCGGCGCTACGGCGGCGACGGCAAGGTCGCCGAGGAACACTACTACGACCCCGAAGGGAACGAGGTGGAGCCAGTATGATACCGACAGGCCAAACGGCGGGACTTACCAGCCGCGAGCTGTTCCGCCGCGTGATGGCGTTCGAGCCAGTGGAGCGTATACCCGCCATAGAATGGGCGACATGGTGGGATAAAACCTTGAGGAATTGGGGGGAACAGGGGCTGATTATCCCAGACGAGCCGCCGCTTGGACGGGGCGAGGCGCTTCAGCGGCAGTTCGGCCTGGATACGCACGCCCAGTATTGGGTTCGCGCGACGACGGACGCCACGCCCCTCGCCATGAGCCACGGCGCGTCGATCATTGAGGACGAGGCGGGCTATGAGGCGATACTGCCCACGCTCTACCCGCGCGACTCGCTAAGCCCGGAGCGCCTGGACGCGCTGCGGTACGCGCGGAACCGCGGCGACATCACCTGGTTTACGGTGGACGGGTTCTTCTGGTGGCCGCGCTCTCTGCTGGGGATCGAGCGGCACCTGTTCTCGTTCTACGACCAGCCGGGGCTTTACCACCGGATCTGCGCGGACCTGGCCGACTTCCATCTCCATGTTATCGAGCGGCTGTGCGAGGTGGTCACGCCGGATTTCATGACGTTCGGCGAGGACATGAGCTACAACAACGGGCCGATGTTGTCAGAGGAGATGTTCGACGAGTTCATGCTGCCCTACTACCGGATGGTGATACCGGAGCTGAAGCGGCGCGGCGTCCGCGTTCTCATCGACTCGGACGGCGACATAACCCAGGCGCTGCCGTGGTTCGAGCGGGCGGGCATCGAGGGGATTCTCCCGCTGGAGCGGCAGGCTGGGGTAGACCTGCTGAAACTGCGGGAGCGGCACCCGCGCTGCCTGTTCATCGGCCACTTTGATAAAATGGTTATGCCGCATGGCGAATCCGCGATGCGCGGCGAGTTCGAGCGGCTGCTGCCCGTCATGCGCCAGGGCGGGTTCCTGCCCAGCGTGGATCACCAGACCCCGCCGGGCGTGACGCTGGAACAATACTTAACCTATGTGAAACTCCTCAAAGAATACTGCGGGAAGGCGGTAGACGCGTGAAGAAGATTCCATTGAGCCTCAACTGGACGCGCAAGCTGAATCAACCCAAGGGCGATCCCGTTCCGGTAGACCTGCCCGACGATTTCATCCTGAACCTGCCGCGCGTTCCGGACGCGGTTTCTGGCGCAGCGTGCGGATTTTTTACAGGCGGGCGCGCCGTTTACACAAAATCCATCGACGTTCCGGCGGATTGGTCCGGCCGCCACGCGCTGCTGGACATCGACGGAGCGTACATGAACGCGGAGGTCAGGCTCAACGGGCAGTCGCTGGGCGTCCACCCATACGGCTACTCGCCGTGGCAGCTGAACGTGACGGACGCGCTGATCCCCGGCGAGGCCAACGAGCTGGAGATCACCACCCGGTGTGTTCAGCCCAACTCGCGGTGGTATTCGGGCGGCGGGCTGTACCGAGAGGTCAGCGTTTGGCTGGGCAATCCGACGCGCGTCGAGCCGTGGGACGTGTTCGCCTATACGTTGGAAGCGTCGGAGCGGTCGGCGGCGGTGCGCGTCGAGGCTTATATTACTAACTCGCTGGATAGTCCGGTGAGCGGCAGGGCTTATGTTGAGGTCGGCGGCCAGACGATTTCCGAGCGGGTTGACCTGCCGCCGACGTCGCGCTATCGCGTTGAGTTCACCGTCAATATTACTAATCCACAGTTGTGGTCGGCGGAATCGCCAAATCTCACCGATCTAATTGTTGGAATTGAGACAGATCAGGGCATTGATGAGCATCACGCGCGGATCGGCGTCAGGTCGATCGAGATCGACGCGAAGAATGGAATGCGTGTTAACGGCGCGCCGGTGAAACTTCGCGGCGGCTGTATCCACCACGATAACACGTTGTTAGGAGCGGCGGCGTACCCGAGGGCTGAGGAGCGGAAGATACAACTGTTGAAGGAACAGGGCTACAACGCGATACGCTGTGCCCACAACCCGCCGTCGTCCGCGATGCTGGACGCGTGCGACCGTCTGGGCATGTATGTGCTGGATGAAACATTCGACTGCTGGGTTCTTGGCAAGAATGACCAGGATTATCACCTGTACTTCCGCGACTGGTGGGAGCGCGACACCGAGGCGATGGTACGGCGCGACCGGAATCACCCCAGCGTGTTCTGCTGGTCGATCGGGAATGAGGTGATCGAGCTGGGCGGCGTCAGCGACGGACCCGAGTGGGCGCGGCGGCAGGCCGGGCTAGTCCGATCGCTGGACGCGACGCGGCCCGTTACCGCCGCGTTCTTCGGGTGGATACGCTCCGCGAGGACCAAGGAAAGCCCGTCAAAAACCGCCGGATTTCGACCTGATTCAAGTTTCGACATTGACCGGATTCTGGAAAATCAGGACGCGTCGGCCGAGGAGGTCCACGCGTTCATGTCGAGCCGGCTGAGCTTCGCGATGATGGATGGATTCGTCGACGGCGAGGATGTGTTCGCGGAGATCTCGAAGGCGAGTTCGGACGCGTTGGATGTTGTTGGTTATAACTATCTATATAAACGTTATAAGTTAGACGCGGAGAAGTTCCCAGAGCGCGTGGTCATCGCCACCGAGACCCACGCCAGCAACACCTACGACTACTACCACGCGATGTTGGATAGCCCGAACGTGATCGGCGACTTCATCTGGACCGCGTACGACAACCTGGGCGAGGCCGGAGCGGGACGCGTGATGCGCGGCGTGAAGGATCTCAAAGACGGCATGCTGGGTCCCTGGCCGTGGCTTAGCTGCTATCAGGGCGACTTGGACCTGGATGGCAACCGCCGCCCGCAGTCCTATTACCGTAAGGTAATGTGGGGATTGGATCGCGGCGTGAGCCTGTTCGCGAAACCGCCGCGGTATGCCGGCACGACCGATTACGGGCTGGGCTGGCAGTGGGACGACGTTTGCCAGAGCTGGACATGGCCGGATTGGGTCGGTAGGCCGATCGACGTTCAGGCCTACGCGGACTGCGACGAGGTCGAGTTCGCGCTGAACGGTAAGAGCCTGGGTAAGGCGGATGTGAAGAAGTTGAAGGCAAACTTCACGTTGGAGTATCAGCCCGGCGTGTTGGAGGCGATAGCGTGGCGGGACGGCGTGGTTGCGGCAAGGACGGAGTTGAGGACTGCGGGGGCTCCGGCGAGGATTGAGTTGGCGGCTGACAGGAATGAGATCAGCGCGGATGGCATTGATTTGTGCTTCATAAAGGTTCGAGTGGTAGATAAGGACGGGGCGACCGTGCCGACGGATACGGTCGAGCTGTCCGCCGACGTGGAGGGCGGAAAGCTGGCCGGGTTCGGGTCGGGTAACCCATGCGTCGATGAGAACTACGGGAATGGGAAGCGCCGCGTGTGGAACGGGCTGGCGTTAATAGCGGTTCGGGCGCCCGCGACGGCGGGGGAGATTAGGGTGACCGTGTCGGGCGGGGGGATGATGGATAGCGTTTTGCGAATAATTACATCCCCGTGCGGGCAAGAGCGCGACTGACGAATCCTACCTGCTTTATTCCGATAGGAATACGCTGGTTCGCGCTGGGCAGTATCCGACCGACAGGTACTACCGCGTCGGTCGGAGGCCCCGGCGGGCCAAGACGCGGCGGGATCAGCTTGATAGTGAACTCCATCCCGTCAAGGGATACGCTGTAAGAACCAGCCGCGGGGATAACTAAGCGGTCAGATACGCTAAGGACGCCAGAGGAGCTGACATGGCCCTGGAGCGTGTAGCGGCGGCCAAGTAACGTTTGGGCTAAGGGCATGTCGCCCTGGGTGATCGCGACACGGATTCGGCTGGATGAGACCACGCCGCCAGCTAATGACATGGCGGGTATGACGTGCGTTCGGAAACCAAGACGCTCGCTTGATTGGCGAAGCGTGTCAGGGGTGCCTAGGCCGGATTGACCGAATGTGTTGTTGAATCCAACAAACCAGTCGGCGGGGCGGTAGCGTTGGGCGATTGAGGCGATGAGGGCGTCGGGGGGGATAGAGGCGAGTTGGGTGTCGAAGTCGCAAAGGATGGTTTCGTCAACGCCAAGGGAGGAGAGCGCGGAGAGTTTGCCGGCGATTGTGGCTAGGGAGCGCGGGGCGTGGTCGGGAGTGAGCGTCTCGAGCGGGTTGCGGCGGAAGGTTAGGACGATGAGCGGGAGGGAACGTAAACGGGCTGTGCGTTTGGCGCGGTTGAGTAGGCGGGCATGGCCCGCGTGCGCGCCGTCGAATGTGCCCAAGGTGAATACGCAGCCCTGGCGGGAAGGCGGCAAGGCGCGTTCCGCGCCGGGATTCGGGTCTATGAGCGAGTCGATGGTTAGGCGCACCTGGAACCTCCGATATATAACAATTATTACAAAGGATACAAAAATACTGGAGGAACAAACTACCCTGGCCACGCGGGTCCAGCGTCACGCTGGTCAGGGGGTCAAGGGGGGTGAAACCCCCTTGCGGGGTCTGGGGCAGCGCCC
>JAISWI010000092.1 GCA_031270865.1 Oscillospiraceae bacterium
GGGATTCGCTTCGCCCGCGTCTGCCCTCGTTGCGGGATTCGCTTCGCCCGCGTCTGCCCTCGTTGCGGGATTCGCTTCGCCCGCGTCTGCCCTCGTTGCGGGATTCGCACCGCCCCCTGTGTCATTTCGGCGATATCTCCCCTAAATGGGCGACAAGAGGTTTGGAACGTCGCTACGGCGGGTTGGAGCCAGCAAAGCATGAACGAACAACCCACGACGAGCCGTTCCTCCCCCCCCTTGTCACTCCTTTAGGGGGATATCGCCGCAACGACAGTGGGGGCGACGCGAATCCCTCAGCGGGAATCGTCCGTCAAAGCAATTCCCCGTAACGCCTGACGAACACCTTCTTAAGCGCGGTTACCAGCGCCATATACCCCAGTATCGTCACGGCCAGGATCGGGAAGAACATCCCCGGCAACGCGCTCATATCCAGCATCCGACCGAACGGAGTATACGGTATCAGCGTGCCGGCGGCTATGCCCAGCGTCGTCATGACAGTGACCTTCCAGCTGGCGCGGGACTGCGCGAACGGTATGCGCGGCGTGCGTATCATGTGGATGACCAGCGTCTGGCTCCACAGCGACTCGACAAACCATCCAGTATGGAACAGCGCGGTAAACCCGGCTTGCGCCCGCGCGTCCAGCGAGTGGAACGCCCCGCCGAATACCCCCGGGCAGATAAGGAAATACAGCAGCAGGTAAGTCGTCACGTCGAAAACCGAGGAGGCCGGGCCAATCCACATCATGAAGCGGCTGATAGAGGAAGGATCCCATCTGCGCGGGACGCGCAGGTAGTCCGCGTCCACGTTATCGAACGGGATCGTAACGCAGCAGATGTCATACAGCAGGTTCAGCGCGAGTATCTGGATCGGCAGCATCGGCAGGAACGGCAGGCAAGCGCTGGCGGCCAGCACGGAGAGCATGTTGCCGAAATTGCTGGACGCGGTCATCTTGATATACTTGATCGTGTTCGCGTAGGTCTTGCGCCCCTCGATCACGCCCTGCTCCAGGACCATCAGGTCCTTCTCCAGAAGGATGATGTTCGCGGATTCCTTGGCGATATCGACCGCGTTATCGACCGATACGCCCACGTCCGCTTCCTTGAGCGCGGCGGCGTCGTTGATCCCGTCGCCCATATAGCCGACCGTGTGCCCGTTGCGGCGCAGCGCGGCCACTATGCGCACCTTCTGCGCCGGCGAGAGCTTCGCGAATACGGTCGTTCGCTCGACCTCCGCCGCCAGCGCGGTGTCGTCCAGCTCCTCCACGCCGCTGCCCAGCAGGATGCGCTCCACCGGTAAGCCTACCTGTCGGCATACACACCGCGTGACCGAATCGTTGTCGCCGGTGAGGATCTTAACGCTGACGCCGTACTCGCCCAAGGCCCGGATCGCCTTCTCCGCGCTTTCCTTGGGCGGGTCCAGGAACGCCAGGTATCCCATCAATACCATGTCCTGCTCATCCGCCACGGAGAATGCCCCGACCGGGGACGGGTTGCTCTTTTGGGATATGCCCAACACGCGCAATCCGTCCAGGTTCAGCTGCGCGACTGTCGCGCGGATCTCCGCCTTCAGCTCGTCGGTAAGCGGCACGACCTCGCCCCGGTATTCCGCGAACGCGCTGACCTGCAGCATCTCCTCTATCGCGCCCTTGCATATCAGCTGGGTCTTGCCGTTGGCGACGACTACGCTCATCCGGCGGCGGTTGAAATCGAAGGGTATCTCATCCATCTTGCGGTAACCGCTCCAGGACTCGACAAGCCCGCGCTCGGCCGCGTATTGGATTATCGCGATATCCATCAGGTTCTTAAGTCCGGTTTGGTAATAACTGTTAAGGTACGCGTGGCGCAATACGCGCTGGTCCTCGTTGCCGTGCACGTCCATGGATTTTAGCAGCGTGACATGGTCGAGCGTGAGCGTGCCCGTCTTGTCCGCGCACAGTATATCCATCGCGCCGAAGTTCTGGATGGAGTTCAGGTCCTTGACGATGACCTTCTTCCTGGACATCGCGGACGCGCCCTTGGACAGGTTCGCGGATACTATCATCGGCAGCATCTCCGGGGTAAGCCCGACGGCCACCGACAGCGCGAACAGCGACGCCTCCATCCAGTCGCCCTTAGTAAAACCATTGACGAACAGCACTACGGGGACCATCACCATCATGAAGCGGATGAGCACCCACGACACCCCGTTGACGCCCTTCTCAAAGGATGTTGGCTCCTTCTTCGCCTGAAGCCGCTGCGCGATCCCGCCGAACACGGTGTCGTCGCCCACCGCGATCACCAGCGCGGTCGCGGAGCCTGATATGACGTTGCTGCCCATGAACGCGAGGTTGTTATAGTCCAGAGGGTTTTTGCTTAATGAGTTATCCTCGTTATAGGTGTGCGCGTATTTCTCGACTGGCTCGCTCTCCCCGGTCAGCGAGGCCTGGCTGACGAACAGGTCCTTCGCCTTGATGATACGCGCGTCGGCCGGGACCATGTCCCCGGCCGCGAGGTAAAGGATGTCGCCCGCGACGATCTCGTCGATCGGGATCTCCTTGCGGTCCTCGTTGAGGCGTTTCACCGCGATGGTGGTCTCTACCATCTCGGTGAGTTTCTGGGCGGCCTGGCCGCCGCGCAGTTCCTGTACGAAGCGCAGCATCCCGCTCACCGTAATCATCGTCATGATGATTATGAAGGCTGAAGGATCGCGCGAGCCGGGCTTCGCGGTGATGACGTCGGTGGCCAGCGATATCGCGGCTAACACAAACAGCACGATGGTAAACGGGTTCACGAACGCCCCGATCACCTTTCGCGCCATGGATTCCTGCTTGGCCCTGGTCAGTTTGTTCGGGCCGTAATACTCGCGCATCCGCTCGGCCATGTCCTCGTCATAGCCGTTGATGTCGGTCTCGAAGTAGTCGAACAGGTCCTCCTGCTGTTTCGCGGCGGCCAGCAGCAACCTCTCGCGGGCCCGCTCCGCGCCCGGGGTGGTTATACGCGCGTAAGAATTACGCGCGGGCAAGAACTCGCGGCCAAATAAACGCATCGGTGATGCGCCCCCTTCCACACGTTGGCGTTAGGTCTTCGATACTCGGGACTTCGACTGTCTGACAAGTCCATGCCTAACGCCTCCTTTCGCGTGTCAGGGACGCAACCGCCCAACTTAAAAAACGAAACTATGACGGTCTTAGTCTTAACCGCCATAGCTACTATATGCCTGTTTTGGGGCGTTGTCAATCTTTTTATTTTGGGGAAATCGCGCCGCCTCTCTGTTCCTTGAGGAGGGATTCGCGTTGCCCCCTCTGATCCTTGGCGAGGGATTCGCTCCGCAAGAACAAAGCTAATCGTAACCTGAACTGTTGTAGAAAAAGCCCCCTTACACCACTCTAACCCTCAAAACGTTCTCCAGCCCGCCCAGCTTCCCCACCTGCGAGGATGTGAACGCGCCGTCGATGTCCAGCGCGGTATACGCCATGTCCCCGCGCGAGCTGTTCTTCAGGTCCGCTATGTTCACGTTGTCGTCCGCCATAACGCTGGTGACCGCGCCCAGCACGCCCGGCAGGTTCCGGTGTATGATGATCGCGCGGCTGGTCCTCGCTCGGGAGAGGTCGGCGTCCGGCAGGTTCACGCTGTTGCGGATTATACCGAACTCCAAAAAGTCACGAAGCTGTTCCGCCGCCATCCTCGCGCAGTTGTCCTCCGATTCCGGCGTTGACGCGCCCAGGTGCGGTAAACTCAGAATTCCCGGAACGCCCAGCATATCCTCGCATGGGAAATCCGTAGCGTACGCCCGGAGTTTTCCCGATGTTACCGCCGCGATCACGTCGGCGCAGTCGGCCAGCTCGCCCCGCGCGAAGTTGAGCAGCGCCGCGCCGTCCTTCATCCGCGAGATCATCCGCGCGTTGAACAGCCCGCGCGTCTCCTTCGCCAACGGTATATGTATTGATATATAATCGCTTGACCGGATCAGCTCGTCGCGGTCCTTCACGCGCTTGACCGAGCGCGACAGCGCCCACGCGTGCTCGACGCTTACGAATGGATCGTACCCATACACCTCCATGCCCAGCGCGATAGCGGCGTTTGCCACCAATGCCCCGATCGCGCCCAGCCCTATCACGCCCAGGCTCTTGCCGCGCAGCTCCGGCCCGGTGAACCGCGCCTTCTCCTTTTCTATCAGCTTGCCGACATCGCCGCCCTTCCCTTTCAGAGAGCGCGCCCACTCCGCGCCGCCCAGTATGTCGCGGCCCGTCATCAGCATCGCGGCTATCACCAGCTCCGCGACCGCGTTCGCGTTCGCTCCAGGGGTGTTGAACACGACGATCCCTTCCGCCGAGCACTCCTCAACCGGGATGTTGTTGACTCCGGCGCCCGCGCGGGCTATCGCGCACAAGTTCGCGCCGCGCTTGTAGTCCTTCAGTTCCGCGCTGCGCGCCATCAGCGCGTCGGGCGCTGGCTCGTCGGGCGAGACGGAGTATTCCGATAGGATATCATAGACGACCGGTGATATTGAGTTCATCGTTTTAATTGAATACATATTATTATCCCCTCTCGAACTTCCTCATGAACGCGACGAGCGCGGCCACGCCCTCCACGGGCATCGCGTTGTATATGCTGGCGCGCATGCCGCCGACCGCGCGGTGTCCCTTGAGGTTGACCAGCCCGGCCCTCGCCGCCTCTTTGCGGAACGACTCGTCTTTATCCGGGTCGCCCGTCGTGAACACCACGTTCATCCTGGAGCGGTCGGAAGGTTTGACGGGATTCGCGAACAATCCGCTTTCGTCGACCGCTTCATACAGCATACGCGCTTTTTCAGCATTGACCGGATCGATCCCCGCGACGCCGCCCTGCGCGTCCAGCCAGTCCAGGCACAACCCGGCGAGGTAGATCGCGTAGCATGGCGGCGTGTTCAGCATGGAGTCGCTGTCGGCCTGCGCCTTCCAGTTCATCACCTTTGGGCATGACGGCCTGGCCTTGCCCAGCAGGTCGTCGCGGACGATTACGACGGTCAGGCCGGCCGGGCCGATGTTCTTCTGCGCCCCGGCGTATATCACGCCGAACCGTCGGACGTCGTAAGGCTCGCCAAGGATGTTGCTGGACATGTCGGCGACCAGCGGGACATCGTCCACCGTCTCGGGGAGCTGGGGCCAGCGCGTGCCGTAGACGGTGTTGTTGGTGGTTATGTGTAAATATTTACATCCGGTTAGTTTGGTTTGATCAATTGCGGGTATATATGTATACTTATCGGCGGAGCTGTCGCCCGCGATTACAACCTTGCCGTATTTCCTCGCCTCCGTGATCGCGCCATGGGCGAAGTTTCCGCTGTCCGCGTACGCCGCCTGGTCATTTTCGCCCAGCAGGTTCAGCGGCGCGGCGGAGAACTGCGCGGTCGCGCCGCCCTGCAGCAGCAGCGTCGTGTAGCCGTCCGGAACGCCCATCAGTTGGTTGAACCGCGCCTTCACCCGCTCGAATATCTCCAGGTACATCTTAGAGCGGTGGCTCATCTCCATAACTGACATGCCCGCGCCGCCAAATTCAGTCAATTCGCTGGAGGCGCGTTCCAGCGCGGGCAGCGGCATTGCGGCGGGTCCGGGCGCGAAGTTATACACGCGGGACATGGTTGTACCTCCATCATAAGCTATACTCCCATAAATGAGTACGCAAACTCCATTATGCCCCATCCCGGCCCGGAACGCAAGCGCCTAGCGATATTTTCCAGCGCGTCCAGTTGCTGGGAACAAACCGCGCCCCCCGCGCGTTATATTTTAACAACGTATGTCTATTGCCGTGGAGGAGATTTCATGCAGGCGAAACTGGAAAGCGAAGCGGAGCCGCTCGATGGGCGGGACGCGCTGGACGCTGACGATATTGAGCTACTGGACGGGACGACGGACGCGCCGGACGACACGATAAGCGAGCCGTTCGAGAACGCGCGGGCGGTGATGTCGCAGGCCGCGTCGCGGGTTGGCCAGGCCTTCCGCGCGGCGTGGTCGCGGCTGGTCCCGAACCTTTCAGAATCGGGGGACGACCTCCAGGACGAGGAGGACGTCGAGCCAGAGGATGGCCAGGCCGATTATGACGATCCCATTGGGGAAACGCCCGATGAGGAAGAAATCATAGACGATACGGATGAGCACATAATTGAGATGCCACCGGAGGAGCGGGCACTGCGGGCCGCGTCCGCCGATCCCGCGCGGCAGCCGCGCCCCGACCGCTTGCTGTCCGGCAAGCGGCGGCGTCCCGTCACGATCCATTCGCCCATCGCGCGGAAGCCCGAGCCTCCCAAAGCCCTCGCGCCGCTGATGATCGCCACGCCCGACAACGAGTTATCGTGGGACCGCGCGCGCGGCATACTCACCGTCACGGAGCCGATCCTTGAGGACGCGGACCCGCTGGAACCGTCGGACGCGCGGGTTCCGCGCCGGAAGCGGTCGGTCGCGCTGACCGTCCGGATGCTGGATGAGCGGATAGTCCCGGTGCTGCTGGGCGTGATCAACGCGATCGACGGCGACGAGCCCGCGCCGCCAGCCGCAGGCGCGAGCGACGATACGGCAAGCCCCGGCGCGGAGGATGATAACCCCCGACGCGTCCGCCGCGCCGAGCGACGCGTGACCCAGGCGGCGGCGTCTGACCTGCCCTATGTCTGCGAGTCCGGGCCGAACACGTACTGCTGGTACCGCGCGGCGCGGCTGCTGAGGATATACGGGCAAAAGCGCGTCGACGACAAGGGGCTGCTGCACTCCAGCAGGTGTGTCGAGCTGCATGTGCGGTCGCTGCCCGTCGAGGCGAAGGAGCTGTTCACGGAGATACTGGCGGCGCGGGCGAGGAACGATCCCTACCGGGCGATGGTTTAGCCTGGCGGGGGGGACCTTGTACGCGGCGGGATTACCAGCGGGGAATGAATATGGCGCCAGCCGTCCGGACCAATTTCATGGCCGGGCGGCTTTTTTTATCATCGGACGCGCCGCTGCCGTCATACACTGCTAGCGGGGTGATCATGGTGCAGTATGGAAGAGTCAAACCCAAGCCGCGCCGTCGCGCCAGCGCTGGTCTTAGCTACCACCCGCGCGACGCCAGGAACGCCGCCCGGGTCTGTCCCGCGCGCAAAACTTACCCGAACAGCCGCGCGGGCACATACCTGACCATACTCGGGTTGATCACGCTGTTCCTGTTCGCGCCGGTGTGGGTTTGGGTGATCGTTATCGGCGTGGCGCTGATATTGATCGGATTCCACTTTATGGGAAAGGAATAACCGCGCGGCTGCCGCGCGGCGACACGGGAGGGTAAGCGATGAAGGTAAGGATGGTATGCGTGCGCGCGCCGAGGATCTTCAGGGGACTGCTGAGGATGCTCGCGCGGAAAGGCTGACGGGATCAAGCTGACGGGATCAGGCTGCCGCTTTGCTGCGGCAGCCTATCTATATGGCAGCCTACCTATGCGGCAGCAGGGGAGCCGTTCCCAATCACCGCCTAAGCCGCAACTCTACTATAGCGGAGGAAGCCGTTCCTACCCTATATCCTCCAAAAACTTTACCTCATTCACAGCGACATGCCCATTCCTTCCCACCTTAACCTTGTACAGCGAGTACTTACTTCGGAATTCACAATCGGATCGCCAGGCGTCCCCTTGCCCAAGAGGGAATCGGCCAACTCACTGCCAGCCGCGCCTATGCTGAACCCCGCGCCATCGAGTATAAGGCCGCCAGCGTCCACGGCTGTCCAGGCGCCCATGTCGTTATCAACCACATCACGCGTCAGCAGCGCGGTATCGCCCGAGCCGTCCGCCTGTTGTATAGCCGCGAACAACGCGCTGTAAGTATTATTGTCTACAGGAATAATGGCTGCCTTCTACGATTTCCACATTCGCTTACGAATTTCCAAAGCGGCTGTATGCCCTTCGTCCCGGATAGTATGCGTTATGGCAAGAAGGGGTTGTGTGCGGGTTCGGGAATGTTTGGCGCGGGACGCGGACCACACATTATCGCGTTAAAAGGATTAGGAACCCTCAAGAATGAGGGTTCCCAACGTTTATACTGGTGGGGTTAATTGGGCTCGAACCAACGACCTTTACGATGTCAACGTAACGCTCTAGCCAACTGAGCTATAACCCCGATCAGCTCTATTATACATCATTCGCCGTGAAAAGCAAGTCCTTTTTTAACCTAGCTGGATGGATTTTTAGATGTCTGATTGAAGAATCTAGCGTGTCCGGTAGAATAAAACTATCGGTTGTAAGAATCAAGGATCGTGTTCATGTTAACAACCATGTTTCCCCTTCTACACCTGAAGCGGCGTATTGATATTAACTGATCGTGACTTATGAAACTAAAATAAATTATCTTTGCCCCATATATAGAATCTGGCGCGCAAATCGGAATCAGTATAATCAGAAAAAATAAATACTTCCTTCGCATACAATTAACCTATGACATAAGCTATATAGGCGCGGGTTCAGGCAATCCAATTTCAATTCATAGTGATAACAGATCACCGTTACTATTTAGTACAACTACCACGTTACGGAGGAATTTTATACAAGTGTCAGCTGGATTTACTGTTATGTTATCGGAATAAAACTAAACTGTTTTAGAATCATAGTAATATATTCATTTCCTTTATTAGTCCTTGTTATTCTCCAATAACGCTTAAGCATAAGCCGTAAAACAAAAAACTTGATTAGCAAGCATGGTATCTGTATCAAACTCAATTTGCAAATATGTAAACAGAATCGTATAGCATGATTAAATATTCGGAATAGTAACCATTCCCATATATTCTTTATTCCACACAACACAGCTATCTTCATGCTTTTTTGCTTTACACACGCACAACAGCATAACTATATCTCCAATCACTAATTGGTATAACATCCACTTTATCATGGGCACAGCTTCTCATAAGCGACATAAACGCTCACGGTAAACAGTCATTATGATCCGCGTTCAACCCATGAGGTTTTTCCAAAGCCAGGCAACAGTCAACCGCGGTCTCATTATAACCGCGTAAGCTTAGATCAATCGATCTACAATACCAACGATACCCCGCCTTCATCTACAAGCGGATCATGCGGAACAGCCGCGCAATCCACTCGAATTCTAATTTTCCATATGTTTCCATGTTTGTCAAGGCCTTCTATAGGATCGTTTGATGTGTTTTGCGACCAATACAGCCATCGCGGACCTAACCGCGCCTTTAACGGCATTGGGAATGTTTACCCGCGCTGCCCGAGCGCGGGTAAGGGATTGTTGATTAACGCCATAAACGCCGTGGCGCAACTGTTCGAATGGTATGGAAGCCGCCTATATAAGGAAGCGCCGCGATCAAACCTCTCCCACTATTAGACTATTATGCGGTTAACAGGTATTTTTTTAGAGAAATACTACATGCCATCCATAACATAACAGATTTATACTCCCAGTATATCGGATATCTCCATCGTTTATGACATATGGAGGTGCAACCAACAATGACAACGTATTTTTATGCAAGGGTTTCCACCCTGCAGCAGAACACCGACCGCCAGGTTCTCGCCGCGATTGAGTTCGGGGTATCGGCAGAGAACATCTACACCGATAAGTTGTCCGGCAAGGATTTCAACCGGCCGCAGTACAACCTGATGCTCAACAAGGCGGTCAAGGGCGACCTGATCGTCATCTCATCCATCGACAGGCTTGGGCGTACGTACCGGGAAACGCTGGAGCAGTGGCGGATGATCACCAAGGAGAAGGAGTGCGACATATGCGTGCTCGACATGCCGCTGCTGGATACGCGCCAGAAGGGCGACCTGACCGGCGCGTTAATCTGCGACATAGTGCTCGCGCTGCTGACATACGTCGCCAACGCCGAGCGCAACCACATCAGGCAGCGGCAGCAGGAGGGAATCAGGGCCGCGAAGCTGCGCGGGGTACAGTTTGGCCGACCGGTCAAGCGGCGTGATCCCAAGTGGTACATGATGCTCGCCGAGGTGAGGGAAGGCAGGGTCTCGCACAGGGAAGCGGCTAAGAAACTGGGCGTTTGCCATAAGACGTTCATGCGCTGGGCGAGGGATCAGGCGTAAGCCGCGAACGGCGCGGCGATTGTGTAAACCACCGGAGGCCAGCGTAAACAGCCTTCGGTGGTTACACTATCATATCTGTGTGAGGCTCATCCAGGTCATCCGGCAGGGCGCGGCCCCTGCCTCCTCCCGCGCTTCCTTCACCTATCGGTATAGGAACCGCGCGCTTTCGATCGACCTATCTGTTATTAATCATAGCAGGAGTTTTCTATTTGTAAAACGGAACAGCGCCGCTTAACCACCCGACCGAATTTTTCCCCAAACGCGCGAGCGGGGCGCATAATTTATGGTTATCCTGCCAACATAAAGGTGTGGCGGCGACTTCGAAACCGCGTAACGAACTGCAAAGTGAGGTGCTTACATGTCCGTCGGCATGATTCTCCTGTTGGTGGCTGGGCTGCTGGTAATATTTGGGGTCGGGCAGCGCGTTCTCGACCGCATGCGCCTGAGCGACCGGGGCGCGTTACTCGCCATGGCCGCGATATTCATCGGCGGGCTGGTCCCGCCCATCACGCTGGGTCCGGTCCAGTTCAGCGTGGGCGGCGCGTTGGTGCCGCTGGCCATCTGCGTCTACGTGCTGGCGCGGGCGGACTCGCCTGGCGACTTCTGGCGCGGCATTATCGGCGCCGTGTTGACCGCCGGGGCGATATACGCGCTGGACCACTTCCTGCCGGCAGACCCGACGGCGATAGCGATCGACCCGAACTACCTGTACGGCATCGCGGCGGGCGTGATCGCCTACGTGCTGGGGCGGTCGCGGCGCGGCGCGTTCATCAGCGCGGTGCTCGGGCTGATACTCGCGGATGTGACGATCGGGATCGTGAACCGCGCGCGTGGTATTGACCAGCTCATAACGATCGGCACGGGCGGCATGCTCGACGCGATCGTGATATCCGGGCTGCTGGCCGTTATGCTTTCCGAACTAATCGGCGAGATCATCGAGCGGGTCGCCCGCGGCAAGGGGCGGCAGACGAACGAAGACGGCGCGGTACGCGATGGGAGGCGGGCGCGGTGATATCCTCAAAGGGCATTCGGGGTTCGCGAGGGCTGGGGATCAGGCGCAGGGCGCGGCTGGCCATGCTGCTGATAGTGGGCGCGGCGACGCTGCTCGCGCCGGCGCGGGGCGTCTCCTCGGCCACGCCCGAACCAGACGACGACGGTATCGAATCGTGGTTCGAGGGCGGTGAACAGTTTTACACGGTCAAGGCGGAATCAGGCGAGGCTCTGTTCACCGTTGGCATGGCCGTAAACGTGGACGATGAATACATAAGCGGCGACAACCAACATTACGTTGTCACATCGGTTGACACGGGGACGATGACCGCCACGGCAAGGCACACCGGCGCCGAGGAGATGCCCAGCGTCGACTGGCTGCGGGCAGCGTTCGCGGACGCGTCCAGCGCGTCAGGCTCTGGCGGCAGCCGCCACGTGGCGATATACGCGACGCACACCGACGAATCCTACATCCCATCGGACGGCACGCAGTCCGAGGACAGCGGCGGCGGGATACTGGACGTGGCCAACGCGCTCAAAGACGCGTTCGAGGAGCAGGGCGTCACCGTGGACTTCAACTCCGCGTCGCACCTGCCGCACGACAGCGGCGCTTACCGCAGGTCAAGGCAGACCGCCGCGACGCTCATGAAGTCGATGCCCGACGCGCTGATCGACGTCCACCGCGACGGCATACCTAACCCCGACGAGTACGTGGCCGAGGTCAACGGCGAAGATATCGTCAAGGTCCGCCTGCTGGTGGGTAGGTCAAACCAGAACAGCGCGGCCAACAAGGACTTCGCCAAGCAGATCAAGGCTGTCGCCGATGAACAATACCCCGGGCTGGTCAAGGACATATTCATCGGCAAGGGCAGCTACAACCAAGACTTGTCGCCGCGGTCGATACTGCTGGAGTTCGGCACGCATACCACCAGCAAGGAACGCGCCCAGAAAGCGACAAAGATGATCGCCACGACGATGACATCCGTGCTGTACGGCCAGGGCGCGGACGGTCAGAGCGGCGCGAACACCGGCGCGGCGGCGGGATCGAAGTCGAGCGGCGGTGTCGGCACTGGAATACTGTGGATCGTGATATTCGCGGTCGTCGCCGCAGTGGCGTACGCGTTCCTGTCGACAGGCTCGGGCAAGGGCATGGTCGAGAAACTGAAACGCAACACCAGCGAGATAACCGGCGGGCTGATCGGGAAGAGGCCCGACGACAGCTCCGGGGACAGCGGTCGCGACGACAACCGCAGCCCGCAGTAGGGCTAGCCGATCTTCAGGCGGGGTGTAGGGTAAGGTGGCGCGTCCGTTTTCTATATGAGTGGTTTAAAAAAAAACTAATATATATGGGAAACAGTACACCACCTATACCATACACCCCGCGTAACTTGAACGGACCTCACCTGCCGCCGGGATGCTGTCCGCCCCGCAGGAAAAGAATCCTCACATAAATATCCCCCGCCCTCCGCGCATACAATACCAGGCACGGGGGAGGTAACGCCATGCCGCTAGCGCCGCTCAACAGCCTCAACTTCTACGAATCGACATACGCTAACCCGGAACCCGCGCTGGTCGAGTTCTACTCGCCGCGATGCTCGTACTGCGGCAAGCTCGCGCCAGTGTTGGAGGATATCCAGGCAGCGTACGGCTCAACCAAACGCCTCTACCAGCTGAACGTCGACGAGGAGCGTGAGCTAGCCCGCTACTACCGGATACGCTCCGTGCCGACGACAATACTGCTTAAGCGCGGCTCGCCAGCCGTGACCTGCCTAGGATGCATGGCCAAAGAACAGATACTCCAAATGTGGGATATTGCTAATCAGGCGCAACCCACTCCAGCATCTCCGTCAGCATGAGGAACGTCAGGCCCTGACCGTACGCGGTGGGGCCTTGCTGTATCCTCTTGTAATGGTCGAGGTCATGCCCCATGCCCGTGCCGCCGGACACGCCCATCACCGTTCCATCGGGCGCGATCCGGGCGACGACGGCGTCCGCCGCCTTGCGCCCCATCTCCTCAAACGTCTCGCCGATGTAGCCCAGCCTCACGCCCTTCATAACGCCGAACGCTATCGCCGCAGTCGCGGAGGTCTCCTCATACGTCTCCTCTACGTCCAGAAGCGTCGTGAACAGCCCCGTCTCCCGCTGCAGCTTCCACAACCCGAACACTTGGTCGCGCAGCGCCTCGTTGATGTAACGCCACGACGCGTCATGCCCGTCCAGCGCGTCCAGAATCTCGACGGAGGCCGCGGTGAACCACGCGTTCCCGCGAGCCCAGTACGCCCCGGCGAACGCGTGGCGCGTGTCGAACGTCCAGCCGTGCGTCCACAGCCCGCTCTTCCTGTCCTGCAGGTACTTGATGTGTATGAGGAACTGGTATTTCGCGTCCTCAACCCATTCCGGCCTGCCCAGCGCCTGCCCAGCCTTCAGAAGGAACAGCGCGGTCATAAACAGCGTGTCCGCCCACAACTGTTGGTAATGCTTGTTCCACACGGTGATATGCTGCAGGCCGCCGAACTCCACGCGCGGCATCGCGGTATGAACCCACCGCGCCCACGACTCGATGTGCCCCAGCCACTCCGGACGGCTCTCGCGGCTATACATGCACGTCAGCGCGAGCATCGGCGCGACGCTGTTCACGTTGCGGTGCGGCGTTGGCCTGGCCAGCATCCGCGAATACCACCGCTCCATGTATTCCAGGATGGCGGGATCGCCTGTCCGCGCGTACGTCTTCCACATGCCGTACAGCGCTACGCCGGTCGGCCATTCCCAGTTGTCCATCGTCAGGTGTCCGGCGTTGGCCCTGCTCTCCGCGTCGCCGCGCTGAAGCATGCCCAGCACGGCGGCGGCCTTCGCGTCGAGGCCGGATCGTTTCCATGTCATAACGGTTGCCTCATCATCCCTTCGACAACCGGCCTGACGATCGCGGCCAGCTCATCATACCCGCGCCCGTTCAGGTGGAGTTGGTCGGGCAAGAAGATATCATCCCGAATCCGCCCGGCGGCGTCGTGGCACAGCGGGTCGATCAGGTCGATATGCCTCACGCCGTCCCGCGACGACGCGTACTGTTTATACAGCGCGTCCAGTTGCAGGTGTTTGTCGAATATCGCCTCGCGGTTCCTGTTGTGCGTTACAGACAGGATAACCAGCCCCATTCCGGGGAAATCATGGTCAGCCCACGCGAACACGCGCAGCGCCAGCGCGAACGCTTCCTCCGGCGTGTAGCCTATCGCCAAGTCGTTGGTGCCGCAGTACCAGACCAACACCCTTGGCGCGTATGGCTTGACCAACTCGGCGTAGCGGTAGAGGCACTGTTCCGCCGTCGATCCGCCGATGCCGTGGTTGAGCGCGGGTATGGGCGACATGTGCCGGCGCAGCCGCTCAACCTCCCACATCCGTATAGTGGAGCTGCCGTAGAACAACGCGCCGCCTTGCGCGACAGGCCGGGCCTTGATCTCGCGGACCTCATCCTCGAAGCTGGACAGGTCGGCCAGGAGTTTCATTGGTTCTGGCATCGCAATATCCCCATTTCATAAACTATATATGCCAAGCATCGCCCTCTCCGCCGCTTACGCGGCATCTACCCTAAAGGGGCGACAAGTGGGTAGGAACGGGCGGCTTGCCACCTCCATACCCCGTATCCAAGCCTCTTGTCACCCCTTCAGGGGAGATGCCACCTCAGCGGCGGAGGGGGCGATACCAGCCCCTATAGGGGTGGTGTTGCCTCAGCTACAGAGGACGCGACGTCTCTCCGCTGCTGCTACGTAAACTAACCCGGGTTACTTTACCTTCCCCGCGTCGTAGAGTTCGGCCTTCTGGTCCAGTATCTCCTGATAGCCAGCCTCAAGGAACGCCTTAGCGCTCTCCTCATAGACCTTATCGAAGTCCTCCGGCGCGGCCATCGCGCATTTCACGTATAGTTCCTGCCACAGCGCGTTGAGGTCGGCTTTGTACTCGGCGACCGTCGTCACGGCGGTGGTGAACAGCGCGTCGGGCGCGCGGTACGGGGTCAGCGCGTCGAAGTACGCCTTAGAGTCGATTATCAGCTGTTCGTAGCCCGCCGGCGCCCAGTTGAGCAGGTTGGCCTTCTGCTGCAGCTCGTCGGTCGGGTAGGTCGCGCTCTCCTCCCACAGGCACCAGTAGTCCTTGTTCTTGTTCGCGCTTAGCAAGCTTGGGCCGGAGAAATCCGGCGCGGCCACGGCCAGACCGTCCGCGTCCAGCGTGTAGTTCTCGCCCTCAACGCCGTTCTCCAGCTTGAACAGGTTGTCGCCCCGCAGCATCCATTCAAGGTACTTCCATACCGCCACGCGCGTGGTTTCGTCCGTCTTGCCGTTGATCCCCATGATCATCCCGAACGGCCAGTACCCGCGCTCCATCGCCTGTTCCGGGTTAACGTACCCGGCGGCGGGGTTCAGCGTGGCCAGTTTCGCTTCAGGGAAGTTCGCGAGCAGGGATGATATCACCGGGCTGCTGGCGGCCAGGTACAGCGAGTATGTGCCCGCGCGTCCAGAAACGAAGTCGGCCAGCGCCTCGTTGGTGTCGGCGTTCAGATAGAATTCCGGGTCGATGATCCCGGCGTTGTACTGGTAATTCAGTTCCTTCAGGTAGTCGCGCGACGGGCCCCACGTGAAGTCGGCGACGCCCAGCTCGGAGTAGAGCGCGTGCTCCCTGTCGTCGTTCGGCCATGTCCGGAAGGGATAGCTGTAGGTGAAGTTGTCCTTGACCAGCTGGTGGTTGAGGTAGCCCAGCCCGGCCTCGCGCCACGCCAGCGCCAGCTCGTCCAGTTCCTTTAAGCTGGTTGGCAGCGTCTTGCCGACCTGCTCCACCCAATCCAGCCGGATCAGCGTCAGGTAGTTGTACGCCGTCGGGCGCGTGGCGAATATGAAGTAAGTCTCGCCGTCAAGCTCGCCGTACTGCTCGACCATGCCGATGGTCTTGTCGTAGTATGTCGGCGCGTACTGTTTGAACTCCTCCAGGTCCAGCGGCTGCAGCGCGCCCTCGGCCTGGTACGCCACGGCCTGCGGCATGTCGTAGTGGAAGACGATGTCCGGGGCGTTGCCCGCCGCGAGCATCTGGGTGTAGTCCTGAACCTCCGCGGAACGCGTGATCGCCACAAATTGGACGTTGACGCCGTTGGGATCCCCGAATTCCTTCTGAATCCACTGGGTATAATAGTTGTCGGTGACGTTCCAGCCCTCGAAGCCCCGGTCGTAGACGGGGATCTTGATCGTGACGGTGTTCACCGAGGCCCGCGCGGTAAACGCCAGGCCCAGCGACATCGCCAGCGCCAACGCGAGGACGATTGACAACGCCTTCTTCATGCCTGTCCCTCCTTAATAATTATGGTGTATTCCATAAACGCCGGCCATGGCGCGGCGCATAGGCTCCAGTTGGCCGCCGTATCAGCCCTTGACCGCCCCGATCATAACGCCCTGCGCGAAATACTTCTGTATGAACGGATAAACGCACAGTATCGGCGCGGTAGCGGCCATCACGCACGCGGCCTTTAATACCTCCGGGTTGGTGCGCACGGCCACAACCGTTTCCGAGGCCTGGAAGGATTCGGTCGCGGCGACGATCAGGTAATAGAGCTTGAGCTGCATCGGGCGCAGGTCTGAACGCTGCTTGATGTAGAACAGCGCGTCCTGGTACGCGTTCCAGCGGCCCACGGCCAGAAACAGCGCGATCGTCATCAGTATGGGCTTGGACAGCGGCAGCACGATACTCCACAGCACGCGCAGGTAGCCCGCGCCCTCTATCCTCGCGGATTCCTCCAGGCTGTCCGGGAAGCTGGACTGCAGCGAGGTCTTCATGATCAGCAGGTTATACGCGCTGAACGCCAGCGGAAGCACTATCGAGGACAGCGACTCCAGCATGCCCAGCTGGTTCACCAGCAGGTAATCCGGGATGATCCCTCCGGAGAAATACAGCGTGACCAGTATCATGAACGTGAACGCGCCCCGGCCGCGCAGACGCTTGCGCGAGAGCGGGTAAGCCGCGCACACGGTCAGGAACAATCCCAGCGCGGTGAACAGCGCGGTAGTCAGTATCGACACGCCCATCGAGCGCGAGATGCTCCTGTCGTAGAAGACCTTCGCGTAAGCGGAGAGCGTCAGACCCTTCGGCCACAGAAACACCCGCTTTGCTATGACGAACGCTTCCTCCGACAGCGACTTGGCCAATACGTGCAGGAACGGGACCACGCACGTCAGGCTTGCCAGGGCGAGGACGGCGTGGATGGCGATATCAGCCGCGACCGCTCCGGGCTTCCCGCGTACGCGCGAGGGTTTCGCCGCGCGGACAGCCGATGTCATAGCAATCCCTCCTCGCCGAAACGTTTCGCGGCGAAGTCGCTGCCCAGCACCAGCAGCAAGCCTATTACGGACTGGAACAGCCCCAGCGCGGTCGCCTGGCTGTAACGCCCGCTCTCCAGTCCCCAGCGGTACACCAATACCGGTATGGTATAGGTGTATTCGGTCGTGGCGACGTTCATCAGCGCGTATACCCGCTCGAACGAGCCGCCCATCACGCGCCCCAGGTTCATTATCAGCAGCGTGACGATCGTCGGGCGTATGCCTGGAAGCGTTACATGCCACATCCGCCGCAGGCGCGTCGCCCCGTCGGTCAGCGCGGCCTCGTAAAGCTCGGGGTTGACGCCCGTTATAGCGGCCAGGTAGACGATGGTGCCCCAGCCCATGTTCTGCCAGACCCCGATCATCAGGTATGACGCCAGCCAATGGTTGTTCTCCTGCAGAAACGGCACCGCCGCGCCGCCAGCGTTCGTTATGACCGTATTAACGATACCCGACAGGCTGAATAGCTGGTACGCGATCGCGCCGATGATCACCCACGACAGGAAGTGCGGCAGGTACAGCAGCGTTTGCGTCACGCGCTTGAAAGCGCGGCCGCGGACCTCGTTGAGCAGCAGCGCGAGCATGATCGGCGCGGGGAAGCCCAGGATGAGGTCCAGCCCGTTGAGCAGCAGCGTGTTTCGAACAGCCCGCGCGAAGTCCCGCGTGGCGAACACCTTCTCAAACTGCGCGAACCCCACCCACTTGCTGGCGAAGAACCCCTTTAAAATCTTGTAATCCTTGAACGCGACGACCAGCCCCGCGTACGAGCCGTACTTGAACAGCAGCGCGAAGAGCATCGGCGGCAGCAGCAACAGGTACAACTCCCAGTCGTTCCGGAGGGTTTTACCCCAGCCTGGGCGACGGAGATCGCGCCGCGCCAGTCCGCCATTGGTATCCGTTCGCAATGTCACGTCGTGCCGCCTCCCTTCCGCTGCTTGTTAACGCCGCGAGCGCCGCATGACTCGCGGATGATCAGTGTCGGCTCGACCGTTATAGTCCGCGGCGCGGCGTCTTGATCGTCCTCCTGTTGGTCCTCGCCGCCGATAAGCCGCCGCATCGCCAGCCGGCCTAATTCCGGCGCGTTGATGTCCAGCGTGGTAAGCGCTGGGACGGTGTACGCCGAGAAGAATTGGTTGTCGCAGCCGATCACCGCGATGTCGTCCGGCACGGCCAGCCCCAGGCCGCGCAATCCTTTGAGCGCGCCCAGCGCCATCAGGTCGTTTACGATAATCGCGGCGGTGGGGCGGCGGCGCGGCGGGAATCCTCTTGCCAGCCGGACGGCGCAATCCTCCCCCGCCGCCGGGTTGTGCATGCTCTCATACAGGAGCGTCGCCTCAACGCCCAGCCGCTCGCACGCCTCGCGGAATCCCTGCTCGCGCTCGCCTACGCTGCGCGTGTCGGACGTCGCGCCGATGAACGCTATGCGCCTGTGTCCCAGCGCGGAGAGGTGCTCGACCGCCCGCCGCGTTCCGCTGGGCAGGTCCGGCCAAACCCTCTCGCACTGGAATCCCGGTATGGCCGGGCCGATCGTCACGATGGGCATATACTGGCGCAGCCTGGCCAGCACATCCGGCAGGTTAAGCGCGTCCGGGGACTCGATGAACCCTCCTGTCAGGAGCGTCCCGTCCAGCCTGCGCTCGATCAGGCGGCGTATGAACTCGCCCGTTACCGCGCTGTTGTAGTCCAGGCGGTACAGCTGCGCTACCGATCCGATGTTCTCCGCCTCGCGCTGCGCCGCCGAGAATATCGCCGCGTAGTACGGATGCTTGATGTCCGGCATGATGATGCCCAGCACGCGCGACTGGCGCTGCAGCAGCCCGCGCGCGATGCTGTTGGGCTGGTAACCGTGCTTGTCAACCACCGCGCGGACCCTGGAGGCGGTCGCGGCCTTCACGTTCGGACGCTCGGACAGCACTCGCGAGACGGTAGCGGACGATACGCCAGCTTCGCGGGCGATATCGACTATGGTCAAGCGCGAGTCCAGCATCCGTCCACTTCCTCTCCTTATTGTCATTATATCACAACTTGAAAAGGTTTGCAATAGGCAATGTAAAGGTTTACATGCCCTTCAACCCATCCAGCAGCGCGTCGATCTCATCGAAGGTGTTGTAGAATGACAGCGACGGCCTGACCGTCGACTCAACCCCGAAGCGCCTTAGTCCCGGCTGGGCGCAGTGGTGCCCGGCGCGTACCGCGATGCCCAATTGATCCAGCGCCCCGCCTACCCGCGCGTCCGGAATCCCGTCGACTTTGAGCGATACCGCGCAGACCCGCCTCGGCCTCCATCCCCCGACGACGCTCACGCCCGGCGCGCTCCGCAATCCTTCTAGTAGATATTCCATCAGCGCGTCCTCGCGCCGCTCTATTTCCTCCATACCTATTCGCCGCAGGTACCGCAGCGCCTCCGCCAGCCCGACCGCCCCGGCGATGTTGCCCGTGCCCGCCTCGAACCTTCGCGGCGCTGGCTGGTACCGCGTCGACTCAAACGTCACGTCCTCGATCATGTTCCCGCCGCCCTGGTACGGCGCGCCGCGCTCCAGCATGCTGGCCTTGCCGTAAAGAGCGCCGATGCCCGTCGGACCCAACGCCTTATGCCCGGAAAACGCGTAAAAGTCGCAATCCAATTCTTCGACATTGACCGGAATATGCGCCGCCGACTGCGCCCCGTCCACGCACACAGGCACATGCCGCCGGTGCGCGATGGCCACCGCCTCTCTTATGGGCATGACCGTGCCCAGAGCGTTGCTGACGTGCGTGATCGAAACGAACCGCGCGCGAGGCGTGACCATCCGCTCGAACTCACCCAGCATCAGCTGGCCGTCGTCGTCGACCGGGCATACCGTTATACGCGCCCCGGTTTCCCGCGCTATCATCTGCCAGGGCACTATGTTCGCGTGGTGCTCCAGCGCGGTCAGCAGGATCTCGTCGCCCGGCTTTAGGTAAGGTTTTACAAAACTATGCGCGACGAGGTTCAACGCCTCAGTCGCGCCGCGCGCGAACACTATCTCATCCGCTCCCGCGCCGATGAACGCGGCGGTCTCGCGGCGCGCGTCCTCATACGCGTCGGTCGCTCTCGCGGCCAGCGCGTGCGCTCCCCGGTGAATGTTGGAATGCTCCCGCGAGTAATACCGCGCCACGCGCTCGATCACGCAGTTGGGACGCTGGGTCGTCGCGGCGTTATCCAAAAACACGAGCGGCCTGCCGTTGACGCGCTCGGAGAGTATCGGGAAGTCGGCGCGGATGGTATCGATGGGTATGCCGCCGACGCCCATCGAACCCCGCGCCGCGCCTGGCTCACGCCCGGCCGGACCATCCCACATGTCGTTGGCCAGACGCTCGAGCGTCGCCGCGAACGGGTCAGGCGGCTCAAACCCGCGGGTCATTGTACACCCCAACGTCGACATCGGACAAACACGCCAGCGCGTCGTCAGACAGCACGGCCGCCGCGCAGTACAGGTTCAGCAGGTATGACGCGACGCCGTGGTCGTCGATCCCGCGCAAGCGCAGCGACAGTCCCCGGCTCTGCTCTCCCGGCGCGCCCGCCTGGTACAGACCCAACACGCCGCGCCTGGATTCCCCCGTCCGGACCAACAGTACGCTGGTCCTGCCGCCAGGTCCGCGCGGACGCTGCTCACCCTCGACATACAACTTGTCGGTGGGGACGATCGGCACGCCCCGCCACAGCAGGAACCGCCCGCCGTTCATGTCGGTCGTCTCGGGCGGCACGCCGCGCTTGGTGCACTCGCGCTCGAACGCGGCCAACGCGCGTGGATGCGCCAGGAAGAACGACGGCTCCTTCCAGACCATGGAGAGCAGGTCGTCCAGGTCGTCCGGGGTGGGCGGGCCGTGGCGCGTGGGGATCGTCATGCCGTCCGCGAGGTTGTGGAGTAATCCATACTCGGGGTTGTTGAGCAGTTGGGTCTCCTGTCGTTCCTTCAACGCCTCGACAGCCAGCGCGATCTGCTCTGAGGTCTGGTCGTACGGCTGGCTCCAACTGTCCTGGACGCGCGTATCTACGTTGACGATCGTCGAGATACAGCTAAGCCGCTGCTCGCGCGGCGCGGACTGGTACGGGATGAACCCCTGCGGGATCTCGTTGCCCAGCGGATCGTCCTTGCCGCAGAGCGTGTCGGGCTGTTCGTTGTCCTCGTTGACGCGGTTGACGCGGTATACCGCCGTCGGCAGCGCCTTGAACTCCAGGAAACGCGTGGGCCAGCGCGGCGATAACGCCCCGAACTGGGCGCGCGTTTTGGTAATATCCGCTAATTGATACGCCGCGTCGGGCCCCAACGCGCGTACGTGGAACAGCGGCTCCGGCCTGTCGGAACCGAAGGTGGTCGTAGGGTTTCCAGCCATGATGCCTCCCGCGCGGGCGCTAATATTGGTTCGCGCCCCGACTACAGGATGCCTCTATGACTGGAAAATTATTCAGCCCCCAACGCCCAGCCTGCGCAGTGTCTCCACCACGTAGCTCTCGCGGTAAGTCTCGCCCGGATCGCGCCCCAGGTAGGACTTGTAGAATTCCTCGCACGCCTGCTCGTAAGGAATCCCGGCCAACTCCGCTATGACGCGCGTCGAGCGGTCGATCAGCTTCTTGTTGGTCGGCAGCACCTGTATCATCCAGTTCGACCACACGCGGCCTATCTTGGCCATGGCTCCGGTGGACATCGTGTTGAATACCAGCTTGACCATCAGGTGGGTGGACAGGTCGAGCGGCGAGCGCGGCAGTGTCGCCGGGATATCGATACATTCCACGCCGCCGGTACCGCCGGATGGGTTGACGCTGCCCAGCCGCAGCCTAACCTGCCCGTCGAAGCCCGCGGTCAGGTCGTCGGGCGCGTTGGGCGCGGGAGTCGTCGTTTGCCCGTTTATATCGACCCAGACCAGCCGCGCGGGATGCCGCGACACGCGCGAGTCGTCGCGCTCCCAGCCAATCCGGTAGTAATCCAACTCGCCGCTGCCCACGCTGGGCGGGTTGTCGATGATGGACTGAGCCGCGCCCATCGCGGCGTAGTCGTCGCGCGTCCAATCCAGTCCCTTCACCGGGCGATGGAGTATGTGCTGCCACGCCACGGACGCGGGCATGGTCGGATCCTTCGCGTAAGCCCAACTAACAGGGGATTCGTTGTCGTTCGACTTGCGGAACGGCGGGAGCGTGAAGGTGGGCTGGCGCTCGGTCGTGTCGGTGGTTATGTCCTGTAAATAGTCATGCGCCAGGTAGGTAATCAGGCCGTTGGCGGCGTAGGTGTCGGCCTCATAGTCCAGTATCCGCGCGAGACCAGACAGGGCTTCGCCGCTGGACAACTGGCTTACCAGCGACTCGAACATGCCCGCGTACTCACGCCCCGTCAGCGCGGACGCGCCGACGACCGCCCGCTCGTCCGGCGTGAGGTGGTCGTCCATCCACGAGGCTATGGCCATCTCCTGCGCCGCGCCAGCGACCAGCAGCTCGACCGTCGTAACCTGCATGCGCGTCGACCCGGCCACCGCCATGTTCCCGACATACAGCGGAATCTTCACGATCCGCTCACGCTCGAACACCTTGCGGCAGCGTTCCAGGTGTTCGCACAGGATCTCATTCGGGTTGCAGTAGAGGTAGTATGTCGATAACCCCAGTTTGTCAGCCTCCACCGCCGAACCGTTGACGCTGGCGGACAATCCGCACTCCGACAGTATCAGCGCGACATCGCCCGGCCCAACCCCGGCGTCCCGAACCTGACGCGCCCCGAACGTCATGTAATCCTCGAAGTTCTCGACGGAGCGCGCGACCGCGCGGTCGCCCCCGGTCATGAGGCTGTCGGACAGTTCACGAAGTCTGATAAACTCCGCCGCTCGCAGCGGAAGCTTAGGCGCCTGCCGCGTCCAGAACCTTCGCCATGTCGCGTCCAACTGGAGCGCAAGCCGTCCCGACGCGCCCACCGACGAGATGAGGATCTTCCTGCCCTCCTCCATGGCGCGGCGCAGGTCGGCTACCATGCGCCTGAACGCGTCCGACGCGAAGCATTCCAACGCGACCCGCGCGATGTCGTGGTCAGCTTTGAGGAGCGTCCTCACGCCCTCGGCGGTGTCGCGCTGGATGGTCTGGCTCAATCCACGCGTGAGCGGATTGGATTGCTCTGTGGGTATCACTCCAAGATGGAACTGCGTCTCATTCAGGCAGAAATCGCGGGCGGCGGCTTTGTAATCCTTCTGGTCAGGCATGGCCGTCACTCGTCCCTCATCCTGAAGTCCAGCGACGCGGGGATCGGGTTATCCTCCAGCGAGACGCCTTTGACCTCGCACAGCCGCTTCCACAGGTCGGACAGTGAGATCTCGCCCTCGCGGACGTCCGTCAATACAATCCTGCCGCGCAGGACGCGTTCGGCTTCGGCGGCGTCGCCCAGTTCCAGCAGCGCCTTCACGCGCAGCGCCTTCACGCGTCCCAGCGACGCTATCGAGCGCGGCAGCGACCGCGCGACCTTGTCGGTCTCGCCGTAACGCCCGGCTTCGTTAAGCGCGGATAACGTTTCTATCGCAAGCTGTTTGGGCGGCGTTGAACCCGCCAGCTTCAGCGCGTCGAGCGTCATGTCGGCGGCGGACTGGAGATCGCCAGCCCTGGCCTTCAACACGGCCAGACCACGCGCCGCCCACGGGTTTGGGGTCAATTCCATCGAGCGGGTAAACTCCGCCTCGGCCATCCCATCGTCGAACCGGTAAGCGCGCATCACGCCCAGATGGTAACGCGAGAACCAATGGTCGCCCTTGCCGGAATCGACCGACGCCCTCAACCGTTCCAGCCACAGATCGCCGACCTGGTACGCAGTGGGCGGATCCAGCGGGTCATGCGCCGGCAACGCGCCATCGAACACCAGATCCTGCCAATACCGCTGCTGCTTGGACATCGACGAGGACGGGAATCGCAGGCCGTTCGCGCGGAAATCCTCCCAGCGCAGAACCTGCTCAAGCGAACCCCAGCCGCCGCCATTCTGGAATAATTTACCGCGCTGGCCGGGCAGTCCTTCCGACAGCGCGGCATGCGTCGCCTCGACCTTCAGGCGAGGGAGCGCGGCCTCCAGCGCGTCGTCGATGGCCCTGGTCATCGCCGGCCAGTCGTCGCCCCGCGCGAGCGCCGGGTCTATCTGGATCGGGCCGTAGGCCTCCGTCCATTCGCGCGAGCCGCCGCCTTCCAGCGGCAGGTGTTCCAGCTGCGTACTCGCAAGCCCGGCCTGTATCTCAATATACGAGCTGCCTTTCACGGAGAGGAACTCCTGCCAGTGCTTGCCCCCCGCGTTCTGTCCCCAGACGAACAGCTTGCGCCCCCTCAGCGTGTCGGTCGAGGTCTGTACCAATCCATAACCATCGCCGCCCACCGCCGCTATCCACTTGCGCTGGCCTTGCGGTATGTCAAAGAAGAAATCCATCGCGTGGGGAAGCGTGGCCGGGCGGCTGGCGTCCATGTCCCGGTAGTGGGGGACGGGGACCTTGCTGAGCTTCTTCGTGTAGTCGAAGCGGTACGCGCGGTCCGCCGGGACTGCCACGCGCGTGTCGGGACGCTCGTCGACCGCGATGTTGCTCCACCAGTAGACGGCGGTGTCGCGCGTGGAGGCGTTGTCGATCCGAACGCGCACGAACAGCTGGCGCGACTCGTTGGGCAGCGCGGCCTCAATCCGGTATACCAGGTCGCGGACGCGCTCATACTGGTACATCCGCAGTATCGGGGCGCCGCCTTCCGGCTCGATGGCCTCGGCGAACATGGGCGATACCGTGTACGGCGTGTGCCCGATTATCCCGCAGTTCCACTCTACGCCGCCCGATATCCACGCGTTGCGCAGCGCGAGGTTGCACGGCTGAAAGACAGGGTTGCGGTGCAATAGCTCCCGCCCGGTCGTCCTGTCCACGAGCGACCACAGCCGCCCGCCCAGCTGCGGCATGAACGTTGCCTCGATATAATCGTTTCGCAGTATAACCGCGTTCCATTCGCGGGGCTTCTTCTCGCGGTCGTAGCCGTCCTGGACCGTGTAGGGCAGTATCCCGCTCACCCTGGCCCAGCCCATGTAGCGGGATTCCTCGGCGGAGATCGTCTCATCCGTCTCAATAGCGGCGTGCGCGTCGGGCTTGCCCTTCAGGTCGGGCAGCGGGTTCTCCCTGCCCAGCGACGCGGAGGGGATCGTCAGTTGCTCATACAGTAATTCCGTCATGCCGCGCTCCCTATGGTTTAATAACCTTGTTTGGTATAGTTTGGCTCGACGACGGTCTTGTTATAATCGTTCCCGCCGGGGAAATTCGCGCTCTTGAGTATGCCGGGCGTGATTCCTTTGGCGAGCAGTTCCTCGATAGCCACGGAGGTCATTCCCCATAGGATATAGGCGGACGCGATGCCCGACGCGGCGGCGTAACGCGCTTCTATGCCCTCCACCTCCAGCATGGCCTCGGCCGCCGGCGCGCAGTTATCCAGCACCACGTCGGCCATCTCGTAGAACTTCTTCCCGCTGGAATGTACCGGGGAGACGGCGCGGGCATACTCCATCGACGTGAACGCTATCACCTTCATCCCGAACTTCTTCGCCTCCCACGCCAGGTCAACCACCTTCGGCGTGCGTCCCGAAACGGACGAGAGGACGACCACGTCGCCCGGCAGCGCCTTGGAAGCCTTCAGCGCGTACATACCCAGCCCCTCGATGCCTGTATCTACGCTCGAGCGGTCGCGCTCACGGGCGGGATTGTCCACGTCCAGCTTGTAATCAAGGCGTTTATAGAATATCGGGCCGCCGCCCCGGTAGAGCAGGTCGTACTCGATGTGGTGGCATATAGCGCCAAGGTATACCGCGCCGCCGGCGGCGATGGTATCCGCGACGAGCTTGCCAGCCTCGATGATCGCCCCGCGCTGGGTGTCCTCAACCTTCTTGAGCAGGTTCCTGGCGGCTTCCTGGTAACGGTCCAGCAGCATGTATGATCCTCCTAATGTCCCATATAGAATATGTGGTCTTTGTACGTTTCCAGCATGGCGGCGTTGTGCGCGTCGCCGCCTTCCACGTTGGCCGAGACGAATACCGGCGGTATCTTCCCCGTTTGCGCGATGAGCGCGGCGGCCTGCACGACGACCGCGTAGAGCAGCGCCGCGCCTACCGCCGTCGAGGTCGGGCCGACCTTCTCCGGGATGCCCGGCACCATGATCGACGAGTCGCCGAAGTCCCCGCCGTTGTCTATCACGACGTCGGCGCACTGGTACAGGTTCAGCCCGGACGGGTGCCGCGAGGTCACGCGCGTGGTCGTTGACATGTTCGTCAGCGCGACGACCTTCGCGCCCTTCTCGCGTGAGCGCAGCGCGACATCTACGGTAACGGTGTTGCGCCCCGATACCGAGTGGATGATGATCGCGTCGCCGGCTTTCAGCGGCGAGGCGTCTACGATGTACGCGCCGTACTTCCCCAGCCGCTCTATCTGGCTGGTGAGCGTGGCGGGATCCACGTCCAGGTTAAGGCCCGGGGCGCGGATCGGGTTGATGTTCGCCATGCCGCCCGTGCGGTAGTACAGCTCCAGCGCGAGGAGGCCCGCGTGGCTGCAGCCAAACGCGAAGATGTTGCCGCCGGCAAGCGTGACATCGCGCAGAAGCTCCGCGCTGGTTGACAACGCGTCATGCTGGCTGGCCTTCGCGTCCTGGAGGATCGCGGTCACGTGGTCGATATACCCGCTTATGTAATCCATACCATCACCTCACCTGGTTATCCTATACCCCGGATACCGTTGTGTCAAGAACTCCAGACGCCGCGACACGCTCCAGTTGGGATGCTGGAACGCGAGATCGCGCGATACGCCCGCCATCACAGGCTCGAAGTACGGCCAGCGCGCGTTGATGTCCGGCGCGTCGGCGGCCAGCCGCTGGCGGAATGTGTCAAACATCAGCGGATGCGCCTTCCATGCCCCGCCGCTAAGCACGCAGAAACGCTCGGCCGCGGCTGGGCTGGCGCGCGCGTATAGTTGGATAAAGTAGCGCGCCATGTGCTCGCCAGCTTCGCGGAAGAGCCGCAAGGCGGTCTCGTCACCCTCACGCGCGGCGCGGGCGGCTTCAGGAACGAACGCGCCGAAGAAACGGACATATGAAGGCGCGGCGTACATGAGGCTGATGATCCGCCACAGGTCGTTTTCGCCTATGTCAAGGAATTTTTGGGCGGCGTCGGTTAGTTTGGTATGGGGACCGACACCCTCCATGTCGCGGACGACCGCGCGGTAGGCCTGCTGGCCGATCCACGCGCCGCTGCCTTCGTCGCCAAGGAGGAGTCCCCAACCGCCCAGGCCGGCGGTGCGGCGCTCGTCACTGGAGACATGGAATACGTCGGAGCCTGTGCCAGAAAGCGCGACGAATCCGCCCGGGGCAAGGGATCCGGCCCAGAGTCCCGAATGGGCTTCGTCCATTATATGAACGCTAGGCTGGCGCTTGCGGCTGTAGGGTTTGATCAGGTCCAGCAGGATGTCGATGGGGCCGACCATCGTAATGTAGAAGGTGTCGACGCCGGGGCGCGGTTTGTTGAGCGTGGTCTGGGCGAGGCAGTCGCGGATGTTGGAGGCGGCTTCCTCAAGCGGGGTATGGTTGGTGTTGGTGCCCAGACTCCTGCCTTCGCCGATGAGGTTGAGGTCGTCGTCAGCGAGTATAGCGCGGCATTTGCTGCCGCCGCCGTCAAAACAGAGTATCAACGGAAGGAACGCCCCCTCTGCCGCTTCGTAAGTCTACGACCTGGAGGAACAACTTACCCTGGCCACGAGGGTCCAGCGTCACGCTGGTCAGGGGGTCAAGGGG
>JAISWI010000097.1 GCA_031270865.1 Oscillospiraceae bacterium
CGCAAATCCCTATATCCACAAAGTAAGTAAGTTTGAGGCGGTAGACATAAACACCGAAGAAGATTGGAGAATTGCTGAAGTCATCGGGAGACAGATATGGAACCAGGCTATTACACGAGTTTGATCTCCCACGTTGCCATTTAAAGTAAACGGTGCCACTTAATCAAGTAGCGCCGTTTTCATTTCACTTAATGTTTCATTATTTATAATTATTCCAGCTTGTAGAGTGAGGCTCGCTCACGAAACAGCCCCTCAAACCCACTCCTATCTCAGCTTTTCTTCATTTGTCAAAAAAAATGAAAATGGTTTCCAACAGTTTATTGCTATGCACACCACCCCACGTTTAGTATCATTATGAATCGTTACAGTTTTTACAATGGTTAGCCGATCTACTTTTATGCTCCGCTTGCATACCTGTCCGCCATCCGGTGAGCGATTTTACTACGGACAAACTATGGCATGTGGAAGAGGAGCGTGTAGAACGAACGAAAACTATAACTGAGGAACGTGTTGACCAAGTTCAGATATAGAGCGGTACATTCAGTCACGGCGTTATCTAAAACCTGTCGATACATGAAGAACGCGGAATGGTTAGACGCACCGTTGTCCATATTTCCACAGACTTGCTACGACAACGAGAAAAACGTAACTTGACCGTACTCCGGCAATCCGCGACCGTCTCCTGTGATCCACACGTGCGGCTTGTTGAGTTTTGTAATTGACACACGAAAACGATTTTAGCAATATGACCCTGAAAGGAGGTAACAGAGCGCCATAGAAAACACAAAGTTGTGACCACCGTAACCAAGGGGCAACGAGGGAATTGGGACACTGCTGCGGCAGGATTTGGAACTGGTGCGTCCCCCGTAACCCATTCCCGCCATACCAACTCCCTTGTCGCCCCATAGGGAGAGATGCCGCCGCAGTAACAGAGGCGGCTCTCCCTTCACAACACCCGCGCCAGAAACTCCCTTGTCCTCTCCTGTTTCGGTTTTGTAAATATAACCTCCGGCGTGTCCTCCTCTACGATCACGCCGCCGTCCATGAACACCACCCGGCTGGCCACATCCCGCGCGAACCCCATCTCATGCGTCACCACAATCATGGTCAGTCCCGTCCGCGCAAGCTTCCGCATCACGGCCAGCACTTCACCCACCGTCTCCGGGTCCAGCGCGGAGGTCGGCTCGTCGAACAGCAGCGCCTCCGGGTCCATCGCCAGCGCCCGCGCTATCGCCACGCGCTGTTTCTGCCCGCCTGATATCTGCGCTGGCCTCGCGTCGCGGTAACCGTCCATCCCGACCATCGCCAGGTATTCCATCGCGCGGCGTTCACTTTCCACGCGGCTCCTGCGCAGCGCCTTCCTCTGCCCCTCCACACAGTTACGCAATACTGTCATATTGTGGAAGAGATTGAACTGCTGGAAAACCATTCCCACCTTTGCGTGGTACTCCCGCAGCGGAAACCCCGGTTCCAGTATCCCGCGCCCGTGGAACAGCACATTCCCGCCCGAGGGCGTCTCCAGCAGGTTCACGCACCGCAGTAGCGTGCTCTTGCCCGAGCCCGACGGCCCGATCACGCATACCACCTCACCCCGCCGCGCCGCGAAGTTGATATCACGCAAAACCTCGTTGCCGCCGAACCGTTTGCTAAGCCCTTTCACCTCTATCACAAACCCGTCCGGCATCTCACGTTTCCTCCCTGTCGAACGAAATCACCGCGCGGCTATCCGACTGCGAGCCGAACACCTTGAACCGCTTGGGCCCGTCCATCCTGCGTTCCAGCAGGCGCAGCAGCCGCGTCACCGTGAAGGTCAGGATCAGGTAAATTATACCGGTTATGAAGAAAACCTCGAAGTATCGCAGGTACGTCCCAGCGGCTGACTTGGACATAAAGAACAATTCCGATACCGCGATTACATTCAATACGCTGGAATCCTTGATGTTGACGACGAACTCGTTGCCTATGGAGGGCAGTATGTTCCGGATCGCCTGGGGCAGCACGACGCTGACCATCGTCTGCCAGTGGGTCATGCCGATCGACTGCGCGGCCTCGCCTTGCCCGGCGTCCACGGAGAGTATGCCCCCACGAGCGATCTCCGCCATATACGCGCCGGTGTTGATGGATACGATCACCACGGCGGCGGCAAGCTCATCCATGTTGAGCCCGAGGTACTGCGACGCGCCGTAGTAGATCACCATCGCCTGGACGATCATCGGCGTGCCCCGGAACACCTCGATATACAGCGACAATACGCCGCGAAGCAACCCGATCCCGGCGCGGGGCAGCCAGCCCGCCCGCGCCGGAACCTTCACGCTTCTGGCGATTGCCACCAATAAACCAATCAAAAACCCCAGCACGGTGCCGGTTATCGCGACGAACAGCGTCACCCAAGCGCCACGCAAGAATAGCGGGCCGTACTTCTCCAGCAGGAAGCCGACCCATCCGAAGAAGCTGGTGGGCATGGCGATTTACTCGCCCAGCGGCTGGCGCGCCACGGCTTCATCCATTATCCGCTGGCGTTCCTCGCGGGTTATCGCGGAGAGCGCAGCGTTGATCGGATCGCGAAGCTCGCTGCCCTTTGCCAGCCCGACGGCTACGGCCACGTCCTCCGGCTCGGCCTTGAATCCCTGACCCTCCGCGAATGACACGAACGTGAGACCCGGGTTCGCCGCGACAGCCGACACCGCGCCCGGACGCTCCGACACATACCCGTCGATACGCCCAGCGTTCAGCGCGACGATCATCGCCGGGAAGGTATCCAGCGCGGTCTGCTTCTTAACGCCGGGTATCTGGTCGATGACGGAGTAGTGGAACGTGTTCAGCTGCCCGGTGATCGACGCGCCGCCGAGACCTTCCAGCGAATCAGCCAACGCGTACGGCGAGTCAGCCTTGACCACGACGACCAGGTCGCTCTCATAGTATGGCTCGGTAAAGTCGAGCGTGAGCGAACGCTCGGCGGTGGGACTCATGCCCGCGACGATCGCGTCGATCTTGCCGGACATGACGGCCAGCGGAAGACCGTCCCACTCGGTGCGCACGATTACCAGCTCGCGCCCTAGCGCTTCCGCCACAAGTCGGGCTATCTGCACGTCGTAGCCGTCGGCGTACCCGCCGTTCTCGATGGGTACGCTGGTTTCGCTGGGCTCGGCCTGGGTCCAGTTGAACGGCGCGTAGTCGCATTCCATGCCCACGCGCAGCGGTTCTGCCAGCGCAGCCGCGCCGACAGTGAGCATCGCCAGGGATAACATAACCGCGACAGTCCTTTTCATAGCAACCTTCCTCCTAAACCGGTGTTTATGGCCAGGCATGGCGCGTCCGGCACAAATAAAAACAGCCGAAGCGCCCGCGCTCCGACCGTCCTAACGCCAACCGCCCAACCATCCGGCCATGCCGCGCCCCGCAGCCAATATGGATGGTCCGGCAACATGCCGCGGATTCCGTCGGGTAGCGCTCCGCAGCATCGCCGCGACAGCCGGCAGCGTGTTCCGCCGCCGTCCAATGCCCGACCGCCCAACCGCGCGGGCATTTCGGCAGGTTCCCCTTTCACGCGCAGTCACAGCCGTCTGGGTGGCTCGTGAGCGTTACTAATGGAACCCGCGCCTCTACCTATACCAATGGATTATATAGAGTTTAACACGGCGGCTGTAAAATGTCAAGAGGGATATAAATATTTTTTACGACTCCATCCGCCCTAGCTTACTATGTCTAATAACCGCCGCCTGCAACAAGGAGCTCCCCGACTTAGTAAATTGTCTTTCGTACATTATAATTATTAAGGCAGTTACCCCGCTTCAGGTGAAGGAAGCTATAGGAATAAAAACTCGACATCCCTATAAACGTCAGCTACCACTTTCCCCTGAGTCGTTTGATTTTTCATTTGGCCCACACTTGTTGGTGGCATTATTACTGCGATTTGTGCTTGACAACCGGCTCGCGACGTGGTATTCTTATTAACGTTAGGTTATGCGCCATTAGCTCAGTTGGTAGAGCACCTGACTCTTAATCAGGGTGTCCCGGGTTCGAGTCCCTGATGGCGCACCAATGAAGCGATAGATTCAAAGAAGCGTTGAGAATCAAGGATTTTCAACGCTTCCGGTTTGTTGGATACGCTAGAATTTTTCTGCAGGATATGGGTGTTATGCCCTGCATTTTGGTTTTGGCGTGGTTTTGTAGGTTTGAGCTGGAGGTGTCATGGGACGGCGGGGGCGGCGGTTGGCTGTCAACTGGCTGTCAGCGCGGAGTGGGTTTTTGCGGTGTGGGACGCGTGTTTTCGGAAGGTACGGGATGGTATTGGCTGTCAGTCGGCTGTCAGCGCGGAGTGGGTTTTTGCGGCGCAGGACGCGTGTTTTCGGAAGGTACGGGATGGTATTGGTTGTCGGTTGGCTGTCAACTGGCTGTCGGCGCGGAGTGGGTTTTTGCGGCGCGGGACGCGCGTTTTCGGAAGGTACGAGACGGTATTGGCTGTCGGTCGGCTATCAATTGGCTGTCAGCGCGGAGTGAGTTTTTGCGGTGTGGGACGCGTGTTTTCGGAAGGTACGGGATGGTATTGGCTGTCAACTGGCTGTCAGCGCGGAGCGGGTTGTCGCGGCGCGAGGCGCGCTCACGGAGGGCGCGGGGCAATGCTGATGTCGGGCGGCTGTCAATGGCTGTCGATGGTTATGGCTTTGATGATGTTCATACGCGCCTTCGTTGGTGGTTTGTCTTTATTACGCGTGATCGGGAGGGTTTATCCATGCGCTTGAAGGAACTTCGCCAGCAGGCCGGGTTGACGCAGACGCAAGTGGCACGGTCTCTCGGGTTGCATAGATCATCCTATATACATTATGAACTAGGCGAAAGAAAGCCATCTTTCGAACTATTATTCAAGTTTGCTGATTTTTATAAAGTAACCACTGACTATTTGTTAGACTATTCGGACATAAACTATAAAACGCTCGAAACACAGAACACACAATACGTCAGTAAGTAGGCGCGGCGCAAACGCGCCGCGTTTTTGTTAAACTAAATGAATGAACGAATCATTCTCATTAGTTTAAGGTACAGCAAATTACGCCGTCGTGCAGAAGCAGATGTCGTCA
>JAISWI010000060.1 GCA_031270865.1 Oscillospiraceae bacterium
ATTATGTCGAAGGCGTGACTGGCGGCGCGGACAAGGGTTAACTGGAGGAAAAACCCACCCTGGCCACTCGGGTCCTGCGTGACGCTGGACCCTCGTGGCCAGGGTGGGTTGTTCCTCCAGTTAACCCTTGACCGCGCCGCCAGTCACGCCTTCGACATAATACTTCTGCATCTTGACGAACAACAGCGTAATCGGTATAGCCACCAGCACCGCGCCCGCGCAGAACCGTGTATAGTACTGGTAAATATTCTCCCGCTCGATCATCCGGAACAACCCTACCGACACCGTGTAGTTGGCGTAGTTGTCCTTCATGATCACCGAGACGAATATGAAATCCAGCCACGGCGCTATAAACGCGGTCAGCGCCGTATACGCCACTATCGGCAGCGACGAAGGCAGTATGATCCTCCAGAATATCCCGTTGCGCGTGCATCCGTCGATCGTCGCGGCCTCGTCCAGCGCCTTGGGAATCGTGTCGAAGAATCCTTTGGCTACGTAATACCCCAGCGCCGCGCCGCCCGAGTAAACCATTACTAGCGCGGCTAGCGACTGGTCCAGGCCTATCGCCTTCATGAAGTGGTATATCGCTATCATGCTCATGAACCCGGGGAACATCCCCAGCACCAGCGATATGTTCATCAGCCCGCGCCGCCAGCGGAACCTTAGCCTTGAGTACGTATACGCCACCATCAGCGTTAGAAACGTGGTAATCGCGCACGAGCAGGCGGCTACCAACAGCGTGTTCATGTACCAGCGCGGGAAGCTGAACAGCGCTGTATCGGTGAACAGCCTTGTGTAGTTGGACAGCGTCCACTGCTTCGGCATGATGTACTCGGTATACGCGCCCGGCTCACCCCTCAGGCTGGATATGACAAGCCACAGCACGGGCAGCAGCCAGAATAAGCTCATCACCGACAATATAGCGTAGATGGCCGCGTTTGCCGCGCGTTCCCTTGACCTGACCGACGCGCCGCGTCCCGCTGGTTTGTATATCTCCGCGTTCGTCATGAGAACTGGTCCTCCTTCTTCACCGAGCCGGTCAGGTTGTACACGGTCAGCGACAGCGCGGCGACGATGACGAAAATGAATATGCCGATCGTTGAGGCGAGCGAGTAGTTCTGCTCGTTCACGGTCAGCTTATACAGCCACGTCACCAGCAGGTCGGTCTTGCCGCCCTGGTAGTAATCCAGCGTCGCCGGGCCGCCGGCGGTCAGCAGGTATATCACGTTGAAGTTGTTGATGTTCCCTACGAATGTTGTGATCAGGTATGGACCGGTCACGAACAGCATATACGGCATCGTTATCGATACGAACGTCTGTATGGGCGTCGCGCCGTCGATGCTCGCGCTCTCGTATAACTCGGCTGGGATGTTCATCAGTATGCCTGTTGACATCAGCATCGTGTATGGTATGCCCACCCAGATGTTGACCATGATAACCATCACCCGCGCCCAGTTCGCGTCGGTCAGGAACGGTATGGGCGAGTTTACGACGCGCAGGCGCTGGAGTATCACGTTCACCACGCCTGTATCCGTGAACATCTTGGAAACCAGCATCAGGCTGACGAACTGCGGTATCGCGATGGTCGTCACGAATATTGTCCGCCACATCCTTTTGAGCCTGATCCCCTTCTTGTTGATCATCAGCGCCAGGACAATCCCCAGTATGTAGTTGCTGAACGTCGCGAACACGGCCCACACGAACGTCCAGCCCAGTATCCCGCCGAACGAGCGGGCGTACAGCGGGTTTGACGATATGACGCCGCGAATGTTCGCCAGTCCTGTCCAGCTAAATAGCGAACCCGGCGGCTGGTGGGCCTTATCGAAGTTGGTAAACGCTATCAGCACCATGAACACGATGGGCAGCGCGGTGAACAGCGCCAGGGTAACCATCGGGAAGGAGAGCAGCGTCATGTGGAATCGGCTGTCCAGGAGCGTCCTCAAGTCGGTTATGAAGCCGGGGGGTTTTTGTTTTGATTCCCGGATCTTCTGCGCCTTGAACGCCGCGCGGACGTTAGCCTTCCATAACATGACCAGGGGGAGGATGGCCGCCAGCGTCAGCACGCTATACAGCAGGATCAGCATCGAGTTGTCGCCGGGGACGCGGCGGTATACCTCGTCTATCTCATCCCACACGCGCAGCTGCGCGTTTGTGCCCAGCGAGCCAAAGTCCTTCAGGTACCGCCAGCCGAAAGCGGCATAGAACCATACGAACGCGGCTTCGCCGCTAAGGAACAGCAGGCCTTTCACGATCTGGCCCCGGGCGAAGCTGCCCGCGCCCATGATAAGGTATGATAGGCGCGTCCACGCGTCGCCCTCGCGGAACATGCGAAAGTATTCGTTAAACCCGCCCGCGAGCCGTTGGTAGAATGGATCGCGTTTGTTCTTGGCCATGCGGACCTCCTGTATTTAGATGGGACCCCCCTTCGCCGCTGACTGGCGGCCAAGGGGGGTCCCTTACCTGACTCTATGTTACTGTGTTACCTGCGATACCAGCTGGTCCAGCAGCCCCTGCAGGTCGGCGGTCGACTTGTTCTCCATCTCAAGGCCGAACGCCTCCGCGGGGCCCCAATACCCGTTCAGCACGTTCTTCTGGCTGACGCCCCACGCGCTCTGGGCGCTTAGCGCGGCAAGCGCGATGTCCTCCAACACGGCGGGATTGCCGGCGGCGGCGATGTTCGTCGGGCCTAACGCGCGCTGCTCGAAGAACCTCAACTGCGCCGCCTCGCCGGTGATGTGCTCCGCCAGCAGCATCGCCTCCTTGACGTTAGCGGACAGCGAGTTTACTCCTAGCAGCTTCGTGCCGATGAAGGAGGCCATGTGCTTTTGCTCGCCGCCGCAGGTAAACGAGGGCAGCGGCGCGGCGGCGTAGTTCTCGCCCAGCTTATCCTGCATGGCGGTGGCGTTCCACGTGCCGGATACCCCGGCCGCGATCGAGCCGCCCATGCCGCCCTGCAGCACGGAGTCGTCGCCCGTGAGGAACGCGGGGTCGGCTGTAAATTTCCGGATGGCTTCGGCGGCGGCCAGACCTTTGGGGCTGTTGAAGTCGCAAACCTGCTTGCCGTCAGGCCCGATATCCAGAACGCACCCCGCGCCCAGGAAGAATGAGGCTATATACCAGCCGTTGGACACATCCATGAATACCTTCTTGCCCGCGGCGCTGGCGACCTCCAGCATCTTATCCAGCGAGAGCACATCCTCCGCGCTGAATACGGATTTGTCGTAATACAGGAAGTAGCCGTTGTCGGCGGTCATCGGGAAACCGTAGAGCGTGCCGTCCAGCGTCGCGGACTCCACCGATCCCGCGGTATTGGCCGCCGCGACCGCCTCATAGCGGCTGCCCGCGATCTCCGAGAGCGAGTCCGCGCTTACAAGCGTTCGCAGCTGGTCGTTGGCAAACGCGAATATGTCCGCGGCCGCCGCCGGATCCTCCGAGTAGCGCGTCTGCGCGTCGGCCTCGCTGACCACGCCCAGGGCGATATCCCACTCCACGCCGGGGTTGGCGGCCTTGAACTCCTCGACCAGCTCGCCCAGCAGGGCCTGGTTATCCTGGCTGCCCCACACCTTCAGGGTTACGGTATCCGCCAGCCCGGGCATGGCGCCAAGCGCCAGCAGCGCGGCCAACGCGATGGACGTCAGTTTGCGCGTGTTCATGCTTTACCCTCCTCCGCCGCGCCTTATGCGGCGCGACTAATAACGCGTACGATTTATTATAATGCTTGACTACGTTTTTGTCAATATGCATATACAGAAAACTACCAAAAAGGTTTTCTCGACAGGAATTGTATGTTTCGCGCCTGTTCGCCCTCCTCGCCGCGGCGTGGTCGGACAGGCCGGCAACTATTCCGCGCGGCCATGAAGGAAACGCCGCCCTCCGCGCAGAATCGTAACCCGGAGGTGACGAATATGCGGGTCCAACTGTCAAGCCGGGAGCGCGCGCGCCGCGCCGTCAAACGCCAGCCGATCGACCGCGTGCCCATCGACTTGGGCATGCACTTCTCAACGGGCATATCGATATTCGCTTATAAGAATCTGCGCGAATACCTGGGCCTGTCAACGGACAACATCGAGCTGGTCGACCAGGGCCAGCTGCTCGCGCGTGTCGATGAGGACATCATAGAACGCTTCCACGTGGATACCATACTGCTCAACCCGCCGTGGCCCAGCCACCGCCTGTGGAACCCGCGCGGCGGCTATGTCTTCCAGGCGTCCAGCCATTTCACCCCGGAGCTTATGCCGGACGGCGCGTGGCGGTTTACCGGGATCGAGAACGGCGCGACCATGCCCGCCGGGGGATTCTTCTTCGACGGCGCGATACCGGACGGGTACGGCCTGCCGGACAGCCAGCGCGTGGAGCTGTTCGCCCGCCGCGCCGAGCGGCTGTACCACGAGACGGACAAGTTTACCATCATGATGGGATACTCCGCGTTCTTCGACGGGCTGGACTTCGCGTGCGACATGCTGACCGACCCGGACACGGTAAAGGAGTCGCTGGCGCGGCGGCTTGACGCGCAGATAAAGCGGTATGACGCGATGAACCGCGCCTACGGGAAATGGATTCAGGGCATAGAGGTCAACAGCGACCTGGGCACCCAGGCCGGGCCGATGGTTGTGCCGGACGCCTATGAGGAGATATGCCTGCCCGTGTTCCAGGCGTTCAACAGGCACGTCCATGAAAACAGCGACCATATAATATTTATGCACAACTGCGGAGGGATATACGAGCTGATGCCCGCGCTGTGCGAGAGCGGCGTGGACGCGCTCAACCCCGTGCAGATATCCGCGCGGAACATGGACCCGGCCCGGCTCAAGCGCGAGTTCGGGGACCGCATAAGCTTCTGGGGCGGCGGGTGCGATACCCAGCGCGTGTTATGGAGCGGGACGCCGGATGAAGTCGCCGAGCATACCCGCGAGATGATAAGGATATTCAAGCCGGGCGGCGGGTTCGTGTTCAACCAGGTCCACAACATAATGGGCAACGTGCCGCCGGAGAACATCGTGGCTATGTTCGACACGGCTTGGGAGGAGGCCGCTTATTAATATTAACCATATGTCAGCTGGTTAAAGTTGGCAAGCCTGCCCCTTGCGCTTGCGAGATACGCATGCTATACTAATAAGATGCGGGAAAGGGGGCGGCGGCAGTGCGGCAGGCGTTATCCGGGCTATGCGCCCAAATGACGGGGGCGTACAGCATCCCGGCGGAACAGTTCGAGCACGAGAGCGTCAAGCGCGGGCTGCGCAACACCGACGGCACGGGCGTAATCGCCGGGGTGACGCGGATAGGCAGCGTGCGCGGTTACCACATGGAGGACGGCGTCCCGATCCCAGAGGATGGCCGGCTGTTCTACCGGGGCATCGACGTGATGGACATAGTCCGCGCGCACCGGGAGGCGGGCACGTTCGGGTTCGAGGAGGTATCATACCTGCTGCTGCTTGGCAGCCTGCCCAATGAAAGCCAGTACGCCTCGTTCAAGGAGCTGCTGGAGGAAGGGCGGACGCTGCCCGACGGGTTCTTTGAGGATATGATACTCAAGGCGCCCAGCCAGAACGTGATGAACAAGCTCAGCCGCTCCGTGCTCGCGCTGTATTCGTACGACCCCAGCCCCGACGACCTGTCAAGCGAGAACCTGGTAAGGCAGTCGATAGAGCTGATCGCGCGGCTGCCCGTCGTCATCGCGGACGCATACGCGGTCAAGCGGCATTACTACGACAAGCGCTCTTTGCTGGTGCACGCGCCCACGCAAGGCTCCGTAGCGGAGAACTTCCTGCACATGCTGCGCCCCGACAACTGCTTCACGCGCGAGGAGGCGCTGCTGCTGGACCTGATGCTGATACTCCACGCCGAGCACGGCGGCGGCAACAACTCCGCTTTTACTTGCCGCGTGCTGGCGTCCACCGGGACAGATACTTATGGATGCGTGGCCGGCGCGATCAACTCGCTGAAAGGCCCGCTGCACGGCGGCGCGAACCAGAAGGTAATGGAGATGTTCCGCGACGTGTACGCGAACGTAAAGGATCCCACCGACGAGGAGGAGATATTCGGCTACCTGTGTAAAGTCAGGGACAGGGAAGCGGGGGACGGGTCAGGCAAGATATACGGCCTGGGGCACGCGGTGTACACCATCAGCGACCCACGCGCCGTGCTGCTGAAGCAATGCGTCGCGTCGCTGGCGCGGAAGACGGCGCAGACCAACGCGTTCCAGCTGATGGAACGGATCGAGAGGCAGGGTATCCGCGCCCTCTACGCGAAGCTGGGCATGAAGAAACGCTTATGCGCGAATGTGGATATGTACAGCGGGCTGGTCTACCAGATGCTGGGCATACCGGAGGAACTGTTCACCCCGCTGTTCGCGATCGCCAGGATCGCGGGCTGGTGCGCCCATAGGGTGGAGGAGGCGCTCACCGGAAACCGCATCATCCGCCCCGCGTACCGCGCGATGATGGATATGACCGAGTACAAGGCGGTTGGGGATAGGTAGGCCTACGCCCGCTCCGCCGCCGCCAGCATCAGCTTGATCCGGTTCTCCTGGTTGACCCTCGTAGCGCCCGCGTCGTAGTCGATCGCGACGATGTTGGCGCTAGGGTTGCGGTTGCGTATCGCGCGGATCATGCCCTTGCCCGCGATGTGGTTGGGCAGGCACCCGAACGGCTGGGTACAGATGATGTTCGGCGCGCCGGACTCTATCAGCTCCAGCATTTCCCCGGTCAGCAGCCAGCCCTCGCCCATCTTGTTGCCGTAGCCCAGGTAATCCTTCACCAGCGCCTTGGTGGACGCGAACGGCTTGGGAGGACGGAAGCGCGAGCGCTTGATCGCCTCGATCATCCTGTCCTGCCACCCGCGGATGAAACCCTTCAGTATCCGCGCGACAAGCCCCGTCAGCCTCCGCGTACCGTAGAGCCTGGCGTCCTCGACGCGGTTGTCGCACTTGAATATAACGAAGTCCAGCAATCCCGGCACGACCGGCTCCGTCCCCTCGCGCAGCAGGAACTCCTCTAGGTTGTTGTTGCCCAGCGGCGCGTACTTGATGTATATCTCGCCGACCACGCCAACGCGCGTCTTGGGCGGTCCCTCCACCGGAATCTCACCGAACGAGCGGACTATCCCGTCCATGTTCCCCCGGATTACGCCTTTGCGGAAACCCCTGCCCGTCTTGAACGATTCCTGCAGTATATCCACCCACCGCGCGGTCGTCCTATCCGCCGCGCCGCGCTCGCGCTCGTAGGGCCTTACTTGGTTGGCCAGGCACATCATCAGGTCGCCGTACACGATCGCGTAAACCAGCTTGCTGGCCAGCGAGAGGCTGAGCTTGAACCCCGGATTCCTCTCCAGCCCGGCCAGGTTCAGCGAGACGACGGGTATCCGCCCGAACCCGGCGCGTTTCAATCCCTTCCTCAGCAGGTGGATGTAGTTCGACGCGCGGCAGCCGCCGCCCGTCTGGGTGATCATCAGCGCGGTGCGGTCCAGGTCATACCTTCCGCTTTGTAGCGCGTCTATCATCTGGCCGATAACCAGTATAGCTGGATAACAAATATCGTTGTGGACATGGCTAAGCCCGGCCCGAGCCACGCGAGGCGCGGTCTCGGTCAGCAGCTCGACCTTGTATCCCTCCTGCTCGAAACACCGCTGGAACAGCGCGAAGTGTATGGGCAGCATCTGCGGGAACAGGATGGTATGCGTCCCCTTCATCGCCTTGGTGAAGACGACGCGCTCCTCCGGTGGTTCAGCCTCGCGCGCGTTCCGGGACGCGCCCGTATCAGCTTGCATGGCTGGCCCTCAGCTGGTCGCGCGGCGCGGTCTTGCGGGCGCGTTCCTCCATCGCGGCCAGCAGGCTGCGCAGGCGTATCTTCACCGCGCCCAGGTTGGTGATCTCGTCGATCTTTATCTGGGTGTACAGCCGTCCCTTGCGCTCCATCATCGCGCGGGTTTCGTCCGTGGTGATCGCGTCGATCCCGCAGCCGAACGAGACCAGCTGCACTAACTCCATATCCGGCTCCTCGGCCACCCGCGCCGCCGCGTTGTACAGCCTGCTCTGGTATGTCCACTGGTTGAGCACACTGACATCCTGGCGGACGGGCGCTTCCAGTATCGCGTCCTCGGTCAGCACGACCAGCCCCAACGCGCCCAGCAGCGCGTCTACGCCGTGGTGTATCTCCGGATCGACGTGGTACGGCCTCCCGGCGAAGACGATCATCTTGCGCCCGGTCTCGCGGGCGAACGCGATGGCCTTGCGTCCCTCCGCGAGCACGGCGTTCTTCCACGCCCGGTATGACGCGTAGGCCGCCTTAGCCGCGCGGGTCACGGCCGCCCGGTCCGCGCTGAGCGCCTGACCGAAGAACCGCCTCGCCCGCGACGCGAACGCCCTCTCGTTGTCCGGATTGAGGTAAGGCGTCAGGAACGGCGGGAACCCCTTCGCCGCCGCCGCGTCCGACAGGCTGGGGATGTTCGCCTTGAGCAGCTCGGGGTAGTACGCCACCACCGGGCAGTTGTAGTGATTGTCGCCGCACCGCTCCTCGAAGTTATACGGCATGCACGGGTAGAATATCGCCGCCAGGGGCTCGCCGGCGTGTTTCTCCAGCAGGCTTTCTATGTGCCCGTGCGTCAGTTTCGCGGGATAACACACCGTGTCCGACGGGATCGTATGCTGGCCGCGCTGGTACAACGCGCGGCTGGACGGTTCGCTGAGCGTCACGCCATACCCCAGCTCCGAGAAGAACGCCGTCCAGAACGGCAGGTTCTCGAACATGTTAAGCGCCATTGGTATCCCGATACTGCCCTTGGGCGCTTTCGCGGACGCGGCCATCGAGCGCAGCGTCTCATACTTCCAGCGCGTCAGGTTGGGCAGCGTGTTCCGCTCCTTCCCGGTCGCCGGACGCTCACACCCGTTGCCCGCGACGTAACGCCGCCCGCCCGCGAACGTCGATACCGTCAACGCGCAGTTGTTCCCGCACAGCCCGCAGCGCGTGGTCCTGACGTTATGCTCGAACGCCGCCAGCGCCGCGCGGTTCAGTATCGCCGACCGCGCCAATCCCAGGTCACGCGCCGCCAGCGCCGCGCCATACGCTCCCATCAGCCCGGCCAGCGCGGGTCGGACCACCTCGCGCCCGAGCGTAAGCTCGAACGCCCGCAGCACCGCGTCGTTGAGAAATGTCCCGCCCTGCGCGACTATATGGCGGCCCAGATCATCCGGGTCGTTGGCGCGGATGACCTTGAACAGCGCGTTCTTGACTACGGAGATGGACAAACCCGCCGAGATATCCTCGATGGAAGCGCCGTCCTTCTGCGCCTGCTTTACCGACGAGTTCATGAACACCGTGCACCGTGAGCCTAGGTCGACCGGATGCTCCGCGAACAGTCCCAGCCGCGCGAACCGCGCGATATCCCTGCCCATCGCCTTGGCGAACGTCTCAAGGAACGAGCCGCACCCAGACGAGCAAGCCTCGTTGAGCAGCACGCCGTCGACCGCGCCGCCGCGTATCGTGAAGCACTTGATGTCCTGCCCGCCGATATCGATGATGTAGTCCACGTCCGGGCAAAAATGCCTCGCGGCCCGCGCGTGCGCCACGGTCTCGACCAGCCCCGCGTCCAGCGAGAACGCGGCCTTTATCAGGTCCTCGCCGTACCCGGTGGACGCGCCGCCGCGAATCCTAAGCCCGTCGCCGCCGATGGAGTAGATTTTCTCCAACTGTCCGCGCGCGGCCTCGACAGGGCTGCCCGCGTTCGGGCTGTAGAACTCATATAGCACATCGCCCTCGGGCGCGATCAATACAAGCTTGGTCGTCGTCGATCCGGCGTCGATTCCCAGATACGCGTCGCCGGCGTAGCCAGCGAGCTCGCGGCGCGGAACGTCGGCCAGCGCGTGCCGGGCGCGGAAGGATTCATACTCATCCGGCGAGGCGAACAGCGGCGGCAGCCGGTCGTCGAGGGCCTGGGTTTCCCGCGCGTCCCTCAATTTAGATACCAGCGCGTCGAACGCGATCGGCCCGGACCGCTCGGCGTAGAGCGCCGCGCCCATCGCCGGATAGTACAATCCGTTCTCCGGGAACACCGCGAACGGCTCATCCAGCCCCAGCGTCTCAACGAACCTTGCGCGCAAACCCCGTTGGAACGTCAGCGGCCCGCCCAGGAACACCACCTTCCCGGCGATCGCGCGGCCCTGCGCGAGTCCGGCGATCGTCTGATCGACCATCGCCTGGTGGATGCTCCGCGCCACGTCCTCCTTGCGGGCGCCCTGGTTGAGCAGGGGCTGAAGGTCGGACTTGGCGAACACGCCGCACCGCGACGCTATCCGGTACGTGGTTTGCGCGTTAAGGGACAGTTCGTCCAGTTCGGGGACGCTGACGTCCAGCAGCGTGGCCATCTGGTCGATGAACGCGCCCGTTCCGCCCGCGCAGCTGCCGTTCATGCGCTGCTCCGCGCCTCCGGTCAGGAAGAGTATCTTCGCGTCCTCGCCGCCCAGCTCGACGACCGTGTCCGCGTCAGGTATCCATCGGTCGACGGCCAGCCGCGTCGCGAACACCTCCTGAACGAACGGCAGGGCGCTCGTCCTGGATACGCCCATGCCCGCGCTGCCCGTCACCGCCGCGAGCACCGCCGCGCCGCCGCCGACGCTTGCCCGCGCGTCCTCCAGCATGGCCAGCGTCTTCTCTTTCGCGCGCGCTAGGTGGCGGTCATACGCCTTGTACAGAAGCGCCCCGTCCTCGTCAAGCGCAACCACCTTCACGGTCGTGGATCCTACGTCAATGCCTATCCGCTTCACGCTTCACCTCCTCTCTTTAGGATACTATACCATAAAACCCGCGCTTGCGCCAACAACCCAAGTGTGTCAGAAACTTGAAAAAACGCCCCGCCCTACACGGCGACGGACAGAGCGGGCAGGTCCTACATAAAGAACGCGGGGCCATAGGCCGCGCGTTCAAAAGGAGGATGGGAAACTCAAAGTTATGGTTTGGGCTTGACTGTCACCAGCCCGGACCCGTCGAGCGAGACCTCGACGGGCTGGAGCGCGTCACTGACGAACGCCTCCGGCACGTATATCGTTCCGTCCGCGTACAGCAATTGCGGGCCCAGCTGGATATCGGTCACGCCCTTCTTGGCGACTACCCCCGCCACCTCGTTCTGCCCCACCGGGCGCGGGATATACTGGATGGTCACGTCGTCCTTGCCGCTGGAGGTCAGCAGCAGGGCCTCCGCCTCCGAGCTTGTGGACTTCTCGACCTTCCAGCCCATCGCCTCCGCCAGCGGCTGCAGCGGCAGCAGTATCGCGTTATCCGGCCCGTAGTAGGGCGCGGCGTTTATATCCTTGCCGTCGTACTGGATCGTGGCGGACGCGCTGATAGGGCTATAAGCGCCAGCGTCGGCGGACGTTGATACCGTCGGCTCAGGCGCGGGCGATGGCTCGGCTGTCGCCTCCGGGGTAGGCTCGGGCGAGCCGGTCGCCTCGGCGGACGGCGACGGGCTGGGCGCGGGCGCGTTGCTCGTACAGGACGCCAGCAACAGCAGCGCCGCCAGCGTTATGGCCAGCGCGAATAAGGTTAGACCGCAGCGCTTCATGATTCCCCTCCTGCTTATCGTTTGTGAACCGTACGATAAGTATATGAGGGGGCGCGGCGGTTTATGCCAACTAAATCTCCAGACGGCCCTCGAACGCGCGGCTTAGCGTCATCTCGTCGGCGTACTCCAGGTCGGAGCCGACAGGGAGGCCCCGGGCGATCCGCGTCGCCTTTATCCCCATGGGCTTTATCAGCCGCGCGATGTAGCTGGCGGTGGCCTCGCCCTCAACGTCGGGGTTTGTGGCGAGTATGACCTCCTCCACCTCCCCGGTCAGGCGTTCCATAAGCTCGCGGATACGTATGTCGCCGGGGCCTATGCCGTCCATCGGCGACAACGCGCCGTGAAGGACGTGGTAGAGGCCCTCGTAGCTATGCATGCGCTCGATCGCGGATACGTCGCGCGGGTCGCGCACCACGCAGATCAGGCCGCGCGAGCGTTTGGGGTTAGCGCATATAGGGCATGGGTCGGCTGCGGTGAGGTCGCCGCAGGTGGAACACAGGCGGGCGGACTTGCGCCCGTCCCATATCGCGGAGGCAAGCTCACGGGCCTGGTCCAATGGCATCTGGAGTATATGGTAGGCCATGCGCTGGGCGCTCTTAGGCCCGACGCCCGGCAGCCGTGCCAGTTGGGTGGACATCCTGGCGATAGGCTCGGAGGCCATCAGAATAGGCCGCCCATGCCGCCGCCCAGCTTGCCAAGGGCGGCCTCGCGCTCCGCGTCGCACTTGCGCAGAGCTTCGTTGACCGCCGATACGATCATGTCCTGGAGGAGGTCGACGTCGTCAGGATCGACCGCCTCGCGGGTGAGGGTGAGGCTTAGCACCTCGCGCTTGCCGCTGACCTTTACCGATACCGCGCCGCCGCCAAGGGACGCTTCGTAGGAGCGGGTTTCCAGTTCCGCGATCTTCTCGACCATCTGCTGCTGCATCTTCTGCGCCTGGCGCATCATCTGCTGCATGTTGCCCCCGCCCATGGGTGGGAATCCGCCGCCTCGGGCCATCCGCGTGTCCTCCTGTCGCTCTGTAGTGATAAGGCCAGTATATATGATGCGGGGAAGGAATTCAAACTAAGCGATGGAGTGGCGTGGAGGGACAATCTACCCTGGCCGCGAGGGACCAGCGTGACGCTGGACCCTCTTGGCCAGGGTGTGGGTAAATGAACCGCCGCTCTTGCATCCCGCCGCCCAAGCGTGTAAAATAACGCAAATGACCCGCGCAGGGAGGGATGCCCCATGTACACCATCGCGGCGGACGCTATGGGCGGGGACTTCGCGCCGGACGCCCCGGTGCAGGGAGCGCTGCGCGCCCTAAACGAATTTAACGATATCTCCATAACGCTCGTGGGCCGGCAGGAGGATATCGCAAGATCGGCGCGGGGCGCGAGAAACCCGCGCCTTACCATCGTCGATGCCCGCGAAACCATCGGCAACGACGAATCCCCTGTAATGGCGCTGCGCAAGAAGAAGGATTCCTCGCTCTCCCGCGCGTTCGACCTCCTGCGCGACGGCCAGGCGCGCGCCCTGATCTCCGCGGGCTCGACCGGCGCGGTCATGGCGGGATCGATGTTCCGCCTTGGCCGTATCCCCGGCGTCGATCGTCCCGCCATCACCGTTCTAGTGCCCACGCCATCCGGCAAACCCGTCGTGATGCTGGACGCCGGCGCTAACGTGGACTGCCCGCCCGCCACGCTCGCGCAGTTCGCCGTGATGGGCGCGGTATACGCCCGAGCCCTCCTGGGCAGGGAGAAACCCCGCGTCGGCCTTGTGAACATCGGCGAGGAACCGGAAAAGGGCAGCCAGCAAACCAAGGCCGCCTACCAGCTTCTAAGCCAGCCCAACCCGGTCTACGAGTTCGTTGGCAACGTCGAGTCGCGCGGCATCCCTATGGGCGAGGTGGATGTGGCGGTATGCGACGGCTTTACGGGCAACGTGATCATGAAGGCGATGGAGGGCGTTAGCAAGTCTCTGTTCGAGATGATCAGGAAGGAACTGAACGCCTCGCTGCGTTCCAAGATTGGCGGGGCGCTGGCCATGCCCGCGCTGCGGCGGCTGAAGGGCGTGATGAGCGCGGAGGAGGTCGGCGGCGCGTTGATGCTGGGCGCGTCCGGCCTGGTGGTCAAGGCGCACGGGAACTCAAGGGAATACGCGTTCTTTGCCGGACTGCGGCAGGCCCGCTCACTGCTGATGGCCGACGTGGTCAGCAGGATCCAGGCCGCGCTGCCCGCCTGACTATATTAACAAAAACGGAAGGGGATTCATATGTCCGTATATGAAAAGGTAACCAAACTGATCCATACCCAGCTGAAGGTTGACCCTAAGAACATCTCCATGGACTCGCGCCTGCTTGAGGACCTGAAGGCCGATTCCGCCAACGTGATGATGCTGGTGATGGACCTGGAGCAGGATACCGGTGTTGTGATGGAGGACGACGCTCTGATGACGCTCAAGACTGTCGGCGACGTCGTGCGTTACATCGAGACGCATTCCTGATCCATGGACGAAGGCTGTAACCGTGGCGGCGCGTTGGATGAGCTTCAGCGGCGCATGGGCTACCGTTTCCGCGACGCGGGGCTGCTGGAGCTTTCGCTTACCCATCCGTCCGTGTTCGCTCAGACCAACGCGCCCCGGCTGCCCAACCCGCCGGACAACCAGCGCCTGGAGTTCCTTGGCGACGCTGTGGTGCAGCTATGCGTTAGCGACGCGCTGTTCAGGCGGTATCCCGGCATGCGCGAGGGCGAGATGACCAGCGCGAGGATAACCTTCGTCAGGAAGGAATCCTTATGCCAGGCCGCCGCCGCGCTGCGCCTTGACCGATACCTGGTCATGGGCGCGGCGGAGCGCGGGGGCAGCCTGTCCGGTCAAACGAGCGTGATGTGCGACACGTTCGAGGCTGTGACCGCCGCCGTGTATCTGGACGGCGGGTTCGGCGCGGCGCGGGACTTTGTCACGCGGTCGCTGGACGATTACAAGCTGCGCGAGAAAGTCCAGGCTGTTGATAACTGGAAGAGCCGACTGCAGGAGTTGATGCAGTCCGACAACCAACGCGCGCCCCGGTATATGCTGACCGGGGTGTCCGGCCCGCCCCACGCGCCGGAGTTCACCGCCGAGGTATACGGGGGCGGCGGCGCGTTGCTGGGCAGTGGGAAGGGCCCGTCGCGCAAGGCGGCGGAGCAGGAGGCGGCCCGAGCAGCGTCGCTGGCGTTCACGCCCGTTAAGGGCGCGGCGGGCGGGCCTGTCGAATCGGCGGAGGGTGTGATTGCGGCTCAAGAGGCTTGAACTGTATGGGTTCAAATCGTTCGCGGAGCGCACGCTGATAGCGTTCGAGCCGGGGATAACGGGTATTGTCGGCCCTAACGGGTGCGGCAAGTCCAACATATCCGACGCGGTGCGCTGGGCGCTGGGCGAACAGAACGCCCGGCAGCTTCGCGGCGGGAAGATGGAGGACGTCATCTTCAACGGGTCCGAGAAGCGCAAGCCGCTGGCGTGGTGCGAGGTCTCCGTGGTCTTTGACAACCAGGACCGCGCGATAGCGTCCGACGCGTCCGAGATCGCGGTCACGCGGCGCGTTTACCGCAGCGGCGCGTCGGAGGCGCTGATCAACCGCGCCCCGTGCCGCCTCAGGGACATCACCGAGATGTTTCGCGACACGGGCGTAGGCAAGGAAGGCTACTCGCTGATCAGCCAGGGCCGGATCGACGAGATACTCTCCGCGCGTCCGGAGGAGCGCCGCGCCGTCTTCGAGGAGGCGGCGGGCATCGTGACGTTCCGCGCGAGGAAGCAGGAGGCCGAGCGGCGCATTGAGAACACTCGCCAGAACCTCACGCGCGTTTGCGACCTCATCGACGCGATGGAGGGACAGCTGGCCCCGCTTGAGGCGCAAAGCCGGGACGCGCGGGCGTACCTGGTCCTAGCCGAGCGGCTGCGCCTGCTGGAACTGAACCAATTCCTGGCTGACGAGACCCGCGCGGCCTCGCGGATCGCCGCGCTGGACCAGACCATCGCCGCGTGCGGGGAGGAATCCGCGCGGCTGTCGCTGGCGCTTGAGGAAACGGAGGCCGGGCGGATCCGGCTGAACGGGCGTTCGGGCGAGTTGGAAGCCCTGGCCAGCGAGCTTCGCGACGCCCGCCTGTCGGACAGCCGCGCGTTTGAGCGGCTTGAAGGCGAGATAGGCTTGCTGCGCGAGCGAGCTGAGCGGGCGATGGCGGACGCCGCGCGGTCGGAGGCGTTCCGCGCGGAGTGCGGGGCGCGTATCGCCGAGCTGGACCGGACCGCGGGCGACCAATCCGCGCGGGATGGGTTACGGTTAACCACGCTGGAACAGCTGGCGGCGGCGATGGTCTCGTCGGCGAACGCGCTGTCCGACGCGCGGGCCGATGAGGATCGCTGCGCCCAGGCCCTGGAATCCCACAAAGCGCGGACGATGGAGGCGTTGAACCGCCAGTCCGACACCCGCGCCGCCCGCGTCCGGTTGACGACGATGCGCCAGACGCTGGCCGAGCGGATCGAGCAGACCCAGGCGGAACAAGACTCGCTGGAATCGCGCCGCCTCACGCTGGAGGAGGATCTCGCCGCCGCGCGGTCCGACGGGGAGGCGGCGTCCGACGCGCTGGTCAGGCTAAACGGGCTTCGCGGGGAGTTGGAGCAAGCCCTCGCGCGGGATAAACGCGCCGCCGACGAGCTTGAGCGGCGGATACGCGCCAAGCGCGACGCGTCGCGCCAGCAGGAGACGCGGCTGGCCATGCTGCGCGAGCTGGCCGACGCGTACGAAGGCTACCAGAACGCGGTCAAGCGTGTGTTAATGAGGAAGGACGCCGCCGTCCACGGGGTCGTGGCGGACCTGATAGGCGCGCCCCGGGAGTATGAGACCGCGGTCGAGCAGGCGTTGGGCGGAGCGCTGCAGAACATCGTCACCGACGACGAGCGGGCGGCCAAGCGGCTGATCGAGTTCCTGCGCGAGAACCGATATGGCCGCGCGACGTTCCTCCCGGTGACGACGGCGCGAGGCCGGACGCTGTCGGGGAATGAGCGCGCCGCGCTGAATGTCCCGGGATGCCTGGGCGCGGCCAGCGAGCTTGTTACATTCGACAAGGCGTACCAGGGAATAATAGATTCGCTGCTGGGCAGGACCGCGCTGGCGCGGGATATGGACGCGGGGCTGGCCGTCATGCGGAAGGCTGGCTATACGTTTAGAACCGTTACGCTTGCCGGGGATATCCTCAACCCCGGCGGCTCGATGACGGGCGGCAGCGTAGCCTCGCGCGGCGTGAGCCTGTTGTCCCGGGGACGCGAGATGGACGCTTGCGCCGAGGCGATAGCCACCGCGAGGTCCGCGCTGGGCGAGTTGTCCGGACAGGCGAAATCGCTGGAGGCCGAGCGCTCCGACCGCTCACGCCAGTTGGACGCGGCCACGCGCGAGGCGCGGGTTATCGAGATGGACGCGGTGCGGCTGCAGGCGCGGAAGAACGCGGCGCGGGACGCGCTGGCGGCGCTGGCCGTCCAGTCGGGCGAATCCGCGCGGCGGCTGGACGCGGCGCGGGATAACCTCGCCGACGTCGAGCGGCAGCTGGCCGTCGCCGAGGCCTCTCAATCCACCGAAACCGTGGACCAGCGGGCGTTGACCGAGGAGATGCTGATACTGCAAGCCCGGCGTTCCCGCGCCCGCGAGGACGCCGAGGCCGCGCAGGAACGATCCTCCGCCGACCGCGCCGCCCACGCCGCGCTGTCCCGCGAGGTCGAGGCCGCGCGGCGCGAGCGCTCGCGCGTAGAGTCCGAACGCGCCGAGCGTCAGGAACGTATGCGCGAGGCCGAGCGTGAGCGGGAGATATCCGTTCAGCAATCGCGTCAGGCCGACGCGGACCGGCTGGAACGCGAGGCCCGCCGCGACAATCTGTCCAAACAGCTGGATTCCATCAAGGGCCGGCTGGACGAGCTGGACGCCGCTTTGCGCCAGACCCGCGCCGACCTGGAGGCCAACGCCGCCGCCGCCGAAACGGTCCGCGCCCAGATCGCCCAGTCGACCGAGCGCTCCCACCGCGCCCAGACCCAGCTGGCGCGCGCCGAGGAGGAGCGCAAGGCCCGCGCCGACCGAATCTGGAACGCCTACGAGCTGACAGCGGCGGGCGCGGAGGAATCGCGCGACCCGGCGTTCAACTACGGCGAGGCGGCGCAGGCGATAGAGCGCGTCCGCGGAGGGATTCGCGCGTTGGGCACGGTAAACGTCCGCGCGGTGGAGGAATTCCAGGCGTTACAGGAGAAACTGGACGGCATGCGGGCGCAGCGGGATGATCTCGAAAGGGCGCGGCTGGACCTTGAGGCCGTCGCCGCCAGCCTGCTGGACGCGATGAACAAGCGTTTCGTCGAGCGGCTAGCGATACTCAACCGCTACTTCGGCGAGACGTTCTCGCGGCTGTTCGGCGGCGGGAACGCGTCGCTTTCGCTGGCCGACGAGCAGCGCCCGCTGGAGTGCGGCATCGATATCCTCGCGCAGCCGCCAGGCAAGAAGACGCAGCTGCTCTCGCTGCTGTCCGGCGGCGAGAGGGCCTTGACCGCGATAGCGATACTGTTCGCGATCATGACGCTCAAGCCCTCGCCGTTTTGCGTCCTTGACGAGATCGACTCCGCGCTGGACGAGGCGAACGTCGCGCAGTTCGCCCGCGCGTTGGAGGGATACGCGCGGGAAACGCAGTTCGTCGTCGTAACGCATCGGCGCGGCACGATGGAACGCTGCCCCGCGCTGTACGGCGTGGCGATGGGTGAGCGCGGCGTATCCAAGATGGTGTCGGTCAGGCTGGAGGACGCGATAGCGTGACCGCGCGTCGTTATGTGGAATGATATATTATAAGGAGCAATCGTGATGGAGGAGCCTAAGAAAGGGCTGTTCGGCAAGATACGCGACAGGCTGACGCGCTCGCGGGAGAACGTCGCGCAGCGCGTGGACGAGTTGACGCGCAGCTACAAGTCGATCGGGCCGGAATTCTACGAGGACCTGTCGGATGTGCTGGTGATGGCCGACGCGGGGCTTCCGGCGTCGGAAAGCGTGGTCAAACAGTTAAAGGAACGCGTCAAGGCCGAACGCGCCGACAGCGCGGAGCGGGCGCGCGAGATACTCAAGGATATCCTCAAGGCCGAACTGCGCAGCCCGCGCCCGCCGCTGAAGTGGCCGATGGTGATGCTGGTCGTGGGCGTTAACGGCGTGGGCAAGACCACCACGATAGGCAAGCTGGCCGCGCGGTTCAAGGCGGCGCAGCACTCGGTGATACTGTGCGCGGCGGACACGTTCCGGGCGGCGGCGGCCGACCAGTTGTCGATATGGGCGGATCGGGCCGGCGTCCCGATAGTGAGGCACTCGGAGGGCGCGGACCCGGCGGCCGTCGTGTTCGATGGTATAGCGTCGGCGAAATCACATAATACTGATCTTATGATTGTGGATACCGCGGGGCGATTGCATAACAAGAAGCAGCTTATGGAGGAATTGAGCAAGATCCACCGCATATTAGCCCGCGAGTACCCGCAAGCCGACCTGCGAACGCTGTTGGTTATGGACGCGACCACCGGGCAAAATGGTTTACAGCAGGCCAAGGCGTTCCTTGAAACCGCGAAGGTTAACGGGATCGTGCTGACCAAGCTGGACGGCACGGCCAAGGGCGGGATAGTCATAGCGATACAGCGGGAGCTGGGGCTGCCCGTATGGTATGTGGGCGTTGGCGAGGCGCTGGACGACCTGGAGCCGTTCGACGCCGACGCGTTCGTGGAGGCGATATTCTAGATGGCGCTTTGCGTAGCGGTGGACGGGCCCGCGGGCGCGGGCAAGAGCGCGGCGGCGCGGGAACTGGCGCGGCGGCTGGGGATACTGCACCTGGATACCGGCGCGATGTACAGGGCGGTAGGGCTGGCCGCGCTGGAGGCTGGGATAGACCTGGCGGACGCGGAGGCCGTAGCGCGAGTGAGCGCGTCGGCTGAGGTGGACGTAACCTTCGAGAACGGCAGGCAGCGCACATGGCTCAATGGCCGCGACGTGAGCGGGGATATACGTATGCCGGAGGCTGCGGCGGCCTCGTCGATGGTATCGGCGGTGGGCGCGGTCCGGGACGCGATGGCCGCGCGGCAGCGGGCGATCGCCAGCGGGACGGGCGCGGTGCTCGATGGCCGCGACATAGGCACGCGGGTGCTGCCTGACGCGCCAGTCAAGTTTTTCCTGACCGCCTCGCCTAAGATACGCGCGAGGCGGCGGCTCAACGAGCTGCTGGCGAAAGGGATAAGGCAGACGTTCGAGCAAGCCCTCGCCGACGTGGAGGCGCGGGATCTCAGGGATACCACGCGCGAGATAGACCCGCTGCGCCCGGCCAGCGACGCGATAATCATCGATAACTCGGAAATGACGCTGGATGAGGAAGTCGGGCGCATGCTGGAGATCGCGCGGCATAAGGTTAATATATGAGGAAACCATCATTCTACAGGGCGATGAGGCTCATCGCGGCGGCGCTGATCGGGCCGTACTTCGGCCTGACCGTTGAGGGGACGGAGTTCATACCCGGGGAACAGCGGTTTATACTGATGAGCAACCACATCAGCAGCTGGGATCCGATCATGCTGGCCGTGGCGGTAAGGAGCCGGGATGTGTGCTTCATGGCCAAGGAAGCGCTGTTCAAGTTCCCGCCGCTGGGCTGGCTGCTAAGGCGCGTGAACGTGATCAGGGTGAGCCGCTCGGGAACGAACCTGTCCGCGATGCGCTCCGCGCTGACCAGGCTGGCGCAGGGCCGGTGCGTGGGGATATTCCCAGAGGGGCACAGGTATAAGTCGGGCGGGGTTCATCCCTTCGAGACGGGCGTGGCGATGCTAGCGCTTAACACCAACGCGCCCGTGCTGCCCGCGTACGTTTCGGGGGAGTATGGGTTCCGCAAGGGCGTGAGCGTGCGCTTCGGGCCGCTGATCCAGCTGGACGACCTGCGTAAGCTGCCCAAGGATTCCGAGACGATAGCGTGGATACAGCATCGGTTAAGGAAACGGCTAGTAGATTTGTCCAAAAATGGTAACTAAAGTTTTCCGGATATAACCTATTGAAAAATAGCGGGCAGGCAGGGATTTGGGCGTTGGCGAAGAATTATTAGAAGATGAATAGGTGTACTTTTCCCATAATCAGGGTCGGGAGGCATGCCGGATTCTGCGCCGGGGTGCGGCGGGCGGTCAGTATCGCGATGGCCGCCGCGCAGGGGAACCCGGGCCAGCCATGCGCGACGCTGGGGGAATTGATACATAACCCGCAGGTGTTGGACCAGCTCGCCGCGCAGGGAGTACGCGTGGCGCGGAGCCTGGATGATATCGCCGGGGGAACGGTGGTCATACGCTCACACGGGGTGGGTAAGGCCGAAATGGACGCGTGCCGCGCGAAAGGCCTTGCCATAGCGGACGCGACATGCCCGCACGTGAAGCGGACACACCGGATGGTCTATGGCGCGGAGCCGGGTCTGCCCTTGATAATAGTGGGCCAGGCCGACCATCCGGAGGTGCGGGGTATGGCGGGATGGGCGCGAGGCCCAGTGACGGTAGTCGGGTCAGCGGCGGAGGCGGCGGCGCTGCCAGCAATGGACGCCGCGCTAGCGGCCGCGCAGACGACGATCCGGGACGGGCTGTACCGCGAGGCGCTCAAAGCGCTAAGGACACGGGTAAGGCGGTTGGACGCGCTGGAGACCGTGTGCCCCGCGACCGCGCTAAGACAGGATGAGGCGCGGGAGATGGCGCAATGGGCCGACGTGATGCTGGTGGTGGGCAGCGCCCTATCATCCAACACGCGCGAGCTGGCGAATACGTGCCGGGCGTACTGCCCGGATACGCGGCTCATTGAGGATGTGGGGGATCTTTACCATGGTAATAGTCCGGCGAGGCCGCTGGCAGGCCTGAAGGTGGGGATCACCGCGGGGGCGTCCACGCCGGATTGGTTATATAAGGAGGTTATGAACCGCATGAACGACATTGACAACGCTGCGCTGACGCGCGTTGACCCACAGCCCCAGGAGACAGTCGCGCGGACCAGCGCGCCAAAGGACGCGGCTGCCGCCGACGCCGACGCCAACGCGAGCTTTCTGGCAGACATCGAGGCGACGCTGGTAAAGATCCGTCCCGGACAAACGGTGACAGGCACAGTAGTGCAGGTGACCGACGATGAGATCTGCGTGAACATCGGCTATAAGTCGGACGGGGTGGTCAGGCGCGGCGATCTGGTCAGCAAGGACGTGAAGGTCGGCGACGAAATCGACGTCGAGGTGGTCAAGGTCAACGACGGCGAGGGCAACGTGCTGCTAAGTCAGCGCAATGTCGTCAGCCGCAAGAACTGGGACGCGCTGATGGCCCTGCACGACGCTGGCGAATATATAGAAGGCGTCGGCAAAGAGGTCGTCAAGGGCGGGCTGGTGGCCAGCGTGATGAGCGTGAGGGCGTTCGTGCCAGGCTCACAGCTGTCGCCAAGGTATATCGACAAGGTTGAGGACTTCGTGGGCAAGCCCATGAAGCTGAAGATCATCGAGGTGGACCGCGCCAAGAAGCGGATAGTCTGCTCACGCAAGGCGGTTATCATAGAAGAAGCGGCGGCCAGGAAGAAGGAAGCGTGGTCGAAGCTGGCCGAGGGCAAGATAGTCGCGGGCACGGTGAGGAGGTTGACAAACTTTGGCGCGTTCGTGGATGTGGGCGGCGTGGACGGGCTGGTGCATGTGACCGATCTGTCGTGGGGGCGGGTAAGGCATCCGAACGAGGTGGTGCAGCCCGGGCAGGAGATATCGGTGAAGATACTCTCGCTGGATTTCGAGCGAGATCGGATACAGCTGGGGTACAAGCAGACGCAGCCCAGGCCGTGGGAGGTCGCCGAGGAGAAGTATCCGCCGGGGCTGGTGATAGAGGCGAAGGTGGTAAGGATTGTACCGTTCGGGGCGTTTGTGGAGATGGAGCCGGGATTGGATGGTTTGGTGCATATATCGCAGTGCGCGTTGACGAGGATAGCCAAGGCTGAGGAGGCGGTAGAGGTAGGGCAGACGGTGCGGGTGAAGGTATTGAGCGTGGATTCCGCGGCGAGGCGCATTAGTCTGAGCATACGCGCGGTGCTGGAGGATGAGGCGTTTAACTATCCGAACGACATACCGGGCGAGTTCGAGACCGTCTACAGTGACACCGCGCTGACGGAGTAGACACACTTGCTGGAGGAACAAACTACCCTGGCCACGAGGGTCCAGCGTGACGCTGGACCCTCGTGGCCAGGGTGGGTTGTTCCTCCAGGCCGCAAAAGAAATTGATTATACCCCCTTGACAACCTTGTGGCGTTACG
>JAISWI010000014.1 GCA_031270865.1 Oscillospiraceae bacterium
CCCGTCCCCCCCGCGGCCCCCCCGCCCCCCCCCGCCGCCCCGGCCGGCCCCCCCGCCCCGCCCCCCCCCCCCCCCCCCCCCCCCCCCCCCCCCCCCCCCCCCCCCCCCCCCCCCCCCCCCCCGTCCCCCGGCCGTAACCAACAAACCCTGGCCCCGCAGGGCAGAAATAAACCTTATGGGCTTCGCCCTTTACGCTGGGTTAGGGACGCTGGGGCGCTGCCCCAGACCCCGCAAGGGGGTTTCACCCCCCTTGACCCCCTGACCAGCGTGACGCTGGACCCTCGTGGCCAGGGTAAGTTGTTCCTCCATGAGCCTACTTCAGCCGCCACACCCGCTCCGCGTAGTCCGCAACAGTCAAATCCGAACTGAACCGCCCAGCGTGGCACATATTAAGGAACCCCATCCGCGTGAAATCCCTCGTCCCATACGCCTCGAACGCCGCGCGTCTCGCCTCATCGTACTCCCCTATATCCCCCAGCACATAGTAATGATCCGGCTGATGCCACGACGCGCCTTTCACCAACGAATCGCTTATCTCCTTAAACATACCCGTGCCGCCGTCATCCAGCGTCCCATCGGTCATCGCCTTAACCACCCTGTCCAACCTCTTGTCGGACTCCAAGACCTGTTCCGGATCGTGGTCCAGCAGCTTATTCCTTATCTTCTCTACTGTCGCGCCGAAGATGAAGTTATTCTCTCGCCCGGCGGCCTCCACTATCTCGACGTTCGCGCCGTCGTACGTCCCCAGCGTCACTGTCCCATTTAGCATGAACTTCATATTCCCCGTCCCTGACGCCTCCGTGCCCGCCATGGATATCTGCTCGCTTACATCCGCCGCTGGAACGATCCTCTCCGCCCACGAAACATTATAATCCTGAACGAAGACCACGTTGAACAATCCCCTTGCCGCCGGATCCAGCCTGATCAACCTCGCAATCTCATTGATCAGCTTTATAATCGCCTTCGCGCGGAAGTAACTTGGCGCGGCCTTCGCGCCGAATATGAACGTCACGGGCCGTGTTCCCTTCGCCAGCCCGTCCTTCCAATCGTAATACATCATAAGTATATTAAGCGCGTTCATCAACTGCCGCTTATACTCATGCAGCCGCTTAATCTGTACATCGAACACGCTAGCCGGGTCTACTGAAACCCCTTCCCGCCTTGATATCAACTCTGCCAGCCGCGCCTTATTGCGCTTCTTTATCGCGCCGAACTCATCCAGCACGCCCAGCTTATCCGAAAACTCCGTCATCCGTTCCAGCAGCATAGGTTCCTTGACCACGTCGCCCCGGACCAACCCGTTTATGAATTTTGTCAAATCCGGGTTGCACAGCCCCAGCCACCGCCTGAACGTAATCCCGTTCGTTATATTAACGAACCGTTCCGGCCAGACGTCGTACCAATCCTTCAACGTCTTATCGCATAGTATCCCGGTATGTATCTTCGCCACGCCGTTGGTATGCGCGCTGGCGAAAACTGACAGGGGCGCCATCCTTACCGTCTCATTATGCTGCGCGGACATGCGCCTGACCTGCGCGGCTGGCAGGCTGTTCAGCGCCAGCGTCGCTACTAAATGCTTCTGTATCTGCTTTATTATCTTGAAAATCTCCGGCACCAGCCTTGAGAGCGTCTTGGCGTGCCACGTTTCCATGGCCTCCGGCATAATGGTATGGTTGGTATAATTAAATGTCCGTCGCGCTGTATTGAACGCGTCCTCGAACGAGAACGCGTATTCCGTAGTCAGGCGGCGGATCATCTCAGGTATCGCCAGCGCGGGATGCGTGTCGTTCAACTGTATCGCGAACAGATCGGGCAGCCTTCGCGGGTCGCAGCCTTCTTTGCGGCATCTGTCCAATATATCCGCGACCGTCGCCGCTGACAGGAAGTACTCCTGCCTCATGCGCAATCCCCTGCCCTTGGGCGTGCTGTCGTCTGGGTAGAGCGTTCGCGAGATGTCTTCGGCGTCGTCCTTCTGCTGGACGCTGGCGGGGAATTTCGCCGTGCTGAACAGTTTATAGTTGAATGGCTCTACCGGTTCCGCCTGCCACAGCCTTAGCGTACAGACCGATTTACCTTCATAACCAATCACGGGCATGTCGTACGGCACGGCCATCACTGACTGGTCGGTGAACTCGACCAGCTGGGCCTCGTCCTCGCGCCTTATCGACCATGGGTCGGACTCGGCATGCCAGTCGTCCGGCGACTCGCGCTGGAACCCGTTCTCGAACGTCTGGCGAAACAACCCGTACTTGTACCGGATGCCATACCCGGTGACAGGCAATCCCATCGCGGCCGCGCTGTCCAGGAAGCACGCGGCCAGCCTGCCCAGCCCGCCGCTGCCCAGCGCGGCGTCCTCAATGGATTCCTGCTCCGCCAGGTCCACGCCCACGTTGGCCAGCCAGGTCTTTGCGTCGTTGAGGATGCCCAGGCAATACAGGTTGTTGTATACCAACCGCCCCGTCAGGAACTCGGCGGAGACATAGCAAACCGACTTGCCGCCGGGGTTTTGTCGGCTGCGCTCCCATAGGTCCGCCGTCAACGCCAGTGCCGTCTTGCCTATCGCGCTGTGGACGGCGCGCGGCGGCGCGGACTGCGGCGCGGCGTATCCCGCCGCCTTCAGTTGGATCAGGAAGGAATCCATGAATGCCCGGCGCGTCACGGCTTCTGCGCCCATACTATCACCGCCCATATAATTTCGTTACCGCGCGTATCTTCACGGCCAGTTCATCCGTCAGCTGGCCGCCGCGCATCCGCCAGCCCCAGTTGCCTTCGGCCACGCCGGGGACGTTGATCCTGCTGTCGCTGCCCAGCTCAAGAAAGTCCTGCGCCGGCGCGATGGCTGTGTTCGCCACGCTGGACCACGCCGCGCGGATCATCGCCCAGGATGGCGAGGCCAGCCTCCCCATATTGTTATATTGCCTGAAGTACCTCCGCTCTTTCGCCGATATGCCGGCGTACCACCCGGCGGACGTGTCGTTGTCATGCGTCCCGGTGTATACGACGCAGTTGCGGTCGTGCTTGTGCGGCAGGTAGTCGCTGTCCGCGCCTGGGTCGAACGCGAATTGCAGCACCTTCATGCCAGGATAGCCCGCGCGTTTCAGGAGCTTGCGCACGCCCGCCGTTATGTCGCCCAGGTCTTCGGCGATTAGCTCGGGAGCGCCCAGCGCCTTGTTGAGCTGCTCGAAGAACGGATAGCCGGGACCTTGGCGCCATTGGCCGTTCCGCGCCGTGGCGTCCCCGGCGGGAATCGCGTAGTACGCCTCGAAACCCCGGAAGTGGTCGACACGCGTCACGTCGAACATCTCCGACGCCGCGCCTAGTCGACGCGTCCACCAGTCGTAGCCGTCCGACTCCATTGCGTCCCAGCGGTAGAGCGGGTTCTCCCAGAGTTGACCGTCCGCGTTGAAGAAGTCGGGCGGGCAGCCCGAGACCTCCGTCGGCATGAGATCGCCGTCCAGCTGGAATTGGAGGGGAGCGGCCCACACGTCGGCGCTCTCCATCGCGGCATAGATGGGGATGTCGCCAATGATCGCTATGCCGCGCTCGTTAGCGTAGGCCTTGACCGCGCTCCACTGCCCGAAGAATAACCACTGGACGAAGGAATGGTAGTCGGTTTCGGAACGGAAGCGCTCACGCGCGGTTGAGAGCGCGGAAGGGTCACGGCGTTTCAGCTTTTCAGGCCACGACTGCCATTGGCGCGTGTCGGCGGCAAGGATCGATTCGTATAAGGCGTAGTCGGCTAACCACGCGCGGCTGTTCGCGAAACGCTCGACGCTGGATGAAGCGTCTTTGTCTAAGCGTGAGAACGCGCGGCGGAGTACGGAATCGGCCTGGCGGGTTAATAAGGCATAGTCGATCCGGTCAGGCAAGGACGCGGGCGGGGGCTTGATCGGGAGGATGTCAGCGCCAAACCGCTGCGCTATCAGCTCCCAGTCAATGAACAAGGGGTTACCCGCGAAAGAGGACGGCGATGAGTAAGGCGAGAAGCCCTTACCCACCGGTCCAAGCGGAAGGACCTGCCAGTAGGTTAGCCCCGCCGCGCTGATAAAATCTATGAATTCATACGCGGATCGGCCTAATGTGCCGATCCCGTAAGCGCCAGGTAAGCTGAAGACGGGCGCAAGTATTCCGGCTCGCCGCCCCGCGGTCCATTTGGTCTGTTTGCTCATCGCCAACCGCCGCCTTTACTGGAATTCGTCTAATTATACCACAACTGGCATATTAAGGCAACGCGGCGTTTGCCATTTACACCGCCACGAGGGTCCAGCGTGACGCTGGACCCATGTGTCCAGGGTAAGTTGTTCCTCCATGCGCTCGACGCGCTTAGCTGTATCGTGTATAATACCGCGTATGCAAGCGACAGTGAAACCCTCCGGCATCGCCGCGTGGCTGGCCGCCCGACGCGCTGACAGCGCGTTCATGCGCAACGTCGCCCTCTGGCGCGTCATACCCGCCAGACCCGCGCAAACCGCCCCATTCCCGGATTGGCTGCACCCGGACATCCCCGCCGCGCTTCACCAGCGCGGCGTCGCCTCCCCATACACCCACCAACGCGCGGCCCTCGACGCGCTGCGCCTTGGCAACCACATCGTCATCGTCACCCCCACCGCTTCTGGCAAAACCCTCTGTTACAACCTCCCTACCCTCGACGCCATCCTCCGCAACCCTGACGCCCGCGCCCTCTACCTCTTCCCTACGAAAGCCCTCGGCTCCGACCAGGTCGCGTCCCTCTACGAACTAGTCCAAACCCTTGGCGCCGACGTCAAAACCTTCACTTACGACGGCGACACCCCCGCCTCAGCCCGCCGCGCAATCCGCGAAGCTGGCCATGTCGTCGTCACCAACCCTGACATGCTCCATTCCAACATCCTTCCCAACCACGTAAAATGGGTCAAACTCTTCGAAAACCTCCGCTACGTCGTCATCGACGAACTCCACGCCTACCGCGGCGTATTCGGATCCAACATGGCCAACGTCATCCGCCGCCTTAAACGCCTCTGCGCGTTCTATGGCTCCCACCCTCAATTCATCTGCTGCTCCGCCACTATCGCCAACCCCCGCGAACTCGCCCAAACCCTCCTGGAGGAACCGTTCACCCTCATCTCCGATAATGGCGCTCCCCACGGCGAACGCCACGTCATCTTCTACAATCCCCCGGTCGTCAACCGCCAGCTGGGGATACGCAAAGGCGCGGTCAACGAAACGCGCGAGATCGCGAAATCCCTGCTCCATTCCAACGTTAGCTCCATAGTGTTCGCGAAATCCCGCCTCCAGGTCGAAGTTCTCACCCATACCCTCAAGCAGCAGGCGCGCGACCCCTTGGGCAACAGCGGCCAGGTGCGCGGCTATCGCGGCGGATACCTCCCTTCCGAGCGCCGCGACATCGAGCGGGGCCTCCGCGCCGGAACCGTTAAAACCGTCGTCTCTACCAACGCGCTTGAGCTTGGAATCGACATCGGTTCCATTGAGTCCTGCGTCCTGTGCGGATACCCCGGCACAATCGCCAGCACTTGGCAGCAAGCTGGCCGCGCTGGTCGACGCTCCGGCTCCTCGGTCACGGTGATGGTCGCCACATCCAGCCCGCTTGACCAATACCTCATGGCGCACCCGGAATATTTCTTCGACTCCTCCCCCGAAAACGCGCTTGCCCAGCCCGACAACTTCCATGTCCTCATAAACCATTTCAAGTGCGCGGCTTACGAGCTCCCGTTCAAGGCTGACGAGCGTTACGGAGACCTTGACGACACATCCGACCTGCTGGACACCCTTACCGGCAACGGATTCCTCCGCCGCGTGAACGACCGTTTCCACTGGATGAGCGAGGAGCTTCCCTCCGCCGAGGTTCACCTTCGCGTCGCCGGCGAGGAAAATTTTGTAATAATTGACAAAACAAAGCCCGACCCGCGCGTAATCGGCGAGATGGACCGCTTCACTGTGCCCATGCTGCTTCATGAGCACGCCATCTACCTGCACGAAGGCCGGCAGTATCAGGTCGAGAAGCTGGACTTCCCCAACAAAAAAGCGTTTGTCCGCCAAGTTGACGTTGACTATTACACTGACGCTGACATGGCGACCCAGCTCCGCGTTATCGACGAGTTCGAGCATGACGCCTCGCCGCTGCCGCGTTCCTTCGGCGAGGTTGTCGTCTCCTCCATGGTCACTATCTTCAAAAAAATGAAGCTGGACACCCATGAAAACCTGGGCCACGGCTTCGTTGACCTGCCCGAGACCCAGATGCAGACGACCGCTTGCTGGATCACGCTTCCCGAAGAACGCTGCGCGATGTTATCGAAGGATCGTTTACAAAATGGGATGCTGGGCGTCGCGCACCTTCTGGGCTCGCTCGCTCCCCTTTACCTGATGTGCGCCCGTTCCGACATCGCGGTGCACTACCACTCGCGCGACCCGTTCACCCAACTGCCGACCATCTACCTATACGACGCGATCCCCGGCGGCGTCGGCCTGAGCGACAAGGTATACCTCCTGCTGGGCGCGCTGCTGGCGCATGCCCGCGACGTGATAATGGCCTGCCCGTGCGACAGCGGCTGCCCGTCGTGTGTCGGTCCCGCGCCTGGGGACCAGGACGCGAAGTCCGCCGCGCTGGACGTGCTGGCCGCGTGGGGCGGCGCTGTCGCCCGAGGTTAGTTATTTATGATACGCAACCTAAAAGGCAAGCTGCAAGCCCTGGCGCAGCCGCCGCTGGCCGAGCCCGCGCCCGTGGTCGAGGAGGCGTGCTTCGTCCGTGACAGCGCCGAGCCGCTGTCGTCTTACCCAGGCCTGCTTGACGTGACGGCGGAGAGCGTTCGCGTCATGACATTAGGCGATTCGCGCCCCTTCGACATTGACCGGACGCTGTTCCTTGATACCGAGACCACCGGGCTGGCGGGTTCGGGCACGGTGGCTTTCCTGATCAGCGTCGGGTTCATCGAAGGCGGGAAGTTCGTGACGCGGTTACTCCTCATGCGCGATTACTCGCAGGAGTATAACCAACTCTCCCTTCTCGCCGACCTGATGGACGGCATGGACTGGATCGTCACATTCAACGGTAAGTCGTTCGACGTGCCGTTGCTGCGCGGGCGGTTCATCATGCAGGGGCTGCGGCGCCGATGGCGTGAGCTTAACCATATCGACCTGCTGCACGCCTCGCGTCGGGTCTGGAAGCCGCGCCTGGTCAGCTGTACGCTCCAGCGGCTGGAATCCGAACTGCTGGGCGTCACGCGCGTGGACGACCTGCCCGGCGCGGACGTGCCCGCGCGGTTCTTCGAGTATCTCAAAACCGGACGCTTCGGGCTACTGGAGGATGTGATGCGCCACAACACGCAGGACGCGCGTACGCTGGCGCGGCTGCTGGCCAAGCTGTCGCGGACATACGGCCAGGCCGAGGAGCAGACGGACATGCTGGACGTGCTCGCGCTGGGTCGGTCACTGTACCGGGCCGGGGAGATCGAGCGGGCGCGGCGGTGTTTCTCCGTGGCGTCGGTCGGGGCGACGGCGGGCATGGCGCGGGTCGCGTTGGCGGAATCGTACAGGCGCGGCGGATCGTGGGAACAGGCGCGGGGCGTGTACGAGCGCATGGCCGAATACGGCGAGGGCGGCGCGTTCCCATACGTCGCGCTGGCAGTGCTGGCGGAGCGCCGCGAGCGCAATCCGGGTAAGGCGCTTCTTCTCACGCGCGAGGCGATGCGCCGCGCCAGGGACGACGAGCTGCCCGGCCTGGAGAAACGGCGCGAAAGATTACAGCGCAAACTTGATATGAGGTGATATGATGGGACTATTTACTAATTTCGGCGGCAACGCGGCGGGACAGAAGGCATTGCTGGCGCACCAGCGCGGCAACTATGAACAGGCGGCGGGGTTGTACGAGGAGGCGTTCAGGAAGGGATGCGCCCGCGCTGCGGTGCGTATCGGCTACGGCGCGCTGTTGTTGAGGCTGGGCCGCGCGGAAGAATCCATCGAGCAGCTGCGCCTGGCTGAGAAGGCCTCCGACGTCAGCAAGGAGCAGAAGAACCAGATCATCACGCATTACGCGGTCGCGCAGTACAAATTGGGCAACCTGCCGCGCGCGTTGGAGCTTCTTCGCGAATTGTTCAGCAAGCGCAAGACCGGCCTGCTGTACGGCGCGCTGGGCTGCATGCTGATCGAGACGGGCGACTATGAGGCCGCGCTGTCATTCAACAAGGAGGCCGTCGAGTACGATGAGGATGACCCCGTCTGCCTGGACAACCTCGCGCAGACTTACTACCGTTTAGGCGACGACAAACAGTCGGCGGAACCGCTGTTCAGGCGGGCGCTTGAGGCCAAGCCGGAATCCATCGACACGCTGTACTTCCTCGCGCAATACGACATGGATCGCGGCGACGCCGACTCCGCCCGCGCCAAGCTTGAGAAGGCGCGGGCGGGACGATTCTCGCCGCTCAACCACGCCACGCCCGAATTGGTGGAACAGGCGCTGCGCTCGCTTCAGGCGTGACTAAAGGCGTGACTAGAGGCGTGATTTGATAAAGCTCACGCCAGCTCGCACCCCCACACCGACACGCCGCTCTCCTGGAAGTAGATATCCAGCCGGGCCGCCAATTCACCCTCGGTCACGCCCGGCTTGCGTATAACGGCGAAGAACCCGCCGCCGCCCGCGCCGCAGATCATCGCGCCGTCTATCAGGTCGGCGCAGACCTGCTCCATCAGGTCAATGCAGCGGTTGGTCGAGCCGGGATCAAGCGCCTTTGAGAGCGTCCAGTGGCGGCTTAGCAGCCGCGCGAATTCCCTGACGTCGCCGCGCTCCAGCTCGAACGCCATCAGCGCGGCCAGGCGCTGTATCCTGGCGAGTATCTTCAGCGACGTCCGGTCCGCGTCGATGACCTTGCCCACGATGTCGCGCAGAATGTTACGGGCGAGCCGCCTCTGCCCCGTGTATATCAGCGATAACCGCTGGTTGATCTCATCGCGCGTCTGGGTCGAGACGCGCACGGGCCGCACGTTCAGTCGCTGCGGCGCGCCTTCGCATGATGTGATAAGCTTGATCCCAGGGAACAACGCGCCCGCCTGGTCCTGCCAGCCTCCGCCCGTGGCCATCACCTGCTCGGCCAGCAGCGTCCGCTCCAACACCGACATGTCGTCGTCCGGCAATCCGAACAGCCGCGACACTGCGCGTATAGCCGCCGACGCGAGTATGCTGGACCCGCCCAGCCCGGACCCCATCGGCAGTTCGCTGGACATGCCGACCAGCAGCCCGCCGCCCCAACGCCCGACGGGGATTGGCCCGGTCTCGCCGCGCCTGATAACGCCCATCGCTATCAGGACCGCGCGGCCCAGCGCGAACTGTTCGCGCGGGTCGATGTCGCGGCTTAACTCATCCAGCCTGTCGAACTCGTGGAAGCGCGAGCTGTCCGATTCGTTGGCCGCCCGCGGGTCGACGGTCTCCATCCGGATGACGGGCCTATCCAGCCGCCGCGCCCATGCCCTCAGCGGGCGTTTACCGCCCAGCAGCACCGCCGCGTTGATCACCGCGCCGCCTTCCATCAGGCAGTATGGCGGCGTGTCGCTCCAGCCGCCGCCGAAGTTGACGCGCCCCGGCAGTTCCGCCTCCGCCGCGTCCATGACCATACGCGCCTCCAACGCGGCCTCCAGATCCCGGGCCGAGGCCTCGAACATGTAGCGGTTGATCGTGTCGTAGCAGCGGTCCTCGAAGGCGACGTCGCCCGTCATGTGGTACAGCGAGTGGTTCAGCCGCGTCGCCAGCGGGTACTCAGCGTCCCGCGCTATCCCGGCCATCATGCGTATCTGCCGCCCGCGCTCCTGCCCGCCCTGGGCGATGTGGGACGCCGCGCGGTCATGCGTCGCGCCCGAGCGCAGCGCGGCCAGCACGCGTTCCACGCGGATAGCGTCCTCCAGCGCGTCCTCCTCGTCCAGTATGCGCCTCACGTCGGCCATCTCGAACGACTGGCGCAGGCTCAACCTTTCCGACGCTGTCCACAACCTTCGGGCGTCCATGTCGGATGGATCGGCCAGCAGCCTCAGCAGCAGCCTCGCGTTGTCGGCGGCTTCCCGCCGTGTCGCGCCCGGGATGTACAGCGGCGCGTCCCACAGCGCGGTCGCGTCGCTGACGCCGGGGTCGGGCAGCGCGTTCAGCGCGGACTGCCGCCATGGTGATTTGGGATTATCCATCACCCCGTATACGCGTATAACATACCGCCCGTCGCGCAGCGGCAGGCCGTGCAGCGCCATATCCGCCGGAACAGCGCCGAGCGGCCACTCCACGTGCGAGACCACCGCGCCGCCGCCTACAGACGCGTCCGCGCCGATCCGCGAGGATTCCAGATAAACCCCGCCGCCTATCCCCGCGCCCGGCTCGACGAGCGAGCGCGCGCCCGCTCCGCCAGCTCCGCCGGCGCACAGCGTGTATTGCCGCCAGCCCAGCGCCCCGCATTCAGCTTCCGCGCCCAGCATCAGCCCGCGCAGCTCCTTCGTCGTGCCGAAATGGATAAACCTCGCGGGCGACAGGCAGATCATCCGCAGCGGGTTGCCGCGCAGCGCGTCCCAGAGCGAGCGGCGGCAGTCCAGCAGCGTGTCGGTCAGCGGGCCTTCCGCGTCCTGCTCGAGGTATGTTTCCAGCGTGGACTCGCCGGCCATCGGGTAGAGGAAGTCGCCGTAGAAGCTCAGGCGCGTCCGATCGCTGATGAACCGCCCCGCCGCGCCGTCGTCCGCCACCAGGTCGGCCAGCCGCTCCAGCAGCGACGCGTCCAGCCAGACCGCGCCCGTATCCAGGAATACCCGGTTATCGCCCCTCACCGCCCCGCGTTCCCTTAACGCGCCCAGCGGCTGCTTGTGCATGAACGCGCGGACGAAACCGCGCTCGTCGCCCAGGAACACGCCGTGCCGCTCCCCAGCCTCCGCCGGCACGCCGACGGTCAGACACGCCGAGCGCGACCACTCCAGGTCAATCTGCAGCGGGCTGAACAGCAGCAGCACATCCCCGCACAGCGTGAGCATCCCGCCGGGCACCCTCGCCGGTACGCCCGCCAGCGCGATCATCAGCTCGTCGAACAGCGACGAGCCGCGCCCGTCCGGGAGCAGGCGAGGCGCGGGCGAGAACAGTTTCCCCAGCGCGGAGTATTGGGGCACGCGCTGGCTGTCGCCGCCGGAATGGATGACCAGCGCCCGCCGCCCGGAGAACGGCCCCGCGTCCCGCTGGCCGCGCAGTATCCTTAGCAGGTTAAGCGTCGCGCCGCCGCTGCCCACGCGCCGCCCCTCCGGATCGGGTATGACGCTGTAACGGGTCTGCGCCGGCAGCCAGCCGCGTTCCAGCCGCCGCTCTATCTGGGCGCGGTACGCGTCGGCCTGCGCCTCGTTGGACGCTGTTATCACCACGTCAGACCATGTGCATTTCCCGGACTGCCGGGCGATCGCGCGGTAATCCGTCCAACTGTCGTCCAGGCTTTGGCGCAGGAAAGCTGTGTTGACCTGCCGCATCGTCAGGGATTCCGGCATTGTTTATCCTCGCAATCCAGGCTTAACACCTTTTGTTTTCATTCAGATAACATTTCCGCGTAACGCGCGTACGCCATCTCAGCGTTGTACGCGCGGTCATAGAGGGCGCGGGCCTTGCGTCCCATCGCCCTGGCCTGCTGGGGACGCGCGGCCAGCTCGGCGAGGGCCTGGGCGATCGCGTCCGACTGCCCGTGGTTGAAGCTCAACCCCACACCATCGCGTTGTATGTCGCGGGTGATGTCGTTCTCGCGCCCGGATATCAGCAGCACGGGCCGCCCGCTGGCGAGTATGCCCGCGTACTTGCTGGGCAGCAGCGCGTCCCTGAACGCGTCGTCGAACACCACAACCGATATATCCGCCTGTGACAACCTTTCGGACAGTTGGTCGGCCGGGGCGTAGCCCTCGAACACGACGTTGGGCAGTCCGGCGGCCTCCTTCTTTATCGCGTCATAATGGGATCCTCCGCCCGCTACCTGGAACAGTATCCCGTCGTTGCCGCTTAGCAGGCGCATCGCGCCAAGCAGCGTGTTGTATTCGTGCGCCACTCCGAAGTTGCCGCTGTACTGCGCGACGAACGGCGGCGCGGCGCTTTTACGCAAAACCTCCACCTGCTCCAGCGCGGGGTTGGGTATTACCCTCACGCCTTCCAGTCCGTACATTACGCGCAGGCGCGCGGCCATGTCGGTGGATATCGCGGCCACTCGCCTGCAGGACCGCATCGCCCAGCGCATCGCCGCCCTGAGGACACGGCACAACGGGCCGTTGGCGCTGGTCGCGCCCGCCGCGACCAACACATCCGGGTATAGGTCCTGCGCGCTCATGTACAGGTCAAACCCGCTTAGCAGGCTCTTCGCCGCGAGGACTACGGCGGCCAGCGGCGGCGCGGTGGTGACCATCACGCGCGTATCCTTCGGTATCCGCCAGAACAGTAACGCCAGCATGAACGTTAGTTGGTTGAATAGTTTTCCAGGAATAGAGGATTTCGGGAACGCGGTGTTCCACAGGCGGCGGACTATGACGCCCCCGCCGCTATCCACGGCCGCTTCGCCGCCAGCGCCGTCATAGAACGCCCGCCCGCATACCACCGTTACCGACTCGAACCGCCCGGATTTGGCCAGGCTCCTCGCCATCTGCTGGACCAACTGGCCCGTCGCGGCGGTCTCGGGCGGATATTGCTGGTTGACTATCGCTATATGTGGCATGGGCTGTTTGTATTCCTTCTATAATTATATGATGCCGCTTCGCGGCTTGCGGGGGTGAGGAGACGCTGGGGCTTCGCCCCAGACCCCACAAGGGGGTTTCACCCCCCTTGCCCCCCTGACCAGCGTGACGCTGGACCCTCGTGGCTTTTGGCGTTGTTCCTCCAGGTTACGCCCGCCGCCGCGTGTATACCCTCGCGCTCTCTATGTCGTACCGCGCGAACCAATCGTTCTGCTTCGCCCGGGGACTCGTCTGGTCGTCGGGCGCGTCCTCCAGTATGTCCTCGACCGCGCCGCCGCCTTCCTGTATCCCCCGCGCCGTTATAACGCATAGCACTGAGTATAATATCACCTTTATGTCAAGCCGCAGCGAGAGATTATTCGCGTAGTGCGCGTCCAGCCGCGCCTTGGTCACGGGACTGACACAGTCCCGGCCATTTACCTGCGCCCACCCCGTTATGCCGGGCCGCACACGGTACGCGCCCAGCTCCACCCGCGCCGCGTGTATCGCTCCCTCCTCCGGCACCAGCGGGCGCGGCCCGATCAGGCTCATCTCCCCGCGCAGCACGTTGATCAGCTGGGGCAGCTCGTCTACGCTGGACTTGCGCAGCGCCCGCCCTATCCCCGTGATCATGCCGCGCGGGTCCGGCAGTTCGCCCGTCGCTACCGAGCGCGGCGCGAATGTGTACATCGTTCGGAATTTATAGATCTTGAACAAACGCCCGCCGCGCCCTACCCTCCTCTGCGTGAAGAACACCGGACCGGGCGAGTCCAGGCATATCATGACGGCTATCGCGACGAACAACGGCGCAAGCGCGGCCAGCGTCAGCGCGGCCAGCGCGATATCCAGCAAGCGTTTCACGCGCGGATACATGCCGCTGCTCCCCGCGCGTTCATAGCGGGCACTCGCGATCTAACGGCTCATGCTTAAACCCGCGCTTGCCATCCGCGAACTCCCCTACCGTGTCGCCATGCCCCAACAACTTATACTTGTAGGTGGTCAGGCCCTCCATGCCCACGGGTCCCCGCGCGTGCAGCTTGCCCGTCGAGACTCCCACCTCCGCGCCCAGCCCGTACCGATACCCGTCGGCGAAACGGGTCGACGCGTTCCAGAACACTCCCGCGCTGTCCACCCCGTCCATGAACCTGGCGGCCGCCGCCGGGTCCGACGTTACGATCGCGTCCGTGTGCCCGGAGCCGTAGCGGTTGATATGCGCTATGGCTTCCTCTAACCCTGACACCGTCCGCACGGATATTATCATGTCTAGGTACTCCGTGTCCCAGCCGTCGTCGCGGAACTCGCAGTCGGGCATCGCCGCCCGTATCATCGGCAATATCCTGTCGGCCACGTCCTTATGTATTAATAACGTCTCGGCGGCGTTGCACACTGCGGGATACTGAGTCTTGCTGTCGCGGACCACACTCACCGCCATATCGGGGTCAGCGTCCCGGTCAACGTATACGTGGCACAACCCTTCGGCGTGGCCCATCACCGGGATTTTCGTGTTATCCATGATAAACTTAACGAAACCGCCGCTGCCCCGCGGTATCAACAGGTCTATATACCCGTCAAGCCTTAGCATCGCGTGGACGTCCTCGCGGGATTCCAGCAGCGCGCACCAGCCTGGCGCGACGTTCCCGGCGCGTGTCACCACGTCATACAACGCGCGATTGGTGCGCCTCGCCTCCGAACCACCCTTGAGCAGCACGGCGTTCCCGGTCTTAAGGCACAGCGCGGCGATCTGGACCAGCGCGTCCGGGCGCGACTCGAACACCATGCCGATCACTCCTAGCGGACATGACACGCGGTACAACTCCAGCCCGTCGGCCAGGCGCGTGGAGTTGAGCGCGCGGCCCAGCGGGTCGGGCAGGGCGGCCAACGCGCGGAGCTCGGCAACGGATTCCTGGAGCTTATGCCCGTCGTACCTCAACCGCTTGGCCAGCGGCTCAGGCAGGGACGCGGCGTCGGCCAGATCCATCCGGTTCGCGGCGAATATGGCTTCGCTGTTCGAAGCCAGCGCGTCGGCGATCGCCAGCAGCGCGGCATTCCTCCCGGCCAGCGGCGTCGCGGCCAGTTTCCTTGACGCTTCCCTCGCGGACCGCGCGTCGTCCAGCAGCGGCATGCGCCCCACCTCCATTCTGTAATAATTATACGCCATTTCGTTAGAAATGTCAAATCATTGACAAGCATTGCCCGGCGCTGTTATGATACAGGCCGGGTCGTTCGCGCATACTATGAACCGGGAGGTCGAAGCTGATGGAATTAACATATAGGGCCGGCATCGTCGGCGCGACGGGCATGGTGGGTCAGCGGCTGGTCACGCTGCTGGAGAACCATCCGTGGTTCAGGATCGCGGCGGTCGCGGCGTCCAAGTCATCCTCCGGCAAGACATACGCGCAGGCCGTCGAGGGTCGGTGGGCCATGCCCTCGCCGCCGCCGGAGCAAATCGCGGCGCTTACCGTCCTGGACGCGTCAGACGTCGGGGCGATCGCGTCTTCATGCGATTTCCTTTTCTGCGCCATCAATTTGAACAAAGAGGATACTCTCGCGTTGGAGGAATCCTACGCCCGCGCCGGTATCCCCGTCATATCCAACAATAAAGCCGCGCGGATGCTGCCCGATGTGCCGATGATCATACCGGAGCTGAACCCGCACCATGCCCCCGTCATCGAGCGGCAGCGGCGGCGGCTCGGCACGCGGACGGGGTTCATCGCCGTGAAGCCCAACTGCTCGGTCCAGTGCTACGCGCCCGCGCTCCACCCGCTGATGGAATTCCGGCCAGAGAAGGTTTTCGTGTCGACGTACCAGGCTATATCGGGCGGCGGCAAGACGTTCGCGTCATACCCGGACATACTGGATAATATAATCCCCTACATCCCTGATGAGGAGGAGAAAAGCGAGCGCGAGCCTCTGAAGATATGGGGAGACCTGACCGCCGAGGGGATCAAGCCGGCTGAGGCGCCGGTTATCTCCGCGCAGTGCGTCCGCGTTCCGGTGAGCGACGGACATCTGGCAACAGTTTCAGTAAAATTTACCAACAAACCGTCCATGAAGGATATCATAGAGCGGTGGCGCGCGTTCGAGCCGTTGCCCCAGCGATGGAACCTGCCCAGCGCGCCCAAGCCATTCCTCCAATATATGGAGGAGCCTGACCGCCCGCAGACCAAGCTTGACCGTGATTTCGGCCAAGGGATGGGTGTATCGGTTGGACGTTTGCGCGAGGACGCTATATTCGATTATAGGTTTGTGGCGTTGTCGCATAATACTATACGGGGCGCGGCTGGCGGCGGCGTACTGACCGCCGAGCTTCTCGCCCGGGAGGGATATATTACCAAAAAGTAGGAGGCACGCGATGAAGAGCGTACCGTTCATCGGCGCGGGCACCGCGCTGATCACGCCGTTCACCGAATCGGGCGCGGTGGATTTCCCCGCTCTGGACCGGCTGATCGACAGGCAGCTCCAGGCCGGGATATCCGCGCTCATCATGCTGGGCACGACGGGCGAGCCGTCTACCCTGACCATTGACGAGCAGGACGAGATCCTCCGGCGCGCGCGACGGCGCGTCAATAACAGCGCCGCGCTGGTCGCCGGGGTGGGCGGCAACAACACCGCGCATTGCGTCGAGCGGTGCAAGCGTGTACGTGACCTGGGCGCGGACGCCGCGCTCGCGGTCACGCCATATTACAACAAGACCAGCCCGTCCGGTCTTGAGGCGCACTTCACCGCGATCGCCGACGCCGCGGACCTGCCCGTCATCGTCTACAACGTGCCGGGACGCACAGGGCTGAACCTCACGCCCGACACGATGGATACGCTGGCCGACAATCCGGTCATTGTCGGATTAAAGGAGGCCAGCTCCAACATAGAGCAGATCGTCGATCTGTTCGCCCGCGTCCACGACCGCGTTGCGATATACTCCGGCAGCGACGACCAGAACCTGGTATACCTCGCGCTGGGCGGCGAGGGCGTGATCAGCGTGCTATCGAACCTGGCGCCGGCCGCGGTATCGCGTCTGTGCCGGGAGTGTCTGTCCGGAGATCTCGCCGCCGCTCGCGGAACCGCGCGGACGCTCCACCCGCTGGCGAAGGCGCTGTTTTGGGAGACCAGCCCGATACCGCTGAAGGCCGCGATGTCGCATGCCGGGCTGTGCGGGGATACCGTCAGGCTGCCGCTGGTTAAGATGAGGGCGGACCTGCGGGAGCGGCTGCTCGCGCTGATGGATGGCGGCGGGGCAGGGATGGTATAGCAACATCAACACATTCCTCGAGAGTTGCGACTTCGCGGGAAAGACATCGAGCCGTTAGCCACGTCCGGCGGCGGTAGATTCGGCGAGACGATGGCGAGTCTGAGAGCCAGTGTCGCTGTTTCCGCAACCATCACCGATGGAAAGGCGCTAAGCGGCAGGCAAACGAAGGAAGGCCCGGCGGCATAGGTAGAGAGCCTTAATGTATAGAGGATAGTATATGTATAAAGTCAGAATTACTGTTTTGGAAACCACGTTCAATGAACGTCTCGCTGGAGAGTACGGCGTGGAGGGGCTTGGCTGCTGTCCGTTCCACGAAGAAGGCGAGGTGTTTTACGCCGACTACGCTAAGCCGGATGGTTTCTGTGACGAAGCGTGGAAGTCAATCTATCAGTTCGTCTTTGCTTTGGCGCACGGCGCGGGCAAAGACGGCGGGTTGTTTTACCATAGCGATTGGATTAGAAAGCCTGGCGTGGTTATCAGTTCTTGCAACGATGGCATTCGCCCCGTCATATTTAAGCTGGAGGCAACAGACGAGCCTTCGTGAAACTGGAGCTTGAACGAGTTGCCGGAAGCGTGGGACAGTACGTCAAGGGCAATGCGCCCTGGATAGTTTGGTCGTTGTCGATCGCCAGGTAACGGTCGGAGAGGTATGTCCGCGCCGCGCCGTCCAACGCGCGGACGGCGCGGCGGGATTCCTCGCGCTGGAGCCAGCAGTTAACGTTACGCGACGGCGGCGCGAGATCAGCGGCTCACATGCGGTCGCAGCGCTTCGCTGGGATGCTGGCTGCGTCGACAAGATGGCGGTGGAACAGGTCGGTACGAGGACTACCCGTTTGACGCCATCACCGACATCGGAGCGTGGACGGCTACGCGCTACAGGGCAAACAAGAAGGCCTTTGCGGTGGTTTACGAGCGTAACGGCAAGCTGTGCGTTACCTGAGACGCGACCCGCTTGACGCGGACTTCCTGCGGCAGGCATTTGAGGGCGTGGTACCGAGGTGACACATGAACTAGAAATACTGGTACACGGTGCTCATCGGCACGGACGTGCCGGAAGAGGAAATCAAGCGGCAAATCAGGAACAGCTATGACCTGATTAAGCCGAAAGGTGAGGAAACGGAAATGACAAACATAAAAACCGGCCAAATCGGAGCGGCAGTCACGGGTGTAAGCACAGCGGCTTTTGCGTTCGCTATGATCACTGGATTGGCGACAGGAGCGGATACCAGCGCTGTGAGTTACTTTGTCTGTATATTCATTGCGGTTGGATACGTCATGTTCTCAGCTTCGGTAGTCGCGCCAACGAAAGAAAGACAGCTAACCGCGACAGGCTTAGTGGGTTTGGCATTCGCTGTTGTGTATGTCTTGCTAATTATAATTGTGTATTATTCAATGCTGACAACTGTTAGGATGAACGGCGGCTCGCTTAGCGAAGAAACGCTGTCGATTATCAGTTATAACCACCTCGGCAGCCTATTCTTCAACTACGACTTGCTTGGCTATGGTTTTATGGGATTATCCACGTTCTTCATTGGTTTCTCAATCATGCCAAGGACAAAAGGCGATAGGGCTTTGCGGGTGCTGCTCCGGATACATGGCGTCTTCTTTGTTTCGTGTTTGATTATGCCGATGTTTCCAATATTTACAGCGGAAATGGAAGGCGGGGAGATAATTGGAACGTTAGCGCTTGTCGCATGGAGCGCTTACTATCTGCCTGTATGTATTCTTGGTTGGCGGTATTTCAGGAAAGAACAGAGTGATTGACATGATCGACCCGACACTTGTACAAGTAGCGTAGCGGAATACGCCTGTGAGATACTTCACAGGTTCAACCCCCTTCTCCTTGGCGGTTTCGATGATACCGTAGTAGACGGCATTGGTCTATGCGGCGTGTTGGCTGACAACCAAGTCTTACGCCCGATGACAAACGGCTTGAACGAACGCTCAGCCGGGTTGTTGTCAAGCTCCAGTCTACTGTCAATAAGGAAGCGCTCCAGGTATTTGCGCTGCTTGCGTATTCATGTGCGGCGCCTATTTCCGACTTGGGTGCGCACCTGAATAGAGCGGCGTCTGCGGAAGCGCAAGGCACTACACCGCAATGCAGGGCGGTAGTCAGCCCGCGTTTATCAAAGCGAAGGGGGCTCCTTTTATGTGGGAGGCTGCGGAAACTGCTCTGTATAGTCACCCAACCTGAAAAGCAGAACAAATGGCCGCGTCGAGCGATGGATGTGCTGGTAATATTGTTCGGAGATGTATGTCGGCAAGAAGAGTATCTTGTGTCTTGAAGAACGATCTGACAAACATCGCGGCGATATACCTCCGACTGAGCCGTGATGACAGCGTGGACGCGGAAAGCAATTCTATCGGCAACCAGCGTGAAATACTCCAGCGTTATTGTATGGAACACGGGTCTATCAACTATTCCGAATACGTAAATGATGGGATGACCAGGACTAACTTTAATCGGGACGAGTTCAAGTGAATGGTTAAATATATTGAGGATGAAAAGATCGGTATTGTCGTATGTAAGGCATGTCATGGTTCGGATGGCTGAACGCGCTTGCGACATATTATACCGACCTGTATTTTCCCGAGCATGATGTTCGGTTCATCGCTGTGGGTGATTATATTGATACCGACAAAGGCGATAATAAGATAATCCCATTCAAAAGTATCTTGAATGAGTATTACGCTAAAGATATTTTCCAAGAAAGTACAGTCAGAAAAAAGACGATGGCTTTAGCTGGGAAAACATCTTTGCGGCCATCCATCATTTGGCTACATAATATCCCTAGACGATAAGTATAAGCTTATTATTGATGAAGAAGAGGCGGCGTTAGTAAGAAGCATATAGGTGGACCCCAATTATGTGAAGGAGGACACTGTCTAATGCATCAGCGGCGGGAGTGCGTACGGGACTACAACAGTAGAAACTACGATCGCCTGAGCCTGATTATCCCCAAGGGGCAGTGGCTTTTGATCGACCGCGCGGCCATAAACGCTGGCGAATCACTCAACGCGTACCTCATCCGGTCGTTGCTGGACAAGTTGCTCTGGATACGTGGCCAGAGTTAGGCAAAGCTGACCAATCGGACGCGATGGAAAGGACTTTTGCTCAAGATTGAGTGAAAGCATGGGCGGTCATGGTTGTATGAGTTATTGAAGAAAGACGGGTCTCCCGCTGGTCGAACGGAGCGAGACGCTCTCGCCGGTTGCTTCGGCGTAATCCACAGCGGGTAGATAGTACGCGGCGGCGTGTGTATCTGGCTTGCTGATACTTATGCCTCGCGCGTCGAAGGCCTTGCGCCAAAACACATTATAGGAGAGGTAACAGGATATAATATAATATGTATATGGAGGTATGCAAATGGAAACGGCATCAGCATTGTTCGAAGATCGGTAGATTCGCCGGGTATGGGACAAGACGGCTGGGACGCTCTGAGCGGTTGACCCGGCTTGGATATGGTACCCCCAATATTAACACCAAATCGTCTTATTACGCCGGAACGAACAAGAAGTATTGGTGTTAGTCCACCAGTCAATGTATATGATCTGAACTAAGCGCAAGCAATATTCATCGCGTCGTCACTGGACAATAATGAGCGCGTCCTCAACTTCAAGATGATGCTGGCGCAAGAGTTGGCGTCATACCAGTCGCCTCTGTAACTCCACAATCCAGCGTTTAATCTCCTCATCACTGGGGGCCAAGCGCACTCGCCCGTTCATTGGGTCCCTCGTATTGTTTATATGGCCAGAATGACGCAACGGTTTGGCAGCAAGTGGTATATCCATAGGGTGATGATTTCGGCAAGTGAGGATATCTTGCCCACTGACACACCCATCGCCCATCAAGTAGAATACTGTTTGGCTGAATCTATACCCACGAACGGAGTTAAGGACGCGATTTGCCGCGCCTTGTTTACGTTCGATTACAACATGACGAAGCATTACACGCACAGCGACATATCGTCCCTGCGCAAAATCATCGATAGTATATAATCGTTAAGTGGTAATAAAGTGGTAGTAGGAGCGGTAACCGCAGTGGTAACGGGAGAGGATTTTAGAGTATGCTGGAGTACTTTTGGTGATTTCAGCGGAGCGAGGGTAAGAGAAAACCTAACGGAATGGCCATTCCGCTAGGTTTTTCTGGTCGAGGTGACTGGATTTGAACCAGCGGCCTTTTGGTCCCGAACCAAACGCGCTACCAAGCTGCGCTACACCTCGGTCATGGAGCCAACAAAGGGACTCGAACCCTTGACCTGCGGTTTACGAAACCGCTGCTCTACCGGCTGAGCTATGTTGGCGCGGGCTGCGCACCCAGCTTAACCCGACGCGTATTATCATACCACGCCACGCGCTGAAAATCAAGGGGTATATCGTGGCGCCGCGTTTTTTTCTTGACCGGTTTAACGAAGGTCCCGTGGAAGAGGAAAAAGACAAACTATGTGTAGTCAAGAATGGAATGGCGGGAAACGGGCCTCCGCTCTTCGGCGTGGGAGTTTAACGCAAGAGCGGCTGCCGGTTCAATAAAATGCATGCGCGGTGAAGGCGGTCATTCATCAATTCTTTGCCCGGCGTTGGTTTGACACAAGACCCTGCTCCAGGCGCGAAAGGGTTGAATTAAGGTTGTTGATATAAATATAATTTTAGTGAGCTTACAACCAATGGCTTCTTCTCCTCTGGGGCGCTTGATCTTTCAATCGGCCTGCTAATCGCCAGCTAAGTCGGCTAATACAGTCGTCAAGCCCGTGTTTCGACTTAACTTCTGACTTTGACATTAGAGCTCCGTATAGTACAAAATTCATTGATAATCATTAGAATTTCAAGCAATACTGAGATAATCGCCGCAAGCGCGATCTCCTGACCTTCAACTGCCCATTTCTGACATTGACCTTTACTGACCATCGGTGTATACTCATCGCGTCAAAGGAAATCGACGGCGCGGCGGTCGTCCGGAACGCGTGGTATACCGGTCGAAACGGTAAATCCTGCATAATCCGTCGATCCGCCGGGAAGGATAACACCGGACGCGGCGCGTCCGACCCACGCGGTGATTCCAAAGACTATATTGTAAGGAGGTTCCGCAAATGTTCAACATGATCCCGTATCGCCGGAGCAACCGCAACCCCAGCCTGTTCGACGACCGCTTCTTCCGCTCGTTCTTCGATATGAGCGAGGGTTTCCGCAGCGGATTCCAGGTAGACGTGCGCGACGAGGGCGACAAGTATGTGATGGAGGCCGAACTGCCCGGACTTAAGCAGGAGGACATCGAGCTGACCGTCGATAACGACGTGCTGACGGTTTCCGCCCAGCGTAAGAACGAGCGGCGCGAGGAAAAGGAGAATTACCTGTACTGCGAGCGGCGCAGCGGACGCTTCCAGCGCAGTTTCACGCTGGATGGCGTAGACCAGGAGCGCATCAGCGCGAAGTATGAGGACGGCGTGCTGACGCTGCAGCTGCCCAAGACCGCGCCGGAACCCGTCCGCTCCCAGCGCAAGATTACCATACAGGCGGTGAACAACGTGACGCAGGGGGACGCGGGGGTGCAGTAACGGCTCTGAGCCGCCTACACGCGCAGAGGGGAGCAGCCCCTCTGCCGCTGTGTAGGGGTCCGTTCCTACCCTCCCGCCCCAGCGCCGTAGGGCGCCGATCCAAAAAATTTCCTGTTGCATCCCGCCGCGCGTTGATGTATACTGCTTCCCGCGACAGGTCAACGCGCAATCGAACGCGCAATCGTTTGAAGGGCGAGGGATTGTTATCCGGGTCCTGCTATTTTGTCGACAGGCCGCCAGCGGCTTGCCCCGATGGACGCGCGGGCAGGCTGCCAGCGCCGGAATATGGATGCGCGCCCTGTTCGGCGGCGGCACGGAAGACGCCCGCTCGCGCGGCGATATTCTCGTGTGGAACTGCGCGGCCAACGTCGCGGCGAACCTCATCGGCGGGAATTTCCTCGTAGGGCTGTATTCCGTATTAGGGCTTAGCGACGCCCTGCTGGGCCTGATACCCACGCTGACCCAGCTGTGCGCCCTGACCCAGATATTCAGCCCGATCATACTGAACCGCTTCCAGTATCGCAAACGGATACTGCTCATATCGCGCGTTACGTACTATGCGTGCGCGATCGTGTTGATCGGGCTGACGCCGTTCATCCCGGTCGGGCAGTCGGGACGGGCAGCGCTGCTGGTCGCCTTCACGATGCTGGGCAACCTCGCGAACGCGCTCGTCGCGCCGGGATACTCGGTCCTGCACATCCGCTCCATACCGGAGAAGACCCGCGCGGATTACTTCTCCGTACTTAACCTGCTGGTCAATGTCTGCCTGTACACGGCGGTCATGGTGTTCGGCCGCGCGGTGGATTTCCTCAAGGGAATCAGCGGCAGCCTGTTGCTGGGCGTGACGGTCGCGCGGGTGTTCGCGATCGGGTTCGCCGCGCTGGAACTGCGCTCACATACGCGCATCCGTGAGCACGAGGAGCCTCGGACGGCTGCGGGCGGCTTGCGCAATATGTTCATGCCGCTCAAGAACAAGCCGTACCTGCTGTGCACGGTCCTGGCGTGCATGTGGAGCCTTTTCGCGAACATACCCGGCGTGTATTACAGTTCTTACATAATAAAGGATATCAAGGCGCCCTATACCTACCTGGGCGCTGTCAGCATGCTATCGGTGCCCATCATGCTGGTCGTAACGCCCATTTGGAACAGGATCGTTAAGAAAACCTCGTGGTTCTCCGCGATGTCCGCCGCGCTTGCGATATACTGCTCACACTACTTCATGCTGTCGATGGTTAACCCGAACAACATCTATGTATTGTATACAATCGCGCTGATCGTGGCGTACTCGGCGTCGCCGGGCATCTCCATCGTCACCAGCAACCTGCCTTACCAGCGCCTGCCCGACGAGGGGCGCAGCGGTTACCTGGCGTTCTACGCCGCCAGCAACAGCCTCAGCGCGATGCTGGGCATACTGCTGGGCAGCGCTCTCATCATCACGGCGGGGCCGCGCGTTATCAACCTGTTCGGCCAGGCGATGGGCGGCAAGCAGTACATCATGTGGCTGCCGTGCGCGTTGCTGTTCGCGCTAAGCTGCGTGTACAGGGTAATAGCGGCCAAGGAGAGGCGCGGCGCGGCGATCCAGGCGTGACGGACCCTCTCCCTTTATCCCTTGACCACCTTGAAATCCGTAAGCGTGCTGCCCCTCTGACGGATGAGCGTCCTCAGCTTATCCTCGCATGAGGCCTTGCCGCTGGCCGCGACCATCGTCACCGACACGGCCTTGCCGCCGGGCAGCGTATCAAGGAACGCGCGGAACGGCGGCGGCGCGTTGCCGGCCCATACGGGGGCCATCAGTATCGCGCGGTCGTACTCCTTCCAGTCGATGGGCGGGGTCTTGATCGGCCATGCCTTGCCGCGGACCGCGTCGACGCACCCGGCGGCGTAGGCTGTCAGCTTGTCGGGGGCCTTCTCCTGCGCGATCTCGGCCAGGTCGGCGCTTTCCCTATCGGCGGTCTCCACCGCCAGTTTCTTCGTGTGTCCGGTGTAGGAATAGTAAACTAACAATGTTTTCATAACGATCCTCCTTTGAGCGTTATGGCTGCGCAGCTGTTGTCGGCGGTATACAAACGAACCCCGCAAGAGCGGGGTTCGCGCCAACCGGATCAGAATTTCAGCGGATTGACCTTGACCCCAGGCCCCATTGTCGCGGAGAGCACGATCGAGCGCAGGTATGTCCCCTTCGCGGCGGACGGCTTAGCCTTGACGACAGCGTCCATCAACACGCCCAGGTTCTCCGTCAGCCTCTCGTTATCGAAGGATGCCTTGCCTATCGGACAATGGATGATGGAGGTTTTATCCACGCGGTACTCCACTTTACCGGCCTTGATGTCCGATATCGCCCGCGCGATGTCCTGCGTCACCGTGCCGGATTTCGGGTTGGGCATCAATCCCTTCGGGCCAAGCACGCGGCCCAGCCGCCCGACAACGCCCATCATGTCCGGCGTGGCGACGCACGCGTCGAACCCGAACCAGTTGCCCTGTATCCTGGCGACCATGTCCTCCGCGCCAACGAAGTCGGCCCCGGCGGCCTCGGCTTCCTTGGCCTTGTCGCCCTTGGCGAACACCAGCACGCGCACCACCTTGCCCGTGCCGTGCGGGAGCACGACGGCGCCGCGCACCTGCTGATCGGCGTGCCGGGGGTCTACGCCCAGACGGATGGATATCTCGATAGTCTCGTCGAACTTCGCCTTGGCGGTCTTCTTCGCCAGTTCAATGGCGTCTGCCGGGTCGTAAGCTGTGAGCCGGTCGATCAGCTTGCGGCTTTCCTGATATTTCTTGCCATGCCTCATCGTCCAATCCCCCTTACGCCTCGGCGGTCACGCCCATGGAGCGGGCGGTCCCGGCGATCATCTTGATGGCGGCGTCGATGTTCGCCGCGTTGAGGTCGGGCATCTTAAGCTGCGCGATCTCGCGAAGCTGCTCATGGGTGATCTTGGCGACCTTGTCCTTGTTGGGCCGGGCCGAGCCATTCTCGATGCCCAGCGCCTTCTTTATGAGCACGGGCGCGGGCGGGGTTTTGAGGATGAAGGTGAACGAGCGGTCCGAGAAGACCGTTATGATGGCGGGGATAATCATGCCCGCCTGTTTCGCCGTGCGCTCGTTGAATTCCTTGCAAAACCCGGGGATGTTCACGCCCGTCGGACCCAGCGCGGAGCCGACAGGCGGCGCGGGCGTGGCTTTGCCGGCGTTCAGCTGAAGCTTTACGACGGCGGTAATTTTTTTAGCCATATTTACCATACCTCCCAAACGTGGTAATAGCAGGACGGCGTGACAGATTCACCGTCCCTCCCACACCATGCCGACGTCACACGCGCTGTATCTGGTCGTACTCCAGCTCTATGGGCGTGTCGCGGCCGAACATGGAAACCTTAACGCGCACCTTCATGCGCGAACTGTCTATAGCCTCGACCAGGCCGTTGAAGTTCTCCAGCGGGCCTGAGAGGATGCGCACCTCGTCGCCCATCGAGGCGTCGAGCATGACGCTGGACAGGTGCCCGCCGCCGACCATCCCGGCCACCTCTTCGTCGGTCAACGGTATGGGTTTGGAGCCGGGGCCGACGAATCCGGTTACCCCTCGCGTATTGCGCACGATGTACCAGCTAACGTCGTTCATGATCATGCGCACCAGCACATAGCCGGGGTACAGCTTGTGCGCGACCTTGCGGCGCTTGCCGCTTTTAATCTCCTCGACATCTTCGACGGGCACGACGATCTCGTGGATCAGGTTTTGCAGGCCGTTGTTCTCAACGGCCTTCTCGAGGTTCGCCTTGACCTTGTTCTCATAGCCGGAATAGGTATGGGCGACATACCATTCCAGCAAGCCCTCCGCCGTTTGAGCCATACTACACCCGTATGATCAGCTTGATCAGCGCGGACGCGCCCAGGTCCAGCGCGCCGACTATAACCGCCAGCAGCGCCATGAACACGAGGACCACGAGCGAGTAGTTGATGAGGGCCTGTCTGGTGGGCCAGGTGACCTTCTTCAGCTCCGCGACCGTGTTGAGCACGGATTTCCTGATCCGCTGGGGTATGGCGGCCAGTCCCTTTACGAAGCGCTGCCAGCCGTTCATCTTCGCGCCGGTCTTGGCGGACGCCCTGCCTGTCCCGCCCTTGGCGGTCAAGCCCTTGGTTTCCTTGGCCTTCGTGCCGTTATCCTGGGACATCGTTTTGCCTCCGATACAGTGAGTATACTACCGGGTCTCGCGGTGCTCGGTGTGCTTCTTGCAGAAGCGGCAGTACTTCTTGAGCGTGACGCGGTCCGGGTCGTTCTTCTTGTTCTTCATTGTGGCGTAATTGCGCTGCTTGCATTCGCCGCAAGCGAGGGTTATGTTAACGCGCATGGTATACCGACTCCTTCCATGAATCGCGGGGCAGTCCCCGCGCCGCGCTTCGGCCACACGGCGCGGTTATAATACTCTATCACCTTGATGGGGATATGTCAAGGCTTTTCGTCCTCGCCCGCGATGAAAATTGCGTGGGACGCGGTATAAACGCTCTGGCCGACACGCGCGGAGGCGGTGACGCGGTACTCGCCCGGCCCGGCCATCGCGCCGTTCTGGTCCATGCCGTCCCAGTAGAACAGGCTGCCGTTGGGCGAGAGGCCCTGAGGCCTAGTGGCCTGGCCGACAGACAGCCAGCGCGTGGTTTTAAGCGTTTCGCCGTCGTCTACCCGCGTGACGCTGACGGTCAGCGATACCGGGAACTCGTGCCCGACCCACACGGCCAGCGGCCCGCCCGCGGGATCATACGCGCCCGACGCCTGTTCCGGGATCACCGCGCTTACGCTTAGGCCTGGGTCGCCTTCCATCGGCTGGACCGATATCACGCGGCTGGCGCACACGATCGGCTGGCCGTTCACGTAGCGGATCACGTTGAGAAGCGCGTAGCCCCAATCGCTCTGAGTGACGTTGGATAGCGAGACCGATCGGCGCTTGCGTCCCGGAGTGACGCTGCCCTTGCCCGCGGTCCCGGAGGCAGACGCGGGCGGGGCGTCGTCGGTATCCAGCCATACCTCGGCCTCACGCCAATTCCATAGCCCGTCGCGCATGAACACCAGCTGGTAACCCACGCGCGTCGGCTCGCTGACCGTGAATGAGAAGTTGATCACCGGCGAGGCGGCGGTCAGCGCCGTCCGGTCGAACACGAACCCGCTAAGCGGCGCGGCGGGCGCGTCCTGCTCCGCTGGGTTATACTGGAAGACTACGAAGCTGTCGCCCAGCGGCTGGACCTGCGCGGTCGCGGCGGCGTAGCTGACGCGCAGGTATTGGTAAAGCTCGTCCAGCGTGACGCTGCCGTCGCGGTTTCGGTCGGCGGCGTACTCGCCGTGATAGCCCGCGCCATCGGCCAGCGCCATCGTGAAGTACGAGCTGCCAAGCGGCGGCCCGTCCGAATCGACGCGCCAGTACCAGCTAGGTTCGCTCCCGCCTGACGAGACCAGCGCCTTGTATGACGGCGAGGCGAACGGCGTGTCCGCGCTGTCCGGAGCGTCGCCCGGCGAGAACCCCTTGCCTATCAACGCGCCCGAGTTGCACGCGTCCACGATCAGCAGCTTGGTCCCGGGTATAGGGTCCAGCATGGCCTGCAGCTCACGCGCGGTGACCGCCGCCTCCTCGCTGCCGTCGGATAGGATCAGCTCGCCTTGCGGGTCCGGGCCGTCGGCGTTATAGTTGCCATGGGAGCTTATATATAAATAGGAAACGTCGCCCTCGGCGGCGTCCCTGAACGCGTAGCGGATGGCCGCGTCCAGCGCCTCCGCGCTTTGGGTGATGCCGTCCTGGCGGCGGACCGTGAAGCCGCGAGTGTCGCGCTCCAGCAGCGACTCCATCGCCAGCAGGTTGTTATGCGCGGTGGGCGAGGTGTCGGGGAACGTCACGTACTCGTCGCACGCAATCAACAACGCGCGGTAAGATGGCTGGGCTGGCGGCTCGTCGGCGCGGATGGCTGGCCGCGCGAACACAAGGATTGCCGCCGCCAGTATCGCCGCGATGGTCCGTTTGCGCACGTGTCCGCCCCCTTCCGCGCGTAGTTTCTGCAGGATTCGACATTTCACGATCCTATTGTACCACATCCGGCGCGGGAATGGAAGTGTTTTGACGATGATGATTCCGTTGCGTTACGTCGCGTTACGTCCGACCCGCCTTCCTGGGGGCGTTACCCTCTTGTCGCCCCTTTATGGGGGATGTCGCTCTCAGGTGGTGGTTTGGGGCGTGGCTAGGCTGCGGACGCGCCGCTGTCCAAGCCCCTGCGCGATAAGGCCGGGCTGGGCCAGCGAATCCTGTTCATCGGCATGGGCGGCTATGTCGAGGTATGGGACGAGCGTCGCTACGCCGCGCGTGAGGAGCAGTCCCTCGCGCGGATGGAGGAGCTTATCGCGTACGTGGACGAGCGGTATAAAGCTTGTTCTAGAACGGGGGAAGGGGGCATATAATGGTTGTAACGGATCGAGTTGGCCGAGGCCGCCGCTATGTCGCTTGAGGGAGGGACATCTCCCCTAAAGGGGCGGCAATGGGATTGGGACGGCGCGGCAAAAGGCCTAGGCGCGGCAAGGGGACTGGGCGCGACAGGCCTGGACCGCCGCTGGGCTTGGTGGCGCGGTAGGGCAAGGGGGGCACTTTTCATATACTTTATTTTTCTAAAAAAGTACTCTATAAGAAAATGGCCTACTGTGCGCCACTGCGCCACCAAGCCACTGCGCGCTCTCGCCCCGTCTCCGCCGTCCCGGCCATGAACCTCCCGGCAACGCGGGAAACGTCGCGACTATCCAACCCCGTGTCTCCCCTAAAGGGGAGACATCGCCTTCAGGCGGCAGAGGAGCGGGGCTTACCACCAGCGTTTCAACCTCCTCGCGGCTCGCCCGATAGTTGAGGCGCGGTGGGATTCGCCCTGACCCTTCGCCCTAGGGAAGGCGGGAGGATTGGAACGGCGCGGCAGGGTTCGCGCGCGGCAAGGCTTTGGCCGTCGCTTGGCGGGGGCAGCGGGGCATCAAGGGAGGCTCCTTTCTAAACATTTATTTTTCAAAAAAATACTCATTAAGAAAATAGCCTCCCCCGCGACACCCACGCGCCTCCGCCCGCCTGCGCGGGCCGCGAAGTCCCCGCCCGTTACGCCCGTCCCCCCTCTGGCACCGTGGAAAACGACGCGGAGCACGGTCGCGCTGGGGGGCACAGCGGCAACCGGTGCCCCTTAAGCTTCTTGCGTTCCGTCCGTTGTCAACGCGGCGCGTTTGTGATAATATGCCGGAAGCGGTATGATTTCCTTAACGCGTTGGTCAGGAGGGCAAGTATGCCAGACTTCATCTATAAGGGCGAGACCTCGCGCGAGGTCCGCTTTCCCCTGGGCGGGATCGGCGCGGGCTGCGTGAGCGTCGACGGCTCGGCGCGGTTCGTGGACTGGGAGGTCATGAACCGCCCGAATAAGGATAGTTATAACGGTTACTCCAGTATATGCGTCAAAGCCGAGAAGGACGGGCGCGTCCTGGACGTCCGCGCCCTGCACGGACCGCTCCAGCCGCCGTTTATGGGGCGGGGGCTGCATCCGTTCGGCGGATACACGTACGGCCCGGACAGGATGACGCTGGCCGGCGCCCCGCACTTCACGCGGTGCGAGACGCGAGGCAGGTTCCCTGAGGCGGAGTACAGCTTCGCCGGAACGTTCCCGGCGAAGGCCGGGCTCAGGGCGTTCAGCCCGTTCGAGCCGGGAAACGATTTCGATAGTTCGCTGCCGCTGGCGATGTTCGAGGTGACGCTGACGAACGACACGCCGGACACGCTAACGTACTCTGTCGTGTTCGCGCTGGCTAACCTGAACCGCGCCCTACCTGTTAACGACGTTTCCATAAACGACGGCAGGACCCGCCTTTCGCTGGGCACGGCCATGCCGGACCATCGCTCGCCGCAGTGGGGCGGGCTGTGCCTGGCGACCGACGCGCCGGGCGTCAGCGTCCAACGGCATTGGTACCGGGGCACGTGGTTCGATGGGTATAACGTTTTCTGGCATGACCTGCGTCAGCCAGGCCCAATCCCGCCGCGCGATCTGCCGCCCATAGAGAGCGTGGGCACGGGCGACCTGCCCTGCCCCGAGCACGGCGTTCTCTGCGCGGCGTTCACGCTGGAGCCGGGCGAATCCCGCGTAACCCGGTTCGCGCTGGCGTGGTATTATCCCAATTATGAGAAATATTGGGATAATCCCGCTGGGAATACAGTTAAACCCGTCTGGCGCAACTGGTACGCGACGGAGTTCATGGGCGCGGAGGCCGTGACCGACTACGCGCTCAATAATTGGCAAAAATTATCAGACGCCGTGCGCCTGTTTGTGGATACACTCTACAACTCGACACTGCCTGAACCCGTGATAGACGCTGCCGGGGCAACGCTCTCCGTGCTGAAAAGCCCGACATGCGTCCGCTTGACCGACGGCAGCTTCTACGGCTGGGAGGGTTCGCACGCCCGCGACGGCTCGTGCGAGGGATCGTGCCAGCATGTGTGGAATTACCAATACGCGCTGCCGATGCTCTTTCCCGCGCTGGAGCGGTCGATGCGGGAGCTGGACTACGCGTACAACCTCCAGCCCGACGGCGCGACGCCGTTCCGCCTGCGGCTGCCGCCGGGCAGTCCGGCCTCGACGTTCAGGCCGTGCGCGGATGGTCAGATGGGCGGCGTGGTCAAGACTTACCGCGACTGGCGGTGGTCGGGCGACGGCGCGTGGATGAAGCGGCTGTGGCCGAAAGTGAGGCGCTCGCTGGAATACGCGTGGTCGCCATCGAATCCCGACAAGTGGGATCCCGATGAAACCGGGATGCTCACGGGACGACAGCACCACACGCTCGACATGGAGCTGTTCGGCCCGAACCCGTGGCTTACGGGCATGTACTTGGCCGCGCTGACGGCGGCGGAGCGCATGGCGCTGGAGGCGGGCGACGTTGAATTCGCCGGGAGGTGCGCGTCAATCCGCGAGAGGGGCCAAACCGCCGCCGAAAGGTTGTTGTGGAATGGTGAATATTACGTCCAACAAACCAATCTGGACGATCCGGCGGCGCTCGACCCGTATGAGGCCAGCGATCCCAACGTCCGAAAAACCTATTGGAACGGCGAGGCCGGTCAGCTGAAATACCAGATTGGCCAGGGCGTTTCGGTCGACATGATGCTGGGGCAGTGGCACGCCGATATGGTCGGGCTGGGCGATGTGTTCCGGCCGGAGCGCGTTCGCGGATCGCTTAAATCCATCTATAAATATAACTTTGTCGAGAGCATGGGCGAGAGCTTCAACCCGTGCAGGATATACTGCCTGCAGGATGAGGCCGGGTTGGTGATCTGCGGCTATCCCGACGGCGCGCAGCGGCCTGTGATCAGCGTTCCTTACGCCGAGGAAACGATGCACGGCTTTGAGTACGCGGCGGCGTGCCACATGGTTATGCGCGGGCTGGAGGACGAGGGGCTTCGCGTCGTCAAGTCCGTTCGCGACCGCTACGACGGCGAGAGGCGCAACCCGTGGAACGAGATCGAGTGCGGCGGCAACTACGCGCGGTCGATGGCGGCGTGGGCGCTGGTCCCCGCTTACCAGGGCTTCGCGGCTGATCTAACCAGGGGCGAGGCGCGTTTTAACAGGATCAATTCCAGCGAGCGGCACGCCAGCCTTTGGGCGATCGGCGGCGCGTGGGGCAAGGTCATGTCGGGCGGCGGCTTGTTCCGGCTGGAATGCTACGGCGGGTCGATCACGCTAAGCTCCATAGGGTGCGCGGATCGCTCCAAAGCGTTCGATAAGCCGTTAACTCTTCGCGCGGGCGACGTGGTCGACGCGTGAAATTATTGACGCGGTAGGGTGATGTGCGTATGAAGATGATATTGCGCTGGTTCCCGTTTGGCGACGATAGCGTGACGCTCGACCAGATCAGACAAATCCCGGAAATCACCGGCGTGGCGGGTTGTTTGCCAAAAATCCCCGTCGGCGAGGAGTGGACGGCGGAGGACATCGCCGCGCTTAAATCGACAGTGATCGCGGCAGGGTTGGAGATGGAGGTCATCGAGTCGGTTAACATTCATGAGGACATAAAGAAGGGTCTGCCGACGCGTGACAGGTACATTGATAACTATATAAAAACCATAACCAACCTTGGCGCGGCGGGCGTAAGGGTATTGTGCTATAACTTCATGCCCGTGATGGATTGGGCGCGGAGCGACCTGGCCAAGCCGCTGCCCGACGGCTCGACCGCGATGGCCTACGTCCATGACGAGGTTGTGAAGATGAACCCCGACCTGATCGCCAAGGCCATGGCGGGGCAGTCGCGCGGGTACTCGCTGCCCGGCTGGGAGCCGGAGCGGCTCAGCCTGATGGCCGCCGATATAGAGTATTACCAATCATTTACGCAAGAAATGTATTGGTCGAACATGAAATACTTCCTCGACGCGGTGATCCCGGCGGCGCGGGCCGCAAACGTGCGCATGGCCATCCACCCGGACGACCCGCCGTGGCCGCTGTTCGGGCTGCCCAAGGTCATAACGGACGCCGAGCGAATCCGCGTATTCCTCTCGCTGAACGACAGCCCGTATAACGGTATAACGTTCTGTACAGGCTCGTTGGGCGTGAACGGCGCGAACGACCTGCCCGCGATGCTGCGCGAGTTCGGCGGGCGGATACATTTCGCGCATATCCGCAACGTGAGGAAGCTCGGCGAGAAGGATTTCGAGGAATCCGCGCACCCGACCGCCTCCGGCAGCCTTGACATGTTCGGGATAGTTAAGGCGTTATATGAGTCAGGGTTTGATAAACGGTTCACCGGATACATAAGGCCGGATCATGGCAGGATGATCTGGGGTGAGCGGGCGCGGCCCGGGTATGGGTTGTACGACCGCGCGTTGGGCGCGGTTTACATAGAGGGATTGTGGGAAGCGATCGGGAAGATGGGAGGACATAAAGATGATTGAGTTGAACAGGGAATCGCTGAAAGACCGCGCGGCGTGGGAGGTGGCGGGCGTCGCGCTGCCGTCGTTTGATATCGAGGGCATGGTCAGGGCGACGCGCGAGTCGCCCGAGTGGGTCCACTTCGGAGCGGGGAACATATTCCGAGGGTACATAGCCTCGCTGCGGCAGCGGCTGATTGAGCGCGGGCTGGCGTCCAGCGGGATTGTCGCCGTTGAGACTTTCGACGAGGAAATCATCGAGAAGATATACAAACCTCACGATTCCTTGACACTGCTGGTAAGCCTTATGCCCGACGGCCAGACGAGGAAGCAGGTCGTCGCGTCGATAGCCTACGGCGTGGCGGCGTCGGGCGCGGAGGGTATGGCGGAGTTAAAACGGCTGTTCGCCAAGCCGTCACTGCAAATCGCCAGCTTCACTATCACCGAGAAGGGCTACGCGCTGAACGACATCAACGGCGAGCCGCTGCCCATATTCGCCTCCGACGCGAAGCTGGGACCCGATTCCGCTAGGCACGCCATGTCCATAGCCGCCGCGCTGCTGCTTGAACGGTATAGGGCGGGCGCGTACCCCATCGCGATGGTCAGCATGGATAATTGCAGCCGTAACGGTGAGAAGCTGCAATGCGCCGTATGGAAGGCAGCCGACGTGTGGCGCGACAATGGCTTCGTCGAGGATGGTTTTATAAAATATATACATGACGGATCGAAGGTATCCTTCCCGTGGAGCATGATCGATAAGATCACCCCGCGTCCCGACGAGCAGGTTCGCTCCGCGCTGGCTAAGGCCGGTATCGGCGGCATGGACGTCGTGGTGACGGGTAAATCCACCTACATCGCGCCGTTCGTCAACGCGGAAAGCCCGCAATACCTTGTGATCGAGGATCAGTTCCCCAACGGCCGCCCGCCGCTGGAACAGGCCGGGGTGTACATGGCTGACCGCGACACGGTCAACCGGACGGAGACGATGAAGGTTACCACATGCCTGAACCCGCTTCACACCGCTCTGGCCGTGCTGGGATGTCTGCTAGGTTATACCAGGATAAGCGATGAGATGGGCGATCCCGACCTTAAGCGGCTGGTCGAGCGGATCGGGTACCATGAGGGCATGCCCGTAGTGGTCGACCCGGGGATCATCAGCCCGCGTGAATTCATCAAAGAGGTGATAGAGGAACGCTTCCCCAACCCATTCATGCCCGACACGCCCCAGCGCATCGCGACCGACACCAGCCAGAAGATACTCATTCGCTTCGGCGAAACGGTCAAGCGGTACATCGCCTCGGATACGCTGGACGTGTCCTCGCTGCGCTGTATCCCGTTCGCGCTCGCGGCGTGGGCGCGGTACCTTATGGGCGTGGGCGACGACGGGCGGCCCATGGCCATCAGCCCCGACCCGATGCTGGGCATGCTTCAGCCGATGCTGGATGGCGTGGAGCTGGGCGACCCATCCTCCTACTCCGGGCAGCTGCGGCCCATGCTAGCCAACGCGAACATATTCGGGGCTGATCTGGTACAGGCGGGGCTGGCCGACAGGGTGGAGGGGTATTTCGTTGAGACGCTGCGCGGACCCGGCGCGGTCAGGGCGGCGCTGGCAAGGGTTGTCGCGTAAGGCGGGTTAGGCGGGATGTCAACGTCTTCGGGTTGTTTATGTCGCAATCCGTTAAAAAATGGCGTATGAAAGTGTGGAATTGGTATTGACACAGGGCGTATGCCGTGTAGTATAATGTAGGCGGGGGTTGTTAAACCCCGCCGCCGCCGCCAAACTTCCCTGAAGGGAAGCGGTAATATATCCAAAGAAAGGGAGTTGTTTCCATGAAGAAATCCCTGTCGATCCTGATCGCGCTGGCTATGCTGCTGGGACTAAGCGGAGCCGCGCTGGCCGAGGGCGAGGCGTACGTGTTCTGGTACACGTTCGCTGACGTGTACCTGTCAAGCGTGCGCGAGGCGCTGGATTCCGCGCTGGAGGGCGCGTCCATCGCGTACGTGGATAACGACGCGAACGCTACGCAGGCCACCCAGACCGACCAGATCACCACCGCGATAGCCTCAGGCGCGGGCCTGCTGGCGGTCAACGTGTGTGAGACCGGCGCGGACGGCATAGCGCAGAACATCGTTGACAGCGCGAAGGCCGCCGGGATCCCGCTGGTATTCTTCAACCGCTCGGTAAGCTCGGAGGTTGTAAAGAGCTACGACAAGGCCGTGTTCGTCGGCACGAACTATGAGGAAGCCGGGATCATGCAGGGCCAGCTTATCGGGCAGTACGTTGTGGATAACTATGACGCGCTTGACCTGAACGGCGACGGCGTTATCAGCTACGTTATGTTCAAGGGCGACGAATCCAACCAGGAGGCCATCGCCCGCACCAAGTACGGCGTTGAGGAAGCGGACAAGATCATCACCGCCGCCGGGAAGCCCGCGCTGTCATTCTACGATCCCGACAACGCGAACAAGTACCTCGTCGACCAGAACGGTACCTGGAGCAACGCGGCCTCCTTCGATTACCTGCAGACCATACTGGCGCAGTATAACGAGGAGAACGGCAACCTGGTCGAGCTGGTCATCGCCAACAACGACGACATGGCGCTGGGCGCGGTGAACGCGCTGCAGAACGCCGGGTACAACAAGCCCGCCGAGGGCACGAAGGTTATCCCCGTATTCGGAGTTGACGCGACCGACACGGCGAAGGAACTGATCAAGAACGGGTTTATGACCGGGACGATCAAGCAGGACGCGGTGGGCATGGCCGACGCCATCAAGACCATCGCCGCCAACTACATCGCCGGCAAGGACGCGTTTGAAGGCCTGAACGAGGCGTACGTTATCGAGGACGGCTGGAAGGTCGCCATACCGTACGGCGTGTATACGGGCGAGGAATAAACATAGGCTTATGGCGTGAGCTTAGGGAATAAGCTTTAGGCAAACGCCTGGGAGTAAGCATGGTGTGAATCCGGGCGGGGTCGTCGTTCCCAACCCCCTTGTCGCCTCTTTAGGGGAGGCGTCGCCTCAGCGACAGAGGGGGGGGGGGGGGCGGAGCGTAGCCACTCGCGACGCGGCGACAGGGCGGAGCCTGACCACTCGCGGCGCGGCGACTGCAGACCCCGCCTCGTTGCCCTTCGGCCCCGCTCCCTCTGCCCCTGCGGGGGCATCTCCCCTAAAGGGGCGGCAAGAGGTTGGAACGGGTGACCGTGGGCAATCCGCAATAGGAGGCTGGAATGGGCGGCCGTGGGTTATCCGCAATAGGAAGGAGGAGTGCCCCGCGTGCGAAGCGATGGTGACGCGCCGGTTCTGTTGGACCTTGAGAATATCAGTAAGCAGTTTCCGGGCGTGAAGGCATTGGACCGCGTGTCTATGACCGTGCGGGCCGGGACTGTGCACGCGCTCATGGGCGAGAACGGCGCGGGCAAGTCCACGCTGATGAAGTGTCTCTTTGGCATATACGCCAGGGACGAGGGGCATATCTACCTTGAAGGACGTGAGATACGCTTCAGGTCCGCGCGTGAGGCGCTGGATAACGGCGTCGCCATGGTCCACCAGGAGCTGAACCAAGCGCTCAAACGTTCCGTCATGGACAACATCTGGTTGGGACGCTACCCACGAATGGGGAGGCTGCCGTTCGTGTCCGAGCGCAGGATGCTCGCGGATACCATGGCCGTCTTTAAGGAACTTGAGGTCCACGTCAACCCGAAAACCATTATGTCGACCATGCCCGTATCCCAGCGGCAGATGGTTGAAATCGCCAAGGCCGTGTCGTTTCACTCAAAGGTTATAGTGTTCGACGAGCCGACCTCCTCGCTCACCGAAACCGAGGTCGAGCACCTGTTCCGGATCATTCGCATGCTGCGTGATCGGGGTTGCGGAATTATATATATTTCACATAAAATGGAAGAAATACTGCGCATATCCGATGAGGTCACGATCATGCGCGACGGGCAGTGGGTGGCGACGAAACCCGCAGCCGAGCTGACAATGAATGAGATCATCCGCCTGATGGTCGGGCGCGAGATAACCAACCGCTTCCCGCCTAAGGACAGCCAGCCGTCCGGCGAGCCGGTGCTTGAGGTAAGCGGCCTCTACGCGCGGTATTCGCGCCTTAAGGATGTCTCCTTCCAACTGCGCAAGGGCGAGATACTGGGCGTGGCCGGGCTGGACGGCTCGGGGCGCACCGAGCTGCTGGAGAATCTGTTCGGCAGCGCGGCACGCGCGTCCGGCGTATTGGTCAAAACCGGACGGCGTATCCACAATCGCTCGCCGCGCGAGTCCATCGCCAACGGCTTCGCGATGGTCACCGAGGAACGCCGCGCGACCGGGATCATGGACATACTGTCCGTGCGCGAGAATACAACCATATCGTGTTTGCGCGGGTGCCGGGGCGTCGGGCCGTTCCTAAGCTCACGGAAGATCGCCAGCAAGACGGATTGGTCCATCGGCGCGATGCGCATCAAGACGCCCAGGCAGACGACCAAGCTGCGCAGCCTGTCCGGAGGCAACCAGCAGAAGGTCGTGTTCGGGCGCTGGGCGCTGACGCAACCGGAGATCTTCCTGTTAGACGAGCCCACGCGCGGTATCGACGTGGGAGCGAAGTACGAGATATACCAGCTGATTATCCAGATGGCGCGGGAGGGCAAGTCGGTGGTGATGGTGTCCTCCGAGATGCCGGAGCTGCTGGGCATTTGCCACCGTATATTGGTTATGTCGGGCGGACGGCTGGCGGGCGAGGTCGACGCTGGCCATACGACGCAGGAAGAGATAATGACGCTGGCCGCGAAATACGCGTAGAGCGAAGGGGGAAGCGAAGGATGGTCGCCTTGAGGAACTACTCCCGATTGTCAACGCGCGAGAGATGGGCCCGTGTGGGAAACTTCCTGCTGGACCACGCGATGGTTATAATCATACTCGCGCTGGTTGTGTATATCCAGGCGCGGCGGCCCGCGTTCCTGAAGACCGCGTCGATCGTCAACATAATCACGCTGACGGCCTCGCGGCTGCCGATGGCGCTAGGGATTGCCGGCGCGATCATACTGACCGGCACCGACCTGTCCGCCGGGCGCGCGGTCGGCCTGACCGCGTTCCTGTCGGCTATATTCCTCCAGAAGGTGGGCGTAATCGGCAGGTTCCTGCCAAACGCGGCGCTGCCATTGCCCGCTACGCTGCCGCTGCCCGCCGTGTTGCTGGCGGCCATGGCTGTGGGTGGGCTGGTCGGCGCGGTCAACGGGTTCTGCGTAACCAAATTCAAGCTGCATCCGTTCATCGTCACGCTTGCCACGCAGCTGGTCATATACGGCCTGTACCTGTCGGCCAGCGGCGCGAAGCAGATATCCAGCCTGGACGCGCGGTATACCTCGGAGTTCGTCACGCGCGCGCTGTTTAAGGTCGGCACGACGTCCGTTATGAGTTATGTGCTGTTTTCCGCCATCGTGACCGCCGTGATATGGATCATCTGGAACAAGACCGCGTTTGGAAAGAACATGTTCGCCGTCGGCTCGAATGAGGAGGCGGCGCGGGTGTCCGGCGTAAACGTTACTATGACGGTTATCTGCGTGTTCATGCTGGCCGGGATAACGTACGGGTATACCGGGTTTGTGGAGGCGGCGCGGCTGGGCGCGTCGACGGGCACGCTGGGGCTTAACTACGAGCTGGACGCGATCGCCGCGTGCGTGATCGGCGGGGTGTCGTTCATCGGCGGGATCGGCAAGGTCAGCGGCGTGATCGTGGGCGTGTTCCTGATGCAGGTCATCATCAGCGGTATGACGTTCCTGGGCATCAGCGGGAACCAGACCTATATAATCAAGGGTCTGGTTATATTGGTCGCCTGCGCGATCGACATGCGGAAGTATTTGAGTAAGAAGTAGCCTCTGGGCCGGGCGGCACGGTTTTTTGCCTGAAACGCCTGGAAAGCCCATTTTTACCGCAGGGAGGGCTCGTGGTGGCGGAGGCGGCGGTCGGCGCGGTAGGAAAACAGCGGGCACATCGGTTAGGGCCGCGCGGCGTGATACGCGAACTGGCCCGCAACCGGGCGTTGTACCTGTTGGTTCTGCCCGCTGTGCTATATACGTTTGTATATGGATATATAACATTGCCGTATATGGCGATAGCGTTCGAGAAGTTCAACTTCCGCACGGGCATACTAAGCCAGTGGGTGGGATTGAAGAATTTCCAATATTTCTTTAAATCCACGTGGGCCGCGACGGTTACGCGCAACACGCTTATACTGAACTTCCTGTTCATTGTGATTGTGTACGTCAGCTCTATCGTCCTTGCGCTGCTGCTCAACGAGGTTCGCGCCAAGCGGTTTCTGAAGGTCAGCCAGACTGTGATGTTGTTCCCCTACTTCATATCGTGGGTGGTAGTCAGCTACATGCTTCAGGGCCTGTTGAATACCAGCACAGGCCTGCTGAACCGGATCATCGCCGGGCTGGGCGGCGAGGCGGTCAGCTTCTACTCGACGCCGGGTTATTGGTATGTGATACTGATACTGCTGCGCGTGTGGAAGTACATCGGCTGGACCAGCGTGATATATCTTTCCGTCATCACGGGCATAGACGGGAGTCTGTTCGAGGCCGCGTACATCGACGGCGCGGGGCGGCTGCAGTCCGTGCTGTATATCACCTTGCCGTTGCTGCTGCCCACGGCCAGCATACTCACGCTGATGGAGGTCGGGCGGATATTCTACGGGGACTTCTCGATGTTCTACGCGATCATCCGGGACAACGGGTCGCTGATGCCCGTCGCGGAAGTTATAGATACATATGTATACCGCACGTTCAAATTGACGGGCAACCCCAGTCTGTCCATGGCGGTGGGCATGTACCAGTCTCTCGTCGGCTTCGCGCTGGTGTTCGGCTCAAACGCGCTGGTAAACAAGCTGTATCCGGAAGGCGCGTTGTTTTGATCCAGGGCGCGGTTTGCTTACAATGTTTCAGGTTTGGAGGCGGTCGCGCGTGAGGAGGCGGACGACGGTCAGTCAGGCGGTGATCGCGGCGGTTGTGTTCGCGCTCGCCGTGTTCTGTCTGGCACCTATGCTGATGGTGCTGATGACATCCTTCGCGACGGAACGCGCTATCACGATCAACGGTTACACGTTATGGCCGTCGGAATGGTCGGGCGAGGCGTATCGGCGGATGTTCAACTCCGTGTCGCGGGTACCCAAGGCGTACTGGGTCACCATCCGCGCGACGCTGGCCGGGACGTTTATCGCGGTTGTGATCAGTTACTGCGCCGGTTATACGCTCGCGTGCCCGCAATGCGGGCTGCGCAATGGCTTAGCGTTATACTTTTATATAACGATGATATTCTCGGCCGGGCTCGTGCCATGGTATATGGTCAACCGCGCTCTGGGCCTTACCGATAACATATGGGCGCTGATTGTGCCCTCGCTGATGTTCTCGCCGTTCAATATGTACCTGGTGAGGAATTTCCTGCGCGGGGTTCCCGATTCGCTTAGGGAGAGCGGGCTGATCGACGGCGCGGGCGAGACCCGCATAGCGTTCATGATCTACCTGCCGCTGGCCGCCCCGGTGCTGGCGACGATCACGCTGTTCTACGCCATCGCGTATTGGAACAATTACTTCAACGCGGTCATGCTGGTCAACAACGCGGATTACTATCCACTGCAGATGCTGCTGTTCAACATCCAGTCGGAGTTGTCCATGATCAGCAACATGATGACCGGCGTGTCGCTGACACCGCCCAAGGAGAGTTTCAAGATGGCCACGTCGATCATCACGATAGGGCCGATCATCCTTGTGTACCCGTTCTTACAGAGGTATTTCATTAAGGGCATGGTGGTCGGCGCGGTCAAGGGCTGACTCGGGTTCATGCGTCCGGACCGTATAGGCCCGAACGCCGTGAATATGGAACATGGGGACTATCGAAAGGAGCGATTCGACACTATGAAGAAGCGGCTGACCTGTCTGCTGGCGTGCCTGATCATCATGGCGCTGGCCGCGCCCGCGCTGGCCGCGCGTCCGATGCGCTACGTGACGCCCGGCAGCTACATGACCGACATGGACACCGTCCTGACGGCCATCAACCAGAAACTGGCTGACGACGGCGTGGACATTGAGGTTTCGTTCATCCGCATACCGTGGGACGCGTACAACGAGAAATTGAACGTGATGCTGGCTACCGGCGAGCCGTTCGAACTGCTGCACATCATGCAGGACGTCAAGAACCTCACCAGCATCGCCAGCATGGACGCGATCATCCCTCTTGACGAGTACCTGCCCGATTACCCGGTGTTGACGGGCATGTTCAATGAGGACGACTGGAAGGCTGGCACTTACAAGGGACAGGTCTACGCCGTGCCCGCCAACTGGAAGGACTTCACGCGGCTGTATGGCTACATGTTCGCCCGGGGAGACGTGGTTGACGCGTACCTGGACGGCCAGTATCCCGAGACCTTACAGGACCTGCTGGACACATTCGCCGCGCTGCAGCCCATCATAGAGGAAGAGACGGGCGTCAAGCCGTATATGTGGCTGCATAACATCCGGCACGCGCCTGCGTTCCTCCACCGCGCGTATGACACATGGCCGTTTTATGTGGAGATGAGCCAGGGGTTCGCGCTGATCCGCCAGGATGGTACGGTCGAGTCGTACTATGAATCCGAGGAATTCAAGAAGGACGCGGAGTTCTTCGCAGAGTTGTACTCAAAGGGATACATCCATCCGGATATACTGTCAACCGCCCAGGAGTATAAGAGCGACATGGCCAACATTGGCGCCGTGCTGCCCTCCCCGACATTCAACCACCAGAACGATGTCGGCGTCCAGAAGAACATCCCGGATTCCTACTTCCAGTTCTATATGCTCGCGCCTGAGAAGATCAAGCTGGTCTACACATTGGCGCAGAACCTGAACGCGATATCGGCTACGGCGGAGGATCCCGCGTCAGGGCTGAAATTCCTTAACTGGCTGTACGCCGATAAAGCGAACCACGACCTGTTCCACTGGGGCATTGAAGATACGCACTACACGGCGTCCGACCCGTACCGCTACAAGTACATCGAGGGTGAGGACGGCAAAGCGCTGTACAACTTCGACACGTGGATGACCGGGTTCAAGGGCTACATGCGCTACGACGAGAGCTACCCGGACGCCGGCATCGAGTATGACCAGACAGCGCTGCCCGACGAGGAGATCGTCTACACGCCCGCCGCGGCGTTCCTGTTCGACGCGACGGAGCTGTCGATGGAACTGGCCAACATGGAGACCGAGCTTATCAGCTCGATGTACCCGATACGCTTTGGGCTGGTTTCGTATGAGGAAGGGTTCGATTCCGCTATCGCAAAGTTGAAGGCGGCTGGGCTGGACACCTACATCGCGGAGTTCCAGCGGCAATTCGCGGAGTATCTGGCGGGGCAGGAGTAGAGCCGGCAAGGGCTGCCATTCAAGCGTTCGAGCGTCACAATAGCGCAATGGCGGCTGGGGGACATCCCCAGCCGCCATCCCCATCCGGACTCGCGTCGCCGCGCTCCACTCACCCCTTAACCCCCGCGAAGGCCACTCCCTCCACTATGTACCGCTGCGCGAAGACATACACCAGCACGATCGGGATGATCGAGCAGATCGTCCCCGCCATGATCGCGCCGTAGTCCGCGCTGTACTGGCGTTTGAACGACGCCAGCGCCAACTGCGCCGTCTTGAGGTTGTCGGAGTCGAGATACAGCATCGGGCCCATATAGTCGTTCCAGATACCGTTAAACGTCAGCACCGTCAGGGTCGCCAGCCCTGTCTTGCACAGCGGGAGTATGACGCTTGTGTATATCCGCAGCGAGCCGCATCCGTCGATCCTCGCGGCCTCGTGGAGGCTGTCGGGGATGCTGAGCATGTTCTGCCTGAGCATGAACACGCCGAACGCGCTGAACGCCTGTATCAGTATCAGCGACCAGTGCGAGTTGTAAAGCCCAAGCGTCTTTACGACGATAAACTGCGGGATCATGATCGCGTGCCAAGGTATCATCATCGTGGCCAGGTACGCCACGAATATCTTGTCGCGGCCAGGGAAACGCAGCTTTGAGAACGAGTACGCCGCCAGTGAGCATGTGATAAGCTGCGCGGCAGTGATGGATATCGCCAGCTTCAGCGAGTTCAGGAAGAAGCTGATGAAGTTGATCTCGATCCACACCTTGCGGTAGTTGTCAGGCCTGAACACCGCCGGGATCCAGTTGATCGGCGACTCGAATATCTCCATGTTGTTCTTGAACGAGGCGCTCAGCATCCACACGAACGGCACGAGCATCAGGAACGCCACGAACAGCATCGCGATAAACAAAACCGACAGGAACACATTCCGCTTAACCACGCCGCGCCTCCGTCAGTCGTCGCTGACCCAGTTCCTCTGCCCATGCCACTGGATCAGCGTGACAATCAATATTATCATGAACAGGAAATACGCGATCGCCGAGGCGTAGCCCATCTTCCAGTCGCGGAACGCCTCCCTGTAAATCCGGAACACGAGCACGCTGGTCGCGCGGCCCGGCCCGCCCTCCGTCGTCACGTTGATAATGTCGAACGTCTGGAATGATGATATAAACAGCAGTATCGTCACCATGAAGGTCGTAGGCGAGAGCATCGGCCATGTGATCGAGAAGAACGTCCGCATTGGCCCGGCTCCGTCCACCCTGGCCGCCTCATACAGGTGGGGTGGGATGTTCTTCAGCCCGCCCATGAACATAACCATGTAGTACCCGGCCTGCTTCCAGACGACCGTCGCCACGACCGTGCCCAGCGCGGTCTTCGAGGAGAAGAACCACTTCGGCAGCGACTCGACGGGTAAGCCCGTTATCGCCTTGAGCAATTGGTTGATAGGCCCCTTGTTCGGCTCAAACAGCAGCAGCGCGACGCACCCGACCGCGACCATCGAGGTCAGCGTCGGGAAGAAGAATACCGTCTTGAAGAACCCGCCCAGCAATAAACGGCGGTTCAACGCCAGCGCGAGCAGAAGGCTGACCGCCAGAGTAAGCGGCACAACGCTGAACGCGTACCACAGGTTGTTCACAAGCGCCGTCTTGAAGTTGGTATCTTTGAACAACTTTAAGTAGTTATCAATCCCGATAAACTTCAATGTGTTCACGCCGTTGAAGCTCGTGAAGCTGATGACCAGTCCCGCGACAACGGGTATGCCCGTGAATATTAAGAAACCGATAAAATTAGGCAGAATGTATAAGTATCCCGATAACGCCTCGCGGCGGCGGAGCCTTGACGCCGCAGCCCGGCGCGGCAGGTAGCGGCCTGGTCCTGCTGTCATATAGGAAGCCTCCAATGGGGGAAGGGGGCCGCGCCTTAGGTTTAGCCCCCGACACAATACTCCCTGAAAACGTCTTGATTACTCCGTGTCCCTTAGCGCGTGGAAGCTATCAAGCGCCGCGCGAGGATCCCTATCGCCAAGGGTGTATAACTAAGATTCGGACGTAATCTTCCTTGAAACGTTTCGATTACTCCTCGTCCCTGAGCGCGTAGAAGTTATCGAACGCCGCGCGCAGGTCCTGCTCGCCCAGGATGTACAGCTGTAACTCGGCCATGTAGTCGTCGTTGACAGCCGCGTAGTTGGCGGCGGTGTCCTGCTCCAGCAGCACGCGCGAGGTGAAGCGGTACTCGACGCCGGGCGTCGTGACCGATTCTTTGTAGACGGCCAGCGCCGCGTCAGTGGCGTACGAGGGCACGTCGGTCCGCGCGATTATAGAGGTGCCCGTATCCGACACAACGGCGAACTCGATGAAGTCATACGCTGCCTGTTTGTTTGTCGACGCAGCCGACACGCACATGTACGAATGCTGCCCTACGCTGGAGCCGGCGGGCACGTCGTCGAACACGGGCAGGGGGGCGGCTGCGTACTCGACGTCTGTCTTGAGCAGCCGGAACGTCCAGTCGCCGTTGACCGTCATGGCGACGTTCCCGGCCGCGAAGTCCGCGTAAGCGTCCCACATGCCGGAGGACATCTCTTCAATAGAGATATGAGACTTGTCGCCCGTGTAGAGGTCATACAGCAGCTGGGCATAGGCCTCGGTGCGCGTCAGCGGGGCGGGATCGTTCAGGTATTCCCCGGCGGCGGACGCGCCCAGGTTCATCGTCCACGGCGGGATAACGCCGCCCCAGACCTTCTTCCCGTCCTTCTCATACGTCAGCTGCTTCGCCAGCTCGCGGTACTGTTCCCAGGTGATATTGATTGGATAATCCAAGCCGTTTTCGTCAAATATCTCCTTATTATAGAACAGCAGCCAGCATGATCCCGACAGCGGCAGCCCGAAGAAGCCGGTCTCCTCCGCGTTCTCGGCGCCTTTGAGCGCGGTGTCGCGGATGATGGACAGGTCGGCGCCGCTGGCCTGCGCGTAGCCGGTGAGGTCTTCCAGCATGTTGTTGCCGATGTACTGTTTCATCTGGGCCGGCGTGCGAATCCAGATGACGTCCAGTTCCTCAGGCGAACCGGCCATCAGCACGCGGAGCTTGTCGTCATAGTCGTCGTTGGGTATCTGGTGCACGACGACCTCGACTTCGGGGTTGGCTTCCTTGTACGCCGCGACTGTCGCGGACAGCGTAACGTCAAGGTCGGTGGCGTAGTAGAGGTTCACGGTGGTTTTCGGCGCTTCCGCCGACGCGGTCAAGCCCAGGCCGATCAACGTCAGCAACGCCAGGGTGATAGAGACAGCCTTCCTCATACGTTCCATTCCTCCAATTCTGCGTGGTTCATCTTATTAATTATATCATGTAGGTGATGTGAATGTAAAACGCGCGGAACAATCCCCAGCGGCAAACCTCCCGCGGTTCCCGCAAAATTTGTCTTGACAGCGCGGATGTATTGGGGTATATTAACACAGTATCAACAGTAAACAGATAGGAAATCTTATATTCGCCCCGGCGCGGGACTGAATCATTATTTGGGGAGGGCGTTGGCATGCCACGCGGCAAATACTGGAATGAGGAACTGGAGACGCTCCCGCGCGGGCGGTTGGAGGAGCTTCAGCTGCGGCAGCTCAAGGAGGAATTGGCGCATGCGTACGCCGGGAGCCCATACTATAAACGCGCGTGGGACGCGGCGGGCGTGAGCGTCGGCGACATCAGGGAGTTGTCCGACCTGGAACGCTTCCCCTTCATAAATAAGCTTACCCAGCGTGAGACACAGGGCGTAGGCTCGTTCCTGGGTGAGCTGGCCGCCGTGCCCGAGGAGGACGTCGTCTTCATCAGCACGTCCAGCGGCAGCACGGGCGTGCCCACCATGTCGCCATTCACCAAACAGGACTTCGACGAATTCCAGGATGTGGAAAGCCGCTGGTTCTGGCAGGCGGGCATGCGCCCGAACGACCGCTACGTCCACGCGCTGAATTTCTCGCTGTACGTGGGCGGGCCGGACGTCATCGGGGCGCAGAACCTTGGCGCGTTATGCGTATGGGGCGGCACGCTGCCCAGTGAGCGGCTGCTGTTCGTGCTCAAACAGTACCAGCCCACCTGCATCTGGACCAGCCCCAGCTACGCGTTCTACCTGGGCGAGACCGCGCTGAAGACCGGGATCGACCCGCGGAAAGATTTATCCATTAATAAGATATTCGTGGCCGGGGAGATGGGAGGATCCATCGAGGCGACGCGCAAGGCCATCGTGGACATATGGGGCGCGGAACTGTTCGACTTCTACGGGCTGTCGGACATTTTCGGGGCGTGCGCCGCGCAGTGCGAATACCACGACGGGCTGCACATCGCCGAGGACCACATACTGGTTGAGACGCTCGATCTCAAAACCGACCGCGCGCTGCCGCCAGGCGAGCGCGGCGAGCTGGTCTACACGACGCTGCGCAAGAAGGCCAGGCCGATGATCCGTTTCCGCACCGGGGATATCGGGCGGTTCGTGCCTGAGAAGTGCCCGTGCGGGCGCACGCATGGCCGGATATATGTCGACGGGCGTAAAGATGATATGTTTATAGTTTCCGCTGTCAACGTGTATCCGTCGGACATCGAGTACGTGATCCGCAGCCTGCCCGAGGTCACCAACGAATACAGCGTGCGCATCTACGAGAGCAAGTTCACTACGCGGTATGACGTGACGGTGGAGAACGCGGGGCTTAGCGGCTGTGGATCCGACTCGCGGGTCAGCGAGATAGTTACCAACGCGCTGAAGGCGCGGATCGGCGTGAGGCCGTCTAATGTGGTCGTGCTGCCTGACGGCGCGATGGAGCGTTCCACCCACAAGGCCAAACGCGTGATCGACGAGCGGAAGGTGACATACGAGATATGAGGCCGCTGGGCAGCCGCGCCGCCGCGTTCTCGGACAGCGTGATCCGGCGCATGACAAGGGTTTGCCAGCAATACAACGCCGTGAACCTGTCGCAGGGGTTCCCGGACTTCGACCCGCCGCGGGAGTTGCTGGACCGGCTGGCGCGGCCGCTGGAGTTGCCGCACCAGTACAGCATAACGTGGGGAGCGAAGAACTTCAGGGAGGCGCTGGCCGAGAAGCAGCGGCGGTTCATGGGCTTCCCCATCGACCCGGAGCGCGAGATCGTCGTGACATGCGGCAGCACCGAGGCGATGATATGCGCGATGCTGTCAATCTGCGATCCGGGTGACAAGGTGGCCGTGTTCTCGCCGTTCTACGAGAATTACGGCGCGGACGCGATCCTAAGCGGCGCGGAACCGGTATATATACCGCTTCGCCCGCCCATGTTCGATTTCGACGCCGACGAGCTTGAGGACGCGTTCCGGGGTGGCGCGAAGGCGTTGATATTGTGCAATCCTTCCAACCCCAGCGGCAAGGTATTTACGCGCGAAGAGTTGGAGCTGATCGCCCGCCTCGCCATCCAGTACGACGCGTACGTGGTCACCGACGAGGTATACGAGCACATAGTGTACGCGCCGCGCAAGCATACCTACATCGCCTCGCTGCCCGGCATGCGCGAGCGGACGCTGTCCTGCTCGTCACTGTCCAAGACATATTCCATTACGGGCTGGCGGCTGGGGTACATCATCGCGCCGCCGGACATCATCGACGCCGCGCGTAAGGTGCATGACTTCCTCACCGTTGGCGCGGCCGCGCCGCTGCAGGAGGCGGCTGTCGCCGGGCTGCTGCTGCCGCCGGAGTATTACGGCGATCTGCTGCGTGGTTATACTGAAAAGCGCGACTTGTTCTTGAATGGTTTGAGGCGGATCGGGCTGCCATTCACCGAGCCGCAGGGCGCGTACTATGTGTTGGTCGACGTGTCGGCGTTCGGGTACGTGGACGACTTCGAGTTCTGCGTTGATTTAGCGAAGAGTGTCGGCGTGGGCGCGGTGCCAGGATCCAGCTTCTTCCGCGAGGATGTCAACCACCTGATCAGGCTGCACTTCGCCAAGTCGGAATCGACGCTGAACGACGCGCTCAATCGCCTTCAAAGCATATGGGAAATACGTGAAAAAAGCGGTTGACACGGCGGCGCGGATCATGTAGAATAAGTTGAGCTATTCATATATGTTAAAGGTGGAATAGCCGGAAAGGACTGTGTTATGAAATTGACGCTCCGCGCGGTAATCGCCATCGCGATAGCCGCGGTCCTGCTCGTTCCCTCCGCCGTGTTAGGCGCGGAGATCCTGCCGCCGGAGAAGACGGCGTTCCAGTTGGGGCACCTCAACTCCACGGCGCACCTGTTGGGCTTTGTCGCGGCGGAGGAAGGGTTCTTCAAGGAGGAAGGCCTTGATGTTACACTCACCCAGTTTGCCAGCGCGGGCGAGCTGGTCGCTGGCCTTGAGGCCGGCAAGCTGGACGCCGCGTTCATCGGCTCCGTGCCGACGATCACCAACCAGGCTAACGGCCACGTCATCACCGTGTTCGGCGGCGCGATGACCAACGGTCATGGTTATGTGCTCAAAACCGAATTCGTGCCCGAGGGCTTTAAGGAGGGGGACATAACCGCGCTCAAGGGCCGCAATGTCGCCTCAGTGAAGAACAGCGTGCAGGATCTGGAGCTGCTGGTGCTGATTGACTCCGCCGGACTGGAGATCGGCGAGGGCGAGGACCAGGTCAACATTGTTTACTTCGACAGCCAGAAGGACGCGTTCAACGCGCTGGCCGGGAACCAGATAGACGCCGCGTCCGTCTATTCGCCGTACGCGTCGATTGCCAAGGCCGCCGGACACACCGTTGTGTATTACTGCAACGAGATCGAGTTATTTGAGAACCAGCCCTGCTGCCGCCAGGTCGCGCCGTCAGCCGCGCTGGACGAGCTGCCGAATACCTACGCCGCGTTCGAGCGCGCGTTGATCAGGGCGTATAAGTTCTCGCAGGAGAGCCGCGAGGAGACCATCGCGGACGTTGGCAAGTATATCACGATCGAGCCGGAAGCCATCGAGTATGAGGTTTACGGCGGGCACGCGCAGTCGCATCCCGATCCGGACAGGAAGGCGACTGTCTCGCTGAAGGAGTATACGGTCGAGTTCGGCTACACGGGCGGCGTGGATTATGACATCACCGCGTTGTATGATGTGGATGTATACCGCTTGGCGGTCGAGCAGGTCAACGCCGCTTACCCGGATGATCCCATCTACCAGGGGTTATTAGAGCGATACGCCGCGTCCAACTAGGCCGGCGTCGCGGCAAAACCGGTGGGAAAAGGGGGAGGCGCGGCGCGTCTCCCCTTGTCCCGGCAACCGAAGCGGAGGTGCGGCATTGGACAAGATCGCGGTGGAGGGGCTTTCCGTCGAATATGAGGATAGGAACGGCGCGTTCCTTGCGCTGGAGGACGTGACGTTCCAGGTGCGCGAGGGCGAGTTCCTCTCAATCGTCGGGCCTAGCGGGTGCGGAAAGAGCACGCTGCTGGGCGTGCTGCAGGGACTGCGCCAGCCCACAAGCGGCCGTGCGCTGCTCAACGGCCAGCCGATAACAACCGCCGGGGCGGACCGCGCCGCCGTGTTCCAGCATTACTCGCTGTTCCCGTGGATGACCGCGCGGGGGAACATCACCTTCGCGGTCAGCCAGGCGAAGCGCGGGAGCTCGCGGCGCGAGAGGGAGCGGATCGCCAACCGGTTCCTGCAGGAAGTCGGGCTGAAGGGGTTCGGCAATAAGTATCCGTTCCAGCTTTCCGGCGGCATGCAGCAGCGCGTCGCCATCGCGCGGGCGCTGGCGATGGACGCGGACGTATTGCTGATGGATGAGCCGTTCGGAGCGATCGACGTGAAGAACCGCGCGGCCATGCAGGAGCTGTTGCTCTCGCTGTGGGAGGGCGAACCCGGCAGCGGGCGCAAGACGGTCGTATTCGTCACGCACGACATCGACGAGGCGATCTTCCTGTCCGACCGGATACTTATGATCGCGGGCAGGCCGGGCAGGGTAGTCAAGGAGGTCACCACGCCGTACCCGCGCCCGCGCGTACACGAGGAGATCGTCGGCGGCTCGGCGTATTTCCAACTGCGCAGCCAGCTGGTGTCGCTGTTCCTGGACGACGTCCGGGACAGGATCGGCGGTGAGGAGGTCGTGCTGTGAAGCGGCTTTTGACCATACCGAACGGGCTGTTCGTCGTCCTGGCGCTGGTCCAGCTGCTGCCGGGCAGGAATACGCGCGTGCCGGATTCGCCAGCGCACGCCATCGCGCTTGCGTGCGTGTTGGAAGCGGTCCTGCTCGTGGTCACGTACCGCTTTAAGGGCGTGAAGCGTCGCGCGGCCTTCAACGTGTGCTCGGACGTGATCGGGTTCCTGTTCGGGTTTCTCATTTTCTGGACGCTCGCTGCGGCGAAGCTGCCGTCCGCTGCTGGCTCGAAGGGCGCGGTGTTCCCGCCGCCGGGAGCGGTGATCAGGGCGCTGGTATCCGACGTGCCGGCGACGCTGAAGAATATTGTCGATTCATTGGGATTGATCTTCCAGGGATACCTGTTGGCGTTAGCCGTCGCTATCCCGTTGGGGCTGCTTCTGGGCTGGCATGCCCGCGCCGGGGCCGCCGCGTCATATATATCCAAGTTCCTCAGCTCGATCTCGCCGATTGTTTATATTCCATACGCAATCGTCCTGCTGCCGACGTTCCGCGCGGCGTCGGTGTTCGTGATATTCGTAGCGTCGTTCTGGCCCGCGCTGGCCGGGACGATGTCCGGCGTGCTGAACGTCGAGCGGCGCATCCTTGATTCCGCGCGGTCGCTGGGTGCGCGCCAGACTACGATGCTGTTCAGGATCGTGCTGCCGGCGTCGCTGCCGCAGATCTTCATAGGGTGCAACCAGGGGCTTAGCGTGTCGTTCGTGCTGCTGACCTCGGCGGAGATGATCGGCGCGCGAAGCGGCATGGGCTACAACGTCAACAACTTCGCGAACTTCGGCAACTACACGCGGGTGTTGGCAGGCGTGCTGGTAATTGGGATTGTTGTGACCGCGATCACGTTTTGTTTTAACCGGCTGCAGGGGTTCCTGCTCAGGTGGAGGCAGTGAGGGGATGACCTGATTACCCTCGCGGGTTCAGGATTTCCATGAACACCTCATCTATGTACGCGCCGTCGCGGTAAACCGCGCCGGTACGCCTTCCGATCTCGCGGAACCCAACTTTCTCATAGCACCTGCGCGCGCGGTCATTGTCCGCAAAGTGGAGAAGCATGATGTTGCGCAGGTTCAGCGTATCAAAACCATACTCGATTAGTAATTTCATCGCTTCCGTTCCGTAACCTTTACCCCATTGGGATGGTTCGCCTATAAAAATGCCTATTATCGCTGTGCGGTTGATATGTTTGATGCCATGGAAACCAATATTTCCAAGCAATATATCATCGCTCGCGCGGACAATGGCGTAGTTATGTTCTCTTGATATTTTTTCCAGCGCGTCACGCTCCGCAGCCAGCGGAAGCGCGTGGCTGTAGATATTGAGGAAGTGGGTAGTCTCCTTGTTATTAAGCCACTTTGCGTAGGTTTCGGCGTCATCCGCGTTGATCGGAGACAGGTAAACCTGCCCGCCAGCTATTTTCTTAAAGTATCTCATATCATCGCCTCCTATATAAAAACTATAACATAGCCGTATTGTTGGTGTCAAGCGTTATCTTTACTCAATGGTATCATAGGCATAATCAACTTAAAAAGCGGCAGGTGAAGAAAGAACGTAGGAAGAACTATTTATGGCGCATGTTTACCGTTAAGCAATCTATAAAAGAAATGAGTATAATGGGTTTTGGTGATTATATTTTAGGGGATGGCTTGCAGCTCGAAATGAAGTTAATGATGAAACATAGAAATTTGCTAAAAAAGGCAGCATATCCTTACTGTTCTATGATATTATTCGTATACTTAGCTATGCTCTTTGAATTATGCGGTCATTCATACTTGTTAAAAGGTGAGACTGGTGATAGCAAGCATATGGGCGGCGTGCCGCCGTTTGGGTACAAGGTAGTAAACGGCAAGTACGAGTTCGACGAGCTGAGCGCCGCCGCCGTACGCGCGTTGTTCGCGATGTTCATCGAGCGGCGCGGGTATGTCGAGATGCTGGCATATCTTAACGAAAACGGTTACCGCACTACACGCGGAAACGAATTCGACAAGAATAGCCTATACGATCTGCTGGGCAACGAGAAATACAACGGGACGTTTGTGTACAATCGCCGTGCGGCGGCGACACGCGACGGCAAGCGCAACAACAGCAAGAACAAGGACGAATCCGAGATCATCCGCGTGCCGGGCGGGATCCCCGCCATCATCGACATGCAGACGTGGGAGGCGGCGAAAGCTATGCGCGAACTGAACAAAACGAGCGCGGCGTCTTATAAGTCAAATAATTCGGTGTATCTTTTGAGCGGTATTACCTATTGCGGGGTATGCGGGCGGAGGATGTTCGGCGATTCAGTCGGCAAGGACCGTGACGGCACTACGCAGCATGTCTATAAATGCCACGATAAATGCGTGAAATCGATCAGGAAAGAACGTTTAGAGGACTATGTTATGCAAGTTATACAAAGCTACGTCAGCGAGGAGGAGACGATCAGGCAGGCCGCGGTTATTGCGAATAATTTCACGTACGAGGCCGAGCGGGAGAATGCCGTAAGCGGCCCGGCCATCCGCAAGCGCGTCAAGGAGTGCGAAGCGGAGTACAACGCCGCGCTGCGGCTTATCCAAACCGAAGGCGCGAACGCCCCTGTATCGGCAATGGCTGATCTGAAACGGCTGCGCGAGGAACAGACGGAACTGCGTACTGAATTAGTGAGCCTTGACAAAGTCTCAGTGTATATTGACAGCGATATCATGATAGCGCGTCTGAAAGCGGTGTGGGAATCCAGGGATCGCCCGCTAAATGAACTAAAGCCGCTCATCCAACGGGCGATAAGCCGCGTTGTCGTCAACGACGACGACATCAACATCACCCTGGACAGGGGTATGCGTGGTGGAGGTGAGGGGAGTCGAACCCCTGTCCGAAAACCCGAACGTCAAGGCGTCTCCGAGCGCAGCTTATGGTTTAATTTCCCCGGTCCAGGCTCCCACAAGCAGGATCATGGGCGGGTAGCTTCATAAAAACCGGCTTCGCGGCAAAGCTTACGCGGGCCTGTTCCCTACATCAATGACGCCGGACATCCTGAGCCGTAGGCGCTCAGGAGCCGACGGGCGGCCTTAGGCCGCCATCGGCAGAGCCGAATACTCGTTGTTCGCAGTTATAGCTTTCCCGCTTTTAACGTGGTTCGGGGCCACGGCTCGCTTCCTTAACGCACAGCGTCCCCGTCGAAACCATTTCACCCCCATGGAGCGATGGATGGCGGCGCGTTTAATCATCCCGATCCCGGGAGCGTTTACCCTGAGCGCGCATCGCCCGCTCGATATCGCGGTCGGCGTCGCGCTTGGCAAGGTCGTCGCGCTTATCGTAGAGTTTCTTGCCGCGGCACAGGCCGAGGATCAGTTTCATCCTGCCGTTGCGCAGAACGATCTCAAGCGGCACCAGCGCGAACCCCTGGCGCTGAACCAGCCCGCCCAGCCGCCGTATTTCCGCCTTATGCATCAGCAGCTTCTTTTCGCGCAACGGGTCGGTGTTGAACCGGTTCCCCTGCTCGTACGGGCTGATATGCATGCCGCGAACGATCATCTCGCCGCCCGTCACCGACGCGTAACTTTCGCGCAGGTTTGCCTTGCCCGCGCGTAACGACTTGACCTCCGTGCCGTGGAGCGCGAGCCCACACTCGAACGTCTCATCCACGAAGTAGTCGTGCCGCGCCTTGCGGTTTTGCGCGATGGAACGCTCCGGTTTGCGCTGTGGCATAACCGCCTCCGATCTTCAGCGGTTACTATTGTACCACAGGTCGCCGGGCCGCGCAAGTGTGTTCCGCGCGATTATTCCCACACGTCCAGCCGACTGTTCTTGCGGAAAAATTGGCGGTCGTACTCGCCGATCTCGCGGATAACGCGGCACGGCGCGCCAAAGGCCAGCGCGTTGGCGGGAATATCACGCGTAACGACGCTGCCCGCGCCGATGACGCTGTCATCGCCAATCGTAACACCCGGCATAACCTGAGCGCCCGACCCAAGCCACACGTTGCGCCCGATCCGCACTGGCAGATTATACACATAATGGTGTTCACGCAAGATGGGGAGGAGTGGGTGCCCCGATGTGGATATAACCACGTTCGGCGCGATTAGGCAATAATCGCCAATATCGATTCGCTCATCATCCACAAAAGTAACATTAGCGTTGCAGTAAACGCCGCTACCTATATAAACATGATGACAGCCCCAGTTGGCGTTAAGCGGTGTCTCGATGTGGCAGCCGTCGCCGATCCTACCAAACATGCGCCGCAGCAGTTCCTGTTTCCGGTCGTGTTCCAGCGGACGGGTTTGGTTATACTCGTATAGTAGCTCCTGATAAGCGAGCTGGTCGCCCATAATAGCCGGATCATCATAACGATACGGAAGCCCCGCCGATTTTCGCTCAATGTTCGTCATGTATCCTCCCTGCGCCGTCCGGATGGCGGTCTTACTCCGGCATGGGTTGGTTTTGGTAGGAGTGGGGGAGAGTCGCGCATGTTTAGCGAATAGTTTCAATCATCCCGAAGCTTCACCATAGTCGAGGCCTTACGCCGCCGCTCGTCGTTCATCGCGGCGTAATGCTTGCGCGTTGTGTTCACGTCGGCGTGTCCAAGCACGTCCGCGACGAGGTAGATGTCCCCGCTTTCCTTATATAACGCCGTGCCGTACGTGCTGCGCAGCTTGTGCGGCGTGATCCGCTTGAGCGGCGCGGCGGTTTTGGCGTACTTGCCCACGAGGTTCTCGACGGCGCGGGCGGTGATCCGCCGCCGCTGCAGCGAGAGGAACAGCGCGTCCTCGTGCCCGGGCAGCGTCGCTATCAGCTCGCGCTCCTTTATGTACGCCTTCAGCGCGTCGGCCACCTCGTCGGAGTAGTACAGTATCGCCTGGTCGCCGCCCTTGCGCGTGATCCGGAACGCGTTTTCCTCGAAATTGACGTCGCCCAGGTTCAGCCCGACGCACTCGCTAACGCGTATGCCCGTGCCCAGCATGAGGGTGAGCATCGCCACGTCGCGCTTGCCCAGCGCCTCATGGTACGCCTGCTGGTGCGCGGTCAGCGACTCGCCGGTCTCGGTCAGGTCCAGCAGCCGCGCGGCCTCATCCGGTTCGAGATGTACGATTGGTTTTTCGCGAAGTTTTGGCAGGGTAACCAGCGTGACGCGGTTGGCCGATATATAGCTATGTGTAAATAAATATTGGATGAACGACCGCAGCGTGGACATCTTGCGCATCTTGCCCGGCGCGGCGTTGTCGCGGTACGACCGATGCGCGGTCAACCCGTCGAACGAGCTGGCCGCGCCGGAATCGGCCGCGCCCGGGTCGGGTAGGGGAGCCTTGTAGCGCGTCAGGTACTGCTGGTAACGTTCAAAATCGCGGGTTGTGATACTGTCCAGCTCCTCGGCCCGCGCGCCGCGAACGTCCCGGCCTCGGAAATTGTCATTATTTTCTGATAAGTATCTGAAAAACACCCGCAGGTCGTAAGCGTACGCCAAGCGCGTGCGCAGCGTGACCGTATCCGCGATGGCGCTCAGGAAATCGCCGCAGCATCCGGGCAGTTCGCCCAGCAAACGTTCCAGTTGGTCGGCGTCACGGTTTGCGGCGGCCTCGGCGTGTGAGCCGCGCGGATTGGGCTGCTTTTGCATACGACCTCCAAAAGCGTGTCAACGCTTCGTAAAAGTATTCTTTCGCGAATAGATCAGCGTCCCCTATTCTCCCGTATGGCCTGCCGCGCAAGCTCATCGCAGCGGTTGTTCTCCTTGTTGGACGAGTGGCCCTTTACCTTGTTGAACGATACTTTGTGCGTATCGCACAGCTCCAGCAAAGCCTGCCACAGGTCCTGGTTCAGCACGGGCTGCTTGGTCGAGGTCTTCCAGCCGTTGCGCTGCCAGGACGCGAGCCACCGCTGCGTAAACGCGTGCACCACATACGCCGAGTCGCTGTACAACTCGACGTCGCATGGTCGCTGAAGCGCGGTCAGAGCGGCTATCGCGGCCTGTATCTCCATGCGGTTGTTGGTCGTGCTGGGATCATAACCGCTTAATTCCTTGCGCTTATCGCCATATAACAATACCGCGCCCCAACCGCCCGGACCGGGATTGCCTGAGCACGCGCCGTCGGTGTACGCTATGACCTTCATCCCCGCAGCGCCGCCGCCTTCGCCGCGGAAGCGCACACGGCGTCGATCACCGCCGCGCGGAACCCGCCACGCTCCAGCGCGTACACCGCCTCGATCGTCGTCCCGCCCGGCGAGCACACCGCGTCTTTCAGCGCCGCCGGTATCTGGCCGGATTCCAGCGCCATCCGTCCCGCGCCCGCCAGCGTCTGCGCCGCCATCTCGTAGGCCGTCGCCCGGGGCAAGCCCAGCCGAACGCCCGCGTCCGCCATCGCCTCTATGAACACGAACCCGTATGCCGGGCCGCTGCCGCTAAGCCCCGTCACGGCCTCAAGGTCGCTTTCCTCAACAAAGAAAACGCGCCCGCAACTTTCCAGCAACCTGGTCATCCATCCAGTCAATTCTTCGCTAAACGTATGCTCACGGCTTACGGCGAACACGCCCTCGCCGACCATCGCCGGGGTGTTGGGCATCACCCGCGCGACCATCGCTCCGGGCAGACGTTCCGCAAGCGCGGCGGTGGTCAGTCCTGTTACGACGGACAACACCGCCTTGCCCGAGAAGTCGCCAACCATAAGTTGTAAAGGTAACCGCGCTAACGCTTCTTCGACGTATCGCGGCTTGACCGCCAGGACCAGAGCGTCACACCTTAACGCCAACTCCGAGTTGTCGCCAACGATGTTAATCCCCAGCGATTCGCGCAGCGCACCGCATAAAGATACATTTGGATCGTATCCATATACATCGCCGGCCTGGACCGCCCCGACCGCTATCCATCGCTTGAACAGGGCCTGCGCCATGCTGCCCAGGCCAACGAATCCTATCCTTTGCGGAACCATCATACCCCACCGAACATTTTCTTCTTTAGATCCAAGTAATACAGGTAGTCGTCCTCGGCCACGTCCGGCGGACACCTATGGTCACAGAACGGTATGTACCCGCCGCGCTCGACCAGCGGCTCGACGCTCTTTAGGTATGCCTTTATAGCGTCCTTGCCCGCCTTGAGCTGCATCTTATCAATACCGCCCATAATACGCAGCTGTTTCCCGTACTGATCCAACAAATCTTTCGGATGCATGCAGCCGTTCACCTCATACGGGAACATGCAGTTGACGCCGCCTTCAAGGAAAGAGTCCAGTATCGGCCTGATGTCCCCGTCGCAGTCGCAGTACCATATGTCGATGCCGCGCGCCTTCAGCTTCGCGTTGATCCGCTTGTAGCGCGGCATTACCACTTCCCGGAAGAAATCAGGCGTGACGATCGGGCCGTTCTTGAAGCAGATGTCCTCCCAACCCGCCGCGTAGTCGAAATCAACGAGCGGCAGCAGCTGGTCCAGCGAGTCCTCGACCATCACGCAGCACGTCTCGACCATGTCTTCCAGCATCTCGGGATAATCATACTGCGCGTAGCATAATCCCTCAAATGTAAGCATATCGCGGATCTTGCCGATCATCGACCCGACGTTCACGCCCGCCGGGAAGTCGCGGTCCGCCGGATACCGCGCTTTAATCGCCCGCGCGTCTATCTTTCGCCCCTGCGAGCGCGGCCGAAACCGCTCATCCTTGACGCGCTTCCAGTCCTCCGGCGATTCCACCGACGACTTGACGCAGTGCGGGATCGAGCTATGCCCGTCCAGCGCGACCTCGGTCCACAACCCGTCGCCGTTCAAAACGGTCTTTGTGCGCTCGGTGCGCGATATCTCGATCGGCTCAAAGGACGGATCCAGCCAGACGTTGCTGCCGGTGGTCTCGATTCGGTCGAACGAGAAGAAATGGTTGGCCTCGCCCTCGTTCGTCACGCCGTTCTCGGTGAACAGCTTCCATAGGTAATAGTTCTCGTCCCAGTAGCCGAACTCCATGTTGAACGTCCGGTCGAACGGCTGGTAATGCATCTGCGCTCGGAACCGCTCGCGGTCCGTCATCGTCCCGGGCCACTTCTCGCGGATTGGCGTTATCGTCTTCATAGGCTCACCCTTTCCATTTTCTTCCTGTAACCCTCTATCTCAGGCGCGTTCCCCAGCACCCAATGCCCCGTCTCGATCTCCACCATCGACGGTTCATGTTTTGCGTAATCATGCATATTGGGATCATACACCTCAAGCCGTTTCGTTTTCTCCACAACCGGGTTGGGTACCGGCACGGCGGAGATCAACGCCCGCGTGTACGGATGCAGCGGGTTCTCGAACAACCGTTCGGTGTCCGCCAGCTCGACTATATGACCCTGCCGAATCACCGCGATCCGGTCCGTTATGAAGCGCATGACGGACAGGTCGTGCGCGATGAACAGGTAAGTCAGCCCGCGCTCCTTCTGCAGGCGGCTCATCAGGTTGAGCACCTGCGCGCGGATGGACACGTCCAGCGCGGAGATCGGCTCGTCCGCGATGATGAACGACGGGTTCATGATCAGCGCCCGCGCTATGCCGATGCGCTGGCGCTGCCCGCCGCTGAACTCGTGCGGGAAGCGGCTGGCGAATTCCGGCAGCAGGCCCACGTCCAGCAGCGCCTTGTGAACCGCGTCGCGCCGCTCCCGCGTCGATAAACGCCGGTTCAGGTTCGTCAGGCCCTCCGCGACGATGTAATCCACCTTCGCCCGCTCGTTCAGCGAGGCCATCGGGTCCTGGAATATCATCTGGATGTTCCGCACGACGTTGAGGTCCGTCCTGCGCTTCACGCGCCCGCTGATCCGCTCGCCCCGGAACGTCACCTCGCCGCCAGAGACGGGGTTCACGCGGATTATCGCGCGGCCGATGGTCGTCTTGCCGGAGCCCGACTCCCCCGCCAGCCCGAACGTCTCGCCCTTGTACACGTCAAACGACACGCCGCGCACGGCCTCAAACCTGCGCCTGCCCGCGCCGAACGCCACCTTCACGCCGCGGACGGACAGCAGGACCTCGCGCTCGATGTTCCGCGCTGGGCGAATGGTCGTCACAACGTTTGATACTGTCGCCATCATCGCTTACCCCCTTGCGGGTATTCCGCGAACGCCCCGCGCTCGAACAGCGCGCGGATCGATCGCGCGGCTGGCGGCGGCTCAACCGCCGGGGCCCGGGGGTCGAGCAGCCACGTCCGCGCCTTGTGCGTCGGGCTGACCTCGCCGTAGGGCGGCCTGTGCTGGAAATCTATCTCAAGCGCCCACGGGTTGCGCGGCGCGAACGCGTCGCCGCGTATGGGCTGGAACAGGTTGGGCGGCGTGCCCTGGATCGCGCGCAACTCCTGCTTTCTAACGCCCAGCTGCGGCAGCGACGACAACAACGCCCAGGTGTACGGATGCCTCGGGTCGAAGAAGACCTCCTCGCACAAGCCCAACTCGACGATGTCGCCCGCGTACATCACGGCGACGCGGTCCGCGACGTTCGCGACCACGCCCAGGTCATGCGTGATGTATACCAGCGTCAGCCCGTACTTCCCCTTAAGGTCGTTGATGAGCCGCAGTATCTGCGCTTGGATAGTCACGTCCAGCGCGGTGGTCGGCTCGTCGCAGATCAGTATCCTCGGGCTGCACGCCAGCGCGATCGCGATGACCACCCGCTGGCGCATCCCGCCGGAGAATTCGTGCGGGTACTGGCGCGAGCGCCTGCGCGTGTCGGGGATGCCCACGTCCGCCAGCAGCTCCAGCGCCCGCCGCCGAGCGTCCGCGCCGCGCAACCGCTGGTTGTATTTGAGCGCCTCCTCGATCTGCCAGCCTACCGTCTTCAACGGGTTCAGGCTGGCCATCGGGTCCTGCGTCACCATCGCGATGTGCTTGCCGCGCACGCGCGACCAATCCCTCTCGCTCTTGAACGCCGCCAGGTCCATCCCCTCGTACATGATGCTGCCGCCGTCGATCCAGCCGTTCGGGTCGAGCAGGCCGCACAGGTTCTTCACCAACGCGCTCTTGCCCGCGCCGGACTCGCCGACGATCGCCAGCGTCTCGCGCCGCCTTACCTCCAGGGAAACCCCGCGTATCGCGTGGAGCGCCTGTCCGCGCAGACGGAACTTCACGTGCAGGTCCCGTATTGATAATACAACATCCCCCGCTGGTTCGGCAACAAATTCTTCGTTAAACGCCATAGATTGCCTCCCCTACCGATGGTTCTTGGGGTCCGCCGCGTCCGCGAACGCGTTGCCCGTCAGGTAAAAGCAGATCGTCAGCAGCGACAGCACGATCGCCGGGAATATTAGCTGATATCTTAGTGATGGAGACATCATCAGTATGCGCCCGGCGTTGATCAGGTTGCCCAGCGACGGCGTCTCGATCGGCACGCCCAGGCCGATGTACGTCAGGAAAACCTCCATGTCGATAGCGTACGGGATCGACAGCGCGACGCGCAGCATGATCACCGAAACCATCTGCGGCAACAGGTTTCGCGTGATGATCCGCCTAAGCCCGGTGCCCAGGCAGCGCGAGGCGACGTTGAAGTCCTGATCGCGGATGATCAGCGTCAGGTTGCGGATGAACCGCGCCAGCACGATCCAGCTGGTGAACGACATCGCCAGTATGATCGTGCGAACGCTGGGGCGCAGTATGTACGAGGCGAGGATCAGCACGATCGTGGTTGGTATGTTATTAAGTATATTATATATTTCCGTAAAAAGGAAATCCAGCTTGCGCGCATACCCCCACAGCGCGCCCATCAGTATCCCGATCGCGGCCTGGATCACCGCGACGGTCAGCCCAATGAACAGGCTTGTTCGCGCGCCGGACCAGATTCGCGCCCACAGGTCCTGCCCGATCGAGTTCGTGCCGAACCAGAACTCCCCGTCCGGGGCGCGGTTGATGATCTGCATGCCCGTTTCCGGGCTGTTGTGGATCAGGTTAGGGTCGGACTGGCGCGGCAGGTACGGCTGTATGAATGTGAACAGAACAATTATGATAACGATCGATAGCGCGGCCACAGCGCCTCGATTCGCCAGGAACATCCGAAGCGTGCTGCCCCAGTAGGAATAATGGGAATAGCCCGTTTGCTCGGCTTCGCGGGCGTCGCCGGGCGCGAGCCTGAACACGCCGGGCGGCAGAGCGGCTATCTGTTCCGGGGAAAGGTCGTCCGGTTTCGCGCTATATAAATAGGAAGAAACACGTGCCGAATCCTGTCGGGCATCGCCGTTAACCGCGCCGGCCGCGGTGTTTTTTGCCGCTTCGCGCGCCGCGTTCCTGAGCGCCAGCGCCACATCGTCGCCGGCCCGCTCCACCCTGCGCTCACCCAGCGAGAAGCGCGACATCAGCGGGCCTCCGTTCTCTTGGCCAGGCTGATCCTCGGGTCGACCAGCGCCATGGCCAGGTCGCCCAGCAGCAGCCCGACGATCGTCAGCACCGCGAAGATGATCACCAGCGCCTGTACCATCGTGTTATCCTGCCTCTTTATCACGTCCACCATCAGCCCGCCCATGCCGGGGATCGAGTACAACGATTCGACGTATATCGACCCGGCGAGTGTCAACAACAACGAGTTAGGTATCAGCTGGACGATGGGCACTACAGCGTTCCTGAACACGTGCCTGAACCACACGGCCATGGCCGGTACGCCCTTGACCCGCGCCAGCTTGATATATTCCTTGTTCGCCTCGTCAACGGTATACCGGCGCATCCACATAGCGAAATACGCGACAGACGGCATCGCCAGCGATATCACGGGCAATACCATCGTCTGCCATTTGTCGGGATTATACAACAAACTAATGTTAAGCGCTTGGGTTCCGTACAACTGCAGGAACAAGTAGTATATCGCGGATGGTACCGCTTGCATAAATACTATATACACGGTGCCCATCCGGTCCCACGCGCCGCCCTTGCGCCTGGCCATCAGCACGCCCAGCCCGAGACCAAGCGGGATGCTTATGCCCACGGCGATCAACCCGAACCGCAGCGAGAACGGGGCCTTCTGCGCGATGATCCGCGATATTGGATAATTCTGCCGATATCTAGTAGAAATGCCCAAATTGCCCCGCGCGAGCTGGCCGAAGAAGTTCAGCAGCTGCGCGGGAAGCGGATCGAGCAGGCCGAGTTTCCTAAGCCCGTTTTCGACCTGAATCGGCGTCATCTTGTCGAACGACGCGAAGTATCCCTCGATGGGCATCTGCCGCAGCAGTACGAATACCACTATAATGATCAGGCAGAGGCTTACGAACGCGCGGCCCAAGCGTTTGGCGATATACAGCAGCAATGTTGCGTCCTCAACTACATTTCGGCGTAATTCGCGCCGAACAACGCCGCGACTATCGCGGGGCAAAGCATCCTGCGGCCATCACAGGACAAAGCGTCCTGCAACCATCGCGGGGCGAAACGTCCTGCAACCATAACGGATCGATGCGTCCTGCAACCATCGCGGGGCGAAGCGTCCCGCAGCCATGGCCGCGCCACGCGTCCGGCGGATCGCCCCGCCCGCGAATAATCGCGAAATCCCTTACTTCAGCGAGGCCTCACGCTCGGCGGACCAGTCCGCGTACAGCGCCAGGAACTGCGCCTCGGTAAGCGGCTGTTCCAGCACATGCCCGCCTTTCCACAACCTGTCTGTGTTATGTACGAGGTCGAACGGGTTGTACTTCGCCACGAAGTAGCCCTCCGTGTCCGTGCAGAACGGGATCACGAGCGCGTGGTTGAGCAGGAACGCCTCGGCCTTGGCGAACTTCTCGTACCGCTCCTCGCTCTTGAGCATCACGCTTTGCGCGTCCTTAAGCAGCGCGAGGTATTCCTCATACAGCGCGGCGACGCTCGGGCTCTTCGCCTTGTCTATGAACGTCCATGTGTTGTCGGGGCGGAAGGCCAACGTCCAGTTGTCGGGATCGTCGGCGGTCGCGCCGTTGTTCAGCTTCATCAGCCCGT
>JAISWI010000099.1 GCA_031270865.1 Oscillospiraceae bacterium
TTACGTCTCTCTGACGCTGTTGGTAAGGCATCGCCCCCTCTGTCGCCGTAGCGACATCTCCCCTAAAGGAGAGACAAGGAGGTTGGGACGCTGCGTCGTGGGCTGTCCGTTCCAACTCCCTTATCGCCCCTTTAGGGGAGATGCCGCCCTCAGGCGACAGATGGGGCGAGCTTGCCCCAAACAACGACGGAGGGGGCCTGTACCTCACCTCGCAACAGCGTTAGTGGCGTGGTTTTCCTTGCCATCATATAATTTTGATTAAGCCGCGGACGACGCGTTGAGCGTGTTCATGATGGCTGTGCCGCGTGATAGTAAGCTGCCCGCCGCGTTAACAAAATAATCCCCGGTTGAATCCGCTCCCGATGGTCACAATAATCCCGACGGATCGTGACTGACAGGGGGGCGTCGTTATGCAATCAGGCAAGGAAAACAAATCGGCCAGGACGGTGGCGTCCGGCGCGTTCGACCACGCGCTGCGCTGGCTTTCAAGCGGCGTACCGGTGCGCCGCCGCCCGAAGCGCCCGCCGGTGAGACCGCGCTGGAAAACCGCCGTCTGGCTGGCGCTGTTCCTGGTCGTCGCGGGCGTTGGCGTCGGCTGGACGGTGTTCGACGTTCCCAACTGGCAGAAACTGGACATTAACAAGATCATCGACGTGCAGCAGGTCTCAACGCTGTACGACTCGAACGGCGAGCTGATCGCCACGCTGCAGGGCAGCGAGAACCGCGCCGTCGTCAGCCTGGAGCAGGTGCCAGCGCACGTGCGCGACGCGTTCATAGCCGCGGAGGACATTCGCTTCTACCAGCATTGGGGCTTCGACCCCATCAGGATGATAGGCGCGATGGTCGCCGACATCAAGAACATGAGCCTGGGCCAGGGCGCGTCCACGATCACCCAGCAGCTGATCAAGCTCAGCCACCTGACCAACGAGCGGACATTCACGCGCAAACTGCAGGAGATATGGCTGGCCTGGCAGCTGGAGCGGCAGTACTCCAAGGACGAGATCCTCGCCATGTACCTCAACTACGTATTCTTCGGCAACCGCGCCTTCGGCATACAGAAGGCCGCCGAAGCGTACTTCCATAAGGACGTTGGGGACCTGACAGTCGCCGAGGGCGCGATGCTCGCGGCCTCGCTGAAGGCCCCGACGTACTACGCGCCTCATATCAAGCCGGAGAACAACCTCGCCCGCCGCCAGTACGTGCTGCGCGTGATGTTCGACAACCAGATGATCGACGAGCAAACCTACCTAACCGCGATGGACGAGCGGCCCGAGGTGTTCACGGCGTCGCTGCCGGACGTGCCCTACGGGTGGTTCGCCGACCAAGCGATCGCCGACGCGGAGACGCTGCTGGGCGTCAACAGCGAGACGCTGCTGGGCGGCGGATACAAGATCTACACGACGCTCAACACCACGCTCCAGTCCGAGGCCGACGTGCTCTACGCGAATAAGAACAACTTCCCGGCCAACGCCTCCGACGGCACTCTGGTCCAGAGCGCTATGGCCGTCGTCGACGTTAAGACCGGCGCTCTGCGGGCGGTCGAGGGCGGGCGCGAGTATACCGTCAGGCGCGGGCTTAACCGCGCGACATCGCCCAGCGCGAGGCGTTCGCCGGGTTCATCCATCAAGCCGCTGGCGGTCTACGCGCCCGCCATCAAGATGGGTTACAGCACGGCCAGCGTGCTGTTGGACGAGCCGGGCGACTTCAACGGCTACGCACCGCGCAACGCCGGCGGGGTATACCACGGCCCGGTGACCGCGCGGACAGCCCTCGCCCGGTCGATGAACGTCGCGACGGTCCGGCTCCTTGAGGAGATAGGCGTACGCGCCGCCCGGGACTTCCTGACCGCCGTCGGCGTCAAGGTGACCGACGGCGACTGGAACCTCTCGCTGGCGTTAGGCTCCATGACGTACGGGGTGACGCCGCTGGAGATGGCCGGGGCGTACGCGATGTTCGCCAACGACGGGGTGTACAACGAGCCTTATACTATAGAAAAGATTATAGCTTTCGATGGAACGGAGGCCTACGTCCACGAGCCGAACCCCACGCGCGTCATGACCGCGCAGGACGCGTACCTGATGACCAGCATGCTGCAATCCGTCACCAGCTGGGGCACGGGCAGCCGCATGCAGGGCGCGGGCGTGCCCACGGCGGGCAAGACGGGCACCAACTCCATCGGCGGCAGCGGTCAGGGTAACCGCGACATCTGGATGGCGTCATATACGGTGGATTACGCCACGGCGGTGTGGATGGGCTTTGACGTTACGGACAGCAAACACCGCCTCCCCGACTGGAACGCCGGAGGCGACGCGCCCGCGGCGTTGGCCGCCGCGTTCTACAAGAAGGCCTACGCCGGCGTAAAGGGCAAGTCGTTCCCCGTGCCGGATGGCATTGTCGCGCTGGATATAGATACCAAGTCGATAGCGATGCGCGGCGAGGTGATGCTGGCCAGCAGCCTGACCCCCGCCAAGTACCGTGAGCAGGAGGTTTTCCTGGCCACGCGCAAGCCCACGCAGATCAGCAACGTATGGTCCGCGCCACGGGCCCCCGGCATGTACTACATCGAGCTGGCCGACGACGGCATGCCCCGGCTGGTATTCACCCCGTCCGATACCGCGAACCTGCGCATACAGCGAACCGACCCCTGGGGCGGATCGGTCGTGCTGACGGAGGTATATGGCCGGGCGGGACAGCTTCAGACATACACCGACCAAACGGCGCAGCACGGCGTGCGCTACACATACACCCTTACCCCCATACACTCGGAATTGTTGAATGAGGGCGTGCTGCTGGAAGGCCCGGCGGTGTCGCAGTCGGCGCAGGCGTTCGCGCGGGGCGGCACGCTGCTGGACGAGATGCTCGGTCTGTGGCGGTGATCAGCCGCCGCCGACCAGCTCGCCGTCGTCTATGACGAACGCGCCGGGCGCGTCGTCACCGCCGCCGACCCATTCGCCTGATTGGTAAGCGTCCCACTGTTCCCACAGTTCCTCAAGGGTGATACCCGCGTCCGTCATGTACCGCGCCGCGTCCGGCCCGACGTAGCGCAGGTGCCATGGCTCATAGTTGATCCCGGTGACGCCCTCCTTGCCCTTGGGATAGCGGATCACAAAGCCGAACTCCGCGCAGTGTTCGGCCAGCCACTGGCCCTCCTTCGTCCCGGCGTACGACTCGCCGAACCGCTGACCGATCAGCGCCTTGTTGATCACGTCCGCGCCCATGCCCGTTTGGTGGTCGGACGCCCCGGCCTTCTGGACCATTTTGTCGTCATAACCAAGACGTTCCATCCGTATCGCGAACATGTCGCGCTGGGTCTGATACGAACGGTAGCCGGAATGGATGTACAGCGTCAGCCCGTCGGACTTCGCCGCGTCGAACAGCTCGCTTAGCGCGAGCGAGACAGGCTTCCTCAACTGGATCGCGGTGGAGCTGGTCTTACGCGCGGACACGTTGACCAGGTCGGCGGGTTTGTCCGAGGAGGACAGCGGGTGATCCGTGTTTACCAGGATTAAGAAGCCGTCCGGGTCGGACATTATCGCGTCGGACAGCGGGAAGGAGTACGCCCCTTCCGTCGCCGTGGCGGTAGTTCCCTCTACGGGGGAGGCAAGGAGGTTGGAAACGACCAGGATAAACAGCAGGATCGCCAGCGCGCGCCCGGTTACAGCGCGTTGTCTTCCAGATACAGGTACCATTCCATCCATAATTCCTCCAACGTTATACCCTTATCCATCATGTACCGCGCCGCCTCCTCCCCAACATACCGAAGGTGCCACGGCTCATATACGATTCCAGTTATCCTCTCCTTAGACTTCGGGTAGCGTATGATGAACCCGAAGTCCGCGCACCGCGCCGCCAGCCACTGCGCCTCCGCCGTCTCCGCGAACTCGGCGGTCAGCGCGCGCCCCAGCCACTGCCGGCTTACCAGGTCGACGGCCAGTCCGGTCTGGTGCTCCGACGCGCCGGGTATCTGGGTGGAGTGATCGTCCACGCCGTTGTTGTTCTTTACGTCGTTGTAGTACAACGCCCGCTGGGTCGCGTAGTCCCTGTACGACGATACGGCATACAGCCGCACCCCGTCCGCTTCAGCGGCAGTGAACAGGTCGGTCAACGCTCGTGAGGCCACGCGCCTAAGACGCTGCTCAGAGCCGCCGGAGGTCCTCACCTTCAGCGGCACCAGGTCCTTCTTGAACGTTGCCTCGTCGAACAGGTTGTCCGCGTTGACCAACTGGAGATACCCCTCCGTGTCGTCGGTCATCAACTCGAGCGGCAGAGCGAAGGTGATTCCGGCAAGCGCGGCGTCCGCGACGAGCGTAATAAATATTGCGGCGGCCATGACCAGCGCCATCCGCGCGCGTGATACCTTCACGGTACACTTCCCGTCTATTTGTTTCCAACAAATAGACGGGCGGCGGGGCCAGTTTCTTCCATACAGAGCCAGCCAAAGTTAGCCGGCGGGTTTTGTTGAGCCATCATCAGTCGGCCAGCGTTGCCTGGCCAAGGCTGTTTGGCCAGTACCATCCAGCCGTCATTGGCCAGTATCCCCAACGGCCTGGGCGCCCTCGCGCACAGCGAGGCGCAGCGTCTCCTCATCAAGCCTGACCAGCGCCCTCGCGCCCTCCGCTTCGTACGATTCCTCCAGGACCTGCCCGCGCTCGTGAAGGAACGCCAGCGCCCCGCCCTTCGCGTACGGCACGAACACGCTGACCTCACGCTTGCCGCGCCTCAACTCGGCGGTGATCCTGCGGACTAAGTCGTCCAAACCCTCGCCCGTCTTCGCCGATATACGGACCAGCGGGCCGAACTCGTCTGCCAGGTCGCTGCCAGCGACGTCGAGCTTGTTCAACACCTCAATGGTCGGCTTGCCGCCCGCGCCCAACAGCTCCAGCGTCTCGCGCACAACCTGCCGCCGCTCAAAACGATTCGGAGCGGACGCGTCGCTGACCACTATCAGCGCGTCGGCCAGCGCTGCCTCCTCCAACGTGGAGTGGAACGCGTCCACCAGCGCGGCCGGGAGCTTGCGGATGAATCCCACGGTGTCGGTCAGCAGGCACTCGTCGCCTTCCGGCGTCCTGTACTTGCGAGTAAGCGGGTCGAGCGTCGCGAACAGCCTGTCGCACGCGAACGCGCCCGCGTTGGTCAGCGCGTTGAGCAGCGTGGATTTGCCCGCGTTCGTGTAACCCACCAGCGCGAATGAGGGTATCCCTCGCTTGCCGCGCCGCGACCGCCTAAGCGCCCGCTCGCTGGCAAGCCCTTCCAGTTCCCGCTTCAGGTCCGCGACGCGCTCGCGCACGCGCCGCCGGCTGACCTCCAGCCTGGTCTCGCCGGGGCCGCGCGTACCGATGCCTCCGCCTAGGCGCGACAACGCCAGTCCCTCGCCCGCCAGCCTGGGCAGTCTGTGGCTAAGCTGGGCCAGTTCCACCTGCAGCCGCCCCTCGCGCGAGTGCGCGTGTTTGGCGAATATATCCAATATCAGCATCGTCCGGTCGATCACGCGAATCCCGAAATGTTCTTCCAACGCGCGGGTCTGCGCCCCGGTTAGCTCGTCGTCCGCTATGGCCAGGTCCGCGTCGAGGGCTTGCGCGTCCAGCGCGGCCTCGTCCAGCTTGCCCTTGCCTATGTAGGACGCGATGTCCGGCTTGAGCCGCTTCTGAAGAATCCGCCCGACGACATTCGCCCCGGCGGTATCGGCCAGCGCTGCCAGTTCATCCAGCGAGTCGCCGCTGTCTATGCCGATGAGCAGGGCGCGTTCGGGCGCGTCCTCGTCCAGCGCGGTATCGCCCCGGAGAATGGCGGCGTCGGCTTGTTCGATGGCCTCGCGCCATACCCGTTGGGGCAGTTTGTCCAGCGTAAACAGCTCGGTCAGCCATGGCTCCGGCTGGCCGTTGACACACTCGCCAAGGAACGCCGACTGGATCGACGCGACCGAGCCGTCGGCGTTCACGCCTATGGCGGTCATCGCGTCCAGCCGAAGGCTTACCAACGCGCGAAGGTCCACGTCGGACAGCCGCGCGTCGCCCTCCGGATGCGTATGCAGGCAGCGCACCCCGGCCAGCCGCGCCGTGCCCCGGCGTTTGCGCAGCGCGGGCAGGGGCACGCTTGACGCGCCGCCCACCGTTACGTCGATAACCTCGCCGGCGCGGGTCAGGTAGAGCGACGTCTCGCGGCGGATCCTCGCGCTTTGCCGCGCTAGCGTCTCGACCAAAAGCGGCGGGGCGAAATACTCCCGCTGGCCCTCCCAGTCGTAGAGTTGGTCCAGTTCCCCTATCCACGAATCGCGTATGCCCGTTAGATCGCCGTGAACCATGCGCCAGCCCGCCTTTACTGGTATTCCCCCGGTGAGTATACCGTCACATCATACCAAGGCGCGGACGCGCGGTCAAGGCGTTATGTCGGGTCGTCCGGGCTGCCCTTGACGATTATCTTCCTCGCGGTCTGGAACACGGCGGACTTCAGCGCGTCCTCATGCCGCTTATGTATCGCGTCGAGGTTCCTGTGCCTGGATGGTCCTGTCGGCCTGGCGGGTTGTGGGCGCGGGTATGGGTCGGCTGTGTGCTCGCCGCGCGGATCGCGCAGGTTCCAGCCCACGCGCTGGGGCTGGCTGGGCTGGGGTTGCTGCGACGGCTGCTGTGATGGCGGCTGCGGGTACAGCGGCAGCCCCTGGCCGTACGGCTGTGGCTGCTGGTATGGCTGTTGGTAATTCTGTTGAAAATTCTGCTGGTAGGGCTGCTGGCGCGGTTGGTATGTTTGCTGGTTGGGCTGGTTTGGGTAGGGCGGCTGGTATTGCGCCTGAGGCTCGGGCGCGGGTTCCGGGGCTGGGGCGTCCGTCATGCGCTGGTTCACGCCCGCCTGCACCGAAGCCCAGCGGTCCTGCCCGAAGGCGTCGCCCTTGCGCCGCTTACGCGCGGATGTGATCAACTCGAATGGGGTCGGGCCTGCGTTATCCATCGTGGTCCTCCTTGCCGCGGCGTGGATTGTTATGACGTTATACCGGATAATATACCGATAGTTATACCGATTGCGGCAGTATATGCGCCAGCCTCCAGAAAAAGAAGGGACGCGGCCTAAGCCGCGCCCCAACCCGGTCAAGCGTTACTCGGCGTCGTCGTGGAGGCAGTCGTCATATACCTCGACCGCTTCCTCATACGTCTCCTCGTAGACGGGTTCCTCGATATACTCCTCAATATATGCCTCGGCGGATTCCTCAGCCGTCTCGATGATCTCCTCATCGATGATCTCCTCGACATACCCGGCGTCCGCGTCCTCATACTCTTCGCCGCTCGCGTCGGTTTCGGTCGTGGTTTCCTCCGCCGCCTCGTCGTAGGAATACAGCTCCTTGATGGTCAGGAAGGCGTTCATGCAGGAGTGTGAGCACGTGGACGGGCTGGCGGTGAACGGCGTGCCGCAGGTGCGCAGGCCGAGGCTGACCAGCTCGTCAGAGTCCAACTCCAGGATGAACTTGCCGTTATACCCGGCCTCCAGGGGATACCCCTCGCGCACGCCGATCAGATGGTTGACGCACGCGCCGGGCACCAGTTCATGGTTGCGCAGGAGGGCAAGCTCGACCTCATGGGCCGTATCCAGCCCGACCAGCGTCGTGCCGTACTCGATCTCATAGATCCCGTGGTGCGGGATGATGAGGCTGCTGGTTCCATCGTACCCTATAAGGTACAGGGGGAAGATGGACGGCATCTCGAATTCGAACACTTCGGAACAGCTGGGGATCTGCAGTACCTTGTCGATTGTGCTGTACATGCCGCCGAAGGCGAGGCTGCGCGTCTGGATGATGGTGGTAACCACACTGCGGCCATCCTTGCCATCACGCCCATCGCGGCCATTGTCACCCTTGGGGCCTTGGGGTCCTTGCAGGCCGTGGGCGCCGGGCAGTCCTTGCGGGCCGGGGGCGCCGTCCGCGCCGGGCAGTCCTTGCGGGCCGCGGGCTCCGGCAACGCCGGGAAGCCCGCGCGGTCCGGGCGCGCCGGGATCGCCTTTGGGTCCCTGTTCACCGCGAAGGCCTGGGGCTCCGTCCGCGCCAGTCGCGCCACGGGGACCGACAGGACCTTGCGGGCCTTGGGCTCCGTTAGTTCCGGCAGCGCCAGTCGCTCCGGTCGCGCCACGGGGACCGACGGGACCTTGCGGGCCACGCTCACCGGGCGCGCCGTTGATTCCGTTGGTTCCGGGAGCGCCGGTCGCTCCGGTCGCGCCACGGGGACCGACGGGACCTTGCGGGCCACGCTCACCGGGCGCGCCGTTGGTTCCGTTTGATCCAGCGGCGCCGGTCGCTCCGGTCGCGCCACGGGGACCGACGGGA
>JAISWI010000101.1 GCA_031270865.1 Oscillospiraceae bacterium
TTACGTCTCTCTGACGCTGTTGGTAAGGCATCGCCCCCTCTGTCGCCGTAGCGACATCTCCCCTAAAGGAGAGACAAGGAGGTTGGGACGCTGCGTCGTGGGCTGTCCGTTCCAACTCCATTGTCGCCCCTTTAGGGGAGATGTCGCCCTCAGGCGACAGATGGGGCGGAGCCTTACTTCAAACAGCGGCAGAAGAGCCTCGTCATCATGACGCTTCGGGGGGGGGGAAAGGGCTCGCCCCAAGCAACAGCAAAGGGGGAAGGTCTCCCTTCCCCCGTCATTCCCACTCCCCGCGATAGCCGCCGCCCGGCGGCTGCGGGTACCATGGCAGCATCGGCGGGCAGATATCCTCGCGCGTCTCGCGCACGGGCAGGCATCCCACTATATACGCGTCCACGCGCATGTCCAGCAGCGCCTCGGCCACGCTGTCACATTCCTCGATACACACCTGCTCCGCCAGCGATACGCGCGCCTTCACCCTGACCCGCGCGTCCTTGGGTATCCGCAGGCACGAGCATTGCGTGATCGGCACGCATACCTCGATCGACGAGCATACCGCCCGCTGGTATCCCCGGCAGTCCACCAGCGTCAACGAGAGCGGTATAGTTACCCGAAGCGCAAGCCCGCGTTCCGAGTGGCGCGAACCACACGCCGGGTCAATCGCCGCGCGGGTCACGCCCTCCGCGGTTACCGTGGCCAGCGTCAGCGGCCTCTCGCCCGCAATCCTGCCGGGCAAGTCTATACACACCCACTCGCCGCGCGTTCGCAGCGCGCCGCTGGCCAGCGGGGTCAATATATCGCATTCGCGCCGTTTGGGGGCGCGGCAATGGCATTCGCGCGGGTTATACGGTTCACGCTCATAATGATCATGTCCGTATGGATCATGTTGATAGGGTTCGCCATGGTATGGATATGACACACACATCCCTCCTCTATTCGCATAATATGTATGAGGACGGAATAGTGTGCGCCACGGGCTGGCCGTTACCTGCGGTAGTTGCGCCTGAACGCCCACCGCCGCCGGAGCGTGCCGGCCTCGAGCTTGACAGCGCGTACCGCGTCGCCGCCGAAGAACAGCGCGACGTTCAGCAGCGACAGCACGATCGCCGCGCGTTCGCTCCACGAGCCGATGACAAAGTTATATCCGTATAGCAGGATATCCAGCAGCGCGAGCCACTTCATCTTGACAGGCAGGAAGAAGAACAGCCGCATCTCAAAATCCGGGAACAGCGCGGCGAACGCCAGGAAAAGCGACAGGTTCAGGTATGTGTTATAACCATACCCGGTGACCAATCCGCCCAGTATCGCGCCGACGATGCCCAGCAGGTAGTATAGGTTGAACTTGAACGAGCCCCACTGGTTCTCCAGCGTGTTGCCGATCATCCAGTAGAAGTACAGGCTGAAGATGATCCACAGCAGCGAGGAGTTGGGCGGCAGGAATATGAATGTCGCCAGCCGCCATACCTGCCCGCTCGCGATGGCCGCGCGGTCGAAGTACACCCAGCGGCTCGCGCCCATCCCGATGAAGTCCATCAGGAACACGATGGCCATGCCGCCTACCACGTAGTACATCAGGTTTGTGACGTACCAGCCGCGCCGGGCCTTAAGCTCCAAGCGGCGCAGCTGTTTGCGTACCAGTTCCATGTTGGCCTCCTTACTGTCAGCGGGACCGCGCGTCGTACAGCGACTGGAACAGTCCGGTAAGACGCTCCGCGCCCTGTTCACGGAGATTATCGGTGAACGCTTGCCAGCCCTCATCGTCGAGCGCGTCCTGCCCGTCGATGAAGCGGGCTATGCCCTCGTCGACCGCCGCGCCCAGCGTGGATTGCAGCGAAGCGATCTCATCCTCAACCGCCGCGTCCACCGGCCACGTGAACGGGAATGGCGTAACCAGCGAGGGCTGCAGCGCGTCGCCCTCGCGACGGACGCGGGCCTCCAGTTCCAGGCTGGTGCGCCGCTCGAAGTCGGCTGGGGTTAGTCCCGGGGTGAGGTTGTCGGTGCGGATGACGCGGTCGCGCAGGATGGTATCTATTGGATTAAACTCGTCGGTTATCCATGACCATGTTTGGCCGGACCAGCTGTAATCAATCCCGTCTACGCCCGAGGACGCCATCCGCCCGCCTTCCTCCGTGTAGAGGTAATCCACCCAGCCCAGCATCGCGGCGGGGTCGTCACACTTTGACGTTATGGCGAACGCGCCCTGAACCACGCCGGTCAGCAAGCGGCGGTACCTGGCCTCCGCGCCGTCCGGCGGCGTGAGCGGCGGCAATATCGAGTAATCCGCCGCCAACTCCGCCGATACCAGCGTGTATGGCGCGATGGTCACAAACGCGCCCATCGTGTTCTCCTTGGCCTCGCTTAGCAGCGTGGTCCGCTGCGTTTGCCCCTGCCGGAACGACAGCGGGTCAAGAAGACCATCCAGCATCAGTGAGCGCGTCGCTTCTACGAAATCCCGGTAACCCGGTTCCAGCGGCGCGAACCTCACCGTCCCAGTCCCATCCACATAAATATTATAGTCATTGGGAACCAAACCAAACGCGTGCAGGAAGAATTTCGCTTCCCACGGGCCGATTATGCTCAATGGAAGCTCATCCTTCTTGCCGTTGCCGTTCGGGTCGCGGTCGCGGAACGCGGCCAGCGTGTCGGCGAACTCGGCGAACGTCGCGGGCATGGGCAGCCCCAGCGAGGTCAGCCATGTTTGGTTGATCCATATGTAGCACTGCCGCTCGTACCCGTTGAGGCTGGGCAGCGCTGCTATCGAGCCGTCGGGATGCGTGATCGCGCCGCGCCAGTCCTCTCGCGCGTCCAGTATGCCCGACAGCGTCGGCGCGTAGGATTCCAGCAGCGGCGCGAGGTCGACCAGTTGGCCGGACGCGCGGTACCTAAGCTCCTCCTCCGGCGAGAGCGCGGCCTTGAAGAATACGTCGGGCAGGTCGCCCGAGGCGAACGCGGTGTCCTTGGCGGCCTGGTACGAGGCTTCGTCCGTATACTGTCGGAATATGAGGTCCACGCCCGTTTTTTCGCGCATCGCCGTAAAGAACGCGTGGGTTTCCCAGTCGCGCCCGGATTCCAGGTCAAGCCCCATGAGCGTATATGCCCGCCGCGTATCCAGCGGAACCTCCTCCGGAGTGGTCTGAGCCGCCATAACCGCGGGCTGCGCCATAAGCGCGGCGGTTATCGTTGCGGCTGCCAGTATCCTGCGCGTCCAACCGTTATCCATCGATAGGATTCCTCCAAGTCCAGTTATTTACATGTGAACCTAACGTAAACAATGCCTTGCGCGGTTGCAACCCGCCTTCCATATTAGTATAATTGATTATGGGACGGTTCGCAACCGTAAACAAGCGTATATCATGGGTAAAAGCGCGGGTTTCACCCTGCGTTCAGACAGATTAGAAACCGATGAGGCCGGGTCCGTCGCCCGGCCGCGAAATGGAAGGGGTGGGCGGTACGGCAGCATTCTCGCGATGGTCGCTAAGGCACAGGCGGCTGGTCGTCACGGTATTCACGGTCGCCGCGCTGGTTGGGGCCGCGCTGTCATTCGGGGTAACGGTCAACAATAACCTGGTGGACTACCTGCCGGAGTCCGCGCCGTCCACGCTCGCGCTAAAGGCGATGGACGCCGCGTTCACCACGGCCTCCGAGAACGCGCGGGTCATGGCCGCTGACATCTCCCTGTCCGACGCGCTGGCCTTCAAGCGTGAGCTGGCCGCCGTGGACGGGGTGGCGTCCGTCGCGTGGCTGGACGACCTGGTCGATACCAGCGTCCCGATAGAGATGGCCGACCAAGCTGTGGCCGAGTCATACTATAAGGACGGCAACGCGCTGTATTCCCTTGAGATAGAGGGCGGGCGCGAGGCCGAGGCGGTGGACGGCGTCCGCGCGATACTGAGGCCCGGCGACGCGCTGGCCGGGCACGCCGTCGACGCGGCGAGGATACAGCGCCTCGCGTCCATCGAGACGCGCAACGCGATGCTGATTCTGCTGCCGCTGATCCTGCTCGTGCTCGTCATATCCACCGGCGCGTGGCTGGAGCCGCTGCTCTACCTTGCGGTGATTGGCGCGTCCGTGCTCATCAACATGGGCACGAACATATTCTTCAAGGACGTGTCCTTCATCACTCAGACGGTAAGCCCGATACTGCAGATGGCCGTCTCGCTGGATTACGCGGTGTTCCTGCTGCACCGCTTCAAGGCGAACCGGGAGCGCGGCGTTTCGCCGTTCGAGGCGATGGGCGAGGCGATGACGTTCTCGTTCGGGGCGATTTCCGCCAGCGCTGCCACTACGTTCTTCGGGTTCCTCGCGCTGATGTTCATGAAGTTCGGGATAGGCGCGGACCTCGGGCTGAACCTGGTCAAGGGCATCGCGCTGAGCTTCTTGGCTGTGGTGGTCCTGCTGCCGTCGCTCACGCTGTGCTGCCTGCCCATGCTGGATAAGACCCGCCACCGTTCGCTGCTGCCCAACTTCGCGCGTTCCAAGGTGAATGTGAAGAACGGGCACAAGACATACGGCGTGGGCTCCGCGCTGTTCAAGACGCGCTGGGTCGCGCTTGCGGCGGTATTGCTGGTCGTCGCCCCGGCGTACATCGCGCAGAGCGCGAATACCTTCGTCTATGGCATGTCCGCCGTCTCCGACGACGACGCGCATATGGACGAGGCCGCGCGTATCAAGGATGTGTTCGGCTCGTCGCAGCCGCTGGTCGCGCTGGTTCCCTCTGGCGATCCGGGCAGGGAGGCGCTACTGTCCGACGCGCTGGCCGCCGTACCGCGCGTGACGGGCGTAGTCTCGTACGCCACGCGGGTTGGGACCGCTATCCCGCCCGAGATGGTCCCGCCCGACGCGCTGGTCATGTTCCAGTCGGGCGGCTGGAGCCGGATCATCATCTACGCGCAAGCGGAGGAGGAAAGCCCCGAGGCGTTCCAACTGGTTGAGGATATCCGCGCCGCCGCCGACGCGCTCTATCCCGGCAAAGCGCTGGTGACCGGACAACACGCGAGCATGTATGACATGCGCGAGGTCGTCACCAAGGACCAGTCGGTGGTAAACTACGTGGCCATCGGCGCGATCATCCTTGTGCTGCTGCTGACGTTCCGATCGGTGTCGCTGCCGCTTCTGCTCACGCTGACCATCCAGACCGCGACATGGATCAATCTAAGCGTGCCTTACTTCACCAGCTCCCCGCTGTGTTATCTGGGCTACCTGGTCGTTTCGACGGTCCAGCTGGGCGCGACGGTGGACTACGCGATACTCTTCACCGACCACTACATGAAGAACCGCAAGCGGCGCGGCCGGCGCGACGCGATCGCCCGCTCCACCAGCAAGACCTTCGGCTCGATAATGGTATCCGGGCTGATACTCTCCGGCGCGGGCGTCGCGCTGTCGATGACCTCCACCAACGAGATAGTCAGGCAGATGGGCGTGCTGCTTGCCCGTGGCACCGCGCTGTCCATCCTGCTGGTGGTGTTCTTCCTGCCGGCCGCGTGCGCCGCGCTTGACGGCGTTATCCGGCGCACGACGATTGGCGCGGGGTTCCTTAATAAGTTGGCCAAACCGATGCCTGAGGCGGAAACGGACGCGGATACGGATACGGAAACTGAAGGGAGTGTAAGCGAATGAGTATAAAGGTGATCCTGACCTGTTTGCTGGTCCTTACCATGCTGTCCGGCGCGGCTGTTTACGCCGAGTCCGCGGCTGGTTCCGGGCTGGAGTATGCCAAGGAGGAGACCGTCTACGGCGCGTTGGACGCGTCGGGCGGCGTTCGCGGGCTGTACATAGTGAATACGCTGCTGTCGGATGAGTCCGGCGTGGCTGTCGACTACGGCGGCTACGCGTCGCTGACCAACCTCACGGGAGCGGACGGGCTTGCGTTCATCCCGGAGGAACAGGCGGTCGAGGTGACGCTGGAGGCGGGCGAGCCGTTCTCATACCAGGGAACGCTTGCGGATACCACGCTGCCGTGGATATTTATGATTAGGTACACGCTCGACGGCGAGGAGATCTCGCCGGAGGAGTTGGGCGGGAAGTCCGGGCGTCTGGGCGTCATGGTCGGCGCGGTTAGGAACGCCGCCGCCCCAGATTCATCATATTTCGATAACTACGCGCTGCAAGCCTCGCTAGCGTTGTCCAAGCGGCTTTGCCGCAATGTGTCGGCCAGTGGCGCGATATTGGCGGACGCCGGTATGTCGCGGCAGGTCACCGCGACCGCGCTGCCCGGCTCGCCGCTGTATTTCTCATTGGAAGCGGACGTGACGGACTTCGAGATGGGCGCTGTCACGATAGCCGCCGCGCCGTTCTCGATGGATATCCCGCTGCCCGACATCAAGCCCATGCTGGCGCAGTTCGACCAGTTGACCGACGGCTCCGCGCTGATCCAACAGGCGTTGGCCGATATGTCCTCGGCGCTGGACACGGCGATGAACGGCGATGAAGAATCTGGCCAGCCGGCCATGCCGTCGGTCACCCAGATGAACCAGGGCCTGACGCTGATGAACGCCGCGCTGACCGGGACCTCGCGCCAGCTGGGACAGATGGAGACAGGGCTGGCGGCCATCGCCGACTCCATCAGCCAGCTGGCCGCCGCGCTGCCGACCGAGCCCATCACAGAGGAATCGCTGGCCGCGCTGTATGAGGCCGCGCCGGAATCCAAGGCCCTGCTGGACCAGTTGGCCGCGGGTTACGCGGCCGCGGCCGCCGCCGGCTCCGCGCTGGCCGAGGCGCAGCCTCAGGCCGCCGCGTTCGCGCAAGCGATACCGCCGCTGCGGACTGGATTGGACACCGTGTCGGGCAACCTTAGCCAGGCCGGAACCCAGATGGCCGGCATGGTCTCGCAAGCGGAAGGCCTGACCCAACTGCTGGACGGGCTGAACCAGTTGAGCGAACAGTATGGCCAGTTTCACGAGGGCGTTGCCTCGATACCGGACAAGGCCGCCGAAGCCATCGACGGTATGATGGCGTCATTCGACCGGAGCGGCTACCAGCCCGAGTCGTTCGCCGACCCACGGATAGGCGTGGTGGACGCGGTTCAGTTCACGCTGCGGGCGGACGCGATAACAGCGCCCGGCGTGGTGTTTGCCGGGGAGCCGGAGCCGGAGGCCGAATCATTCCTCCAGCGGCTGGCGAACCTGTTCAGGTGAGGCGGGTATGTCCCAGCCGTTGATACTGGTGTGTGACGACGACCCGATAGTCCACCAGTCGCTAAGCTTATATTTGGAAGCGGAGGGGTTCGCGCACCGATGCGCGTATACCGGGCCGCAGGCCTTGACCGCCGCCACCTCCGTGCCTGAGCCCAGCCTGGTGCTGCTGGATATCATGATGCCCGAGCTGTCCGGCATGGACATATGCCGCGCGCTGCGCAAGGTCTCGCAGGTCCCGGTGATCATGCTGACCGCGCGGGGCGAGGAGTTCGACCGGGTGCTGGGGTTGGAGCTGGGCGCGGATGATTATATCGTCAAACCGTTCTCGCCGCGGGAGGTTGTATCGCGCATAAAGGCTGTGCTGCGCCGCGCGAACGGCCAGACGCGCGACGGGTCGGCGGGTTCGCTGGTGTTCGGCGCGTTGGAGATACTGCCTGACAGCTACACGGTCCGGCTGGACGGGGAGAGCGTGGCGATGACCCCGCGCGAGGTGGAGTTGCTCGCGTTGCTGGCCTCGCACCCAGGACGCGTGTTCCCGCGCGAGACGATACTCTCGCAGGTGTGGGGGTATGATTATTACGGCGACTCGCGCACCGTGGACACCCACATCAAGCGGCTGCGCCAGAAACTGTCCGCGCCCGGGGCTAAGTGGCAGATCACCACGGTATACGGCGTGGGCTACAAGTTCGAGGCGGAGGCCTGATGAACCCGGCCAGGGCGTTCCGCGATGGCGTCCGGTCGGCGGGCTTGTTCCCGCGCGGGAAGCGGCGGTCTTCGCTCGTGGTGATATGGAAGAGCTTCACGATCAAGCGCGTGATGCTGCTGGTCATGCTGGGTATCATGGTTTCATCCACCTTATCGTTATCGATGTATGAGTTTTGGGTGCCCCAGCTGCTGGTCGAGGCGCGGGTGCCGCTGCCGATGGTCAGCGCGGTGATCGCCGCGCTGCGGCATACCCTGAAGGTATCGTCCGTGCTGTCGATGCTGATACTGATGCCGCTGTGCGCGATGGCCGCGATGCAGATCATCAAGCCGCTGTACAGCGTGCGTGAGCGCGCGGTGCGCATGGCCGAGGGCGACTTACAGACACCAGTCGACATCCGCGCCGGGGGCGAGTTGGGCGAGCTGGCCGTCGCGCTGAACGCGCTGTCCGAGAAGGTGTGCCGATCGCAGGACGCGCTGCAGGTAGAGCGTGTCCGCGCCCTGCGCATACTCAACGCGCTGGACGAGGGGATACTTTCGGTCGACGGTAATGGCGTAATCAACCAAATCAACCTGACGCTGATGGCCGTGCTGCCCGTACGCGCGGGCGACCCGCTGCCCGAGATGATAGGCGAGGCGTTCCGCGCCGCGATGCGCGAGAACACGCAAACGGCCTTCCAGCTTAAACAGTCCTCACCGCAAGGGGAGCGGATATGGGCGTGCAAGGTGCTGCCCATGCGTTCACGGGATGGCGCGGCGATAGGCGCGGTGGGGGTTTTCCGCGACGAGACGCAGGCGATACGCCTGGAGCAGACGCGGCGCGACTACGTGGCCAACGTGTCGCACGAGCTGCGGTCGCCGCTGACCGCGCTTCGCTGTCTGATCGAGCCGCTGAGCGACGGCATGATTCAACAGGAAGGGAAGAAGCAGGAGATATACGACATACTGCTGCGCGAGACTGTGAGGCTGTCGCGGCTGGTCGACGACATGCTGGAGCTGTCGCGCCTGCAGTCGGGCGCGCTCGCGCTGGAGAAGATGGAGTTCGGGCCGTTGCCTCTGCTGCGCCAGATAGCGGACATGATCGAGCCGCGCGTCGTCGAGCGCGGGCTTACCCTGGAGCGTGACCTGCCGCAGTCGCTGCCCGTTGGGTTCGGCAACCCTGACCGGATAGAGCAGGTGCTGGTCGCGCTGCTGGACAACGCCGAGAAGTTCACGCCCAAGGGCGGCGTGGTCACGATTGGCGCGGAGGCATCAGGCGGCGTGACTGAGATATACGTGGCGAACACGGGCAGCGGCATCGCGCCAGAGGACCTGCCGCATGTGTTCGAGCGGTTCTACAAGGCGGATAAGGCGCACGCGGGGCATGGCACAGGGCTGGGGCTTGCGATAGCGCGGGAATTGCTGGCGAGGCTGGGCGAAACCATACGCGCGGAGAATCCGCCGGAAGGCGGTGTAAGGTTTACATTCACGCTGCGCCACGCGCGGACGGGGGAGAAGGCGGCGTAGGGGTCAAATGGGTTCCTGGGCGAGGTCCGCGCGGGTTAAGCCGGTTAACTTCTTGATAGCGACGTCAGGATATCCCTCTTGGATCATATCCCAGGCGAATTGGCGCTCACGCTTCCGTTCGCCGATCTCAATCCCCTCTATTCGCCCCTCTACCCGCCCTTCTACGCGTCCCTCTACGCGTCCTTCTACTCGTCCCTCCTGCTTCCCTGAATCCTTCCATGCCGCCAGCGTCTCCGCGAAGTTAAACTCAGCGGACAGCATGCTCATTACCTCCATTCCTCTCTAGAGAATAAACGCCTCCCTTGTAGGAATCTGTATGATATCATACCAACTCAGCAACAAAGTCCGCGCGGGTCAGGCCGGTTAACTTCTTGATAGCGACGTCAGGATATCCCTCTTGGATCATATCCCAGGCGAATTGGCGCTCACGTTTCCGTTCGCCGATCTCAATCCCCTCTATTCGCCCCTCTACCCGCCCTTCTACGCGTCCCTCTACGCGTCCTTCTACTCGTCCCTCTATTCGCCCCTCCTGCTTCCCCGAATCCTTCCAGGCCACCAGCGTCTCCGCGAAGTTAAACTCAGCGGACAGCATGCTCATTACCTCCATTCCTTCTTTTTCCAGGAAACCAACCAATATATTTCGTGATATCAGTTCTTCTATAGTATGCTTCATCGCGGAGTCCTTATCCTCGCCCGACTCCAGGCGCGCCCGGTATGTACCGACCAGCGCCACGTAGCCGGACAGGTACTCGCTGCGCGACACCATGTCCGCGTTCTTTGGGTCATGAAGATCATAGATGGGGACCTCCATGTCAATATGACATTCCATCAACGCCGGCATATCCGACTTTATGAACGAATCGGACAGCTTCACCGAGTCGTAGCCCAGCGGCCTCTTGCCGTTGTACAGCACGCAGAACATCGGCTTGGGCAGCATGAACCTGTCCGGGCGCGTGATCTCATTAGTAGTTATCATGCGCTGGTAGACCAGCGCGAGGTATACAAAGATACGCGTGGCCATGTTGACGCAGTCGGTGGACTGTTGCTCGACCAGGACGACAACCACGTCGTTTATCGTGAACGCGAGGTCGTTGAGCCAACCCATGAAGAGCGCGTTCTTCAAGGTTTTCATTTCAATCTTGGCGTTGGGATCGATATCCGCGCGGACCAGCGCGGCGTACAGCTCTCTCTGCCTGTCGGCGTTATCGAACATCCTCACGAACGCCCGGTCCTTATACATGGGCTGCGCTTGTATGGCCGACAACGCATCGCCTTTATCCTTTGCCATGGCCGCTTTGCGCCTCCCGACTGTCCTGTTATGACTATCTTACCAGAAACCGCCGCGCGGGTCAACCGCCCAACAAAACCAACCAAACATGCCAACCATGCCAAATCCGGGACTGGCGTTTCTATCGCCGGCCCCCTTGCAATCCTTGGGAACATGTGGTATACTATATAGATAAAGGCCTTGTTGGGGACAGGCCGCGTCGCCTTCGTCCTAGCGGGATGGGGGGCGTTGTTTTTTGTCCCATATTAATTGTTATATGGGACTGGAAGGGGTCGGTATAATGCGTGAACGGATTGGCGCACTGTTGGATGAAGCCCGCGCGGCGCTGGACGGCGCGGACACGCCGCAGTCGCTGGAGGCGTTAAGGGTCCAATACCTGGGCAAGAAGGGCCCGCTGTCCGCGCTGCTGCGCGGGCTGGGCCAGTTAAGCGCGGCCGAGCGTCCAGAGGCGGGCAAGTGGATCAACGCGGCGCGGGTTGAGATGGAGTCCGCGTTCGCCGCGCGTGAGGCCGGGGTGAAGAAGGCCGCCCGCGCTCTCGCGCTGGCTGGCGAGACGCTCGACGTCACCGAGCCCCGCGAGGATTACCCGCTTGGCTTGCTGCACCCCATATCCACCATACTGGACGAACTGGTAGACCTGTTCTCCGGGATGGGCTATGAGGTAGTGGAGGGGCCGGAGGTAGAGTACGACCTGTATAACTTCGAGCTGCTCAACCAGCCCAGGCACCACCCGGCCCGCGACGCGCAGGATACCTTCTATATAGAGGACAACATCGTCCTGCGCTCGCACACCTCGCCCGTCCAGGCGCGGACGATGCTCTCGCGCAAGCCGCCCATCCGGATCATCAGCGCGGGCAGGTGCTATCGCGCGGACGAGGCGGACGCGACGCATTCCCCGGTGTTCCACCAGATCGAGGGGCTGTACATCGACAAGGGCGTGAGCATGTCAGACCTGAAGGGCACTCTGGAGGCGTTCGCCAGGCGCGTATACGGACCGGAGGTTAACGTGCGGTTCAGGCCGTCGTTCTTCCCGTTTACGGAGCCGTCGGCGGAGGTGGACCTGACCTGCCCCGCGTGCAAGGGCGCGGGCGGGTGCAGGGTCTGCAAGGGAACGGGCTGGGTGGAGGTGCTGGGCTGCGGCATGGTCAACCCGAAGGTGCTTGAGCTGTGCGGCATAGACAGCGCGGTATATTCGGGCTTCGCGTTCGGGATGGGGCTGGAGCGGCTGGCCATGCAGCGCTTTGGCATACCAGACATGCGCTGGCTGTTCGAGGGCGACGCGCGGATGCTGGGCGCGGGACGCGGCGGTTCCGCGCAAACCGAAGGGAGGCGCGGGGAGTGAGGCTGCCGCTTTCGTGGATTAAGGAATACGCGGGTATACCCGTACCGCCGGACGTTTACCGTGATAAGATGGTTATGGCGGGCAACGGCGTTGAGGGTTATGAGGAGCTGGGCGCGGGGATAAGCGGCGTGGTCGTGGGCAGGATCGAGGCCGTTCGCAAGCATCCCAACAGCAGCCACCTGATGGTCACGACCGTTGATGTCGGCGGCGATGTGATACAGGTGGTGACGGGAGCGCCCAACATCACCGAGGCGTCAGTCGGCGCGTATGTGCCCGTGGCGAAGTCCGGCGCGACGCTGCCAGGCGGCCATGCTGGGGGCGATAATTCATCTCCCATAAGGATTAGGCCGGGCAAACTGCGCGGCGAGGTTTCCGACGGCATGCTCTGCAGCGGCGCGGAGCTGGGCGTGCCCGACTCGCTTTATCCCGGCGCGGGCGTGGACGGCATCCTCATATTCAACGAGCCGCATCAACCCGGTTCGGACGTAAAGCCCATACTGGGCATAGACGACACGGTGTTCGACTTCGAGGTGTTGGCCAACCGCCCCGACTGCCTGAGCGTCTGGGGGATTGCCCGCGAGAGCGCGGCTGTATTGGGGACGTCGTTCGCCAAACCGGAGATCTCCGCGCGTGAGTCGGCGGGGCCAGTGACGGATTACGCCAGCGTGACCGTGCTGGATTACGGGCTGTGCCCGCGCTACGTGGCTTGCGCGATCGATAACGCGCGTGTCGCGCCTTCGCCGATGTGGATGCGCAAGGCATTGCGCGGCGCGGGCGTGCGCCCGATAAACAATATTGTAGATATAACCAACTATGTCATGCTGGAGACCGGTCACCCGATGCACGCGTTTGACCTGGACCGCGCGCGCGATCGCAAGATAGTCGTGCGCCGCGCGAATCCCGGCGAGACGCTCACCACGCTGGATGGCAAGGAGCGGACGCTGACCGACGCGATGCTGGTTATCGCGGACGCGGAAAACGCGACGGGACTGGCCGGTATCATGGGCGGCGAGGAGAGCGAGATCACCGAATCGACGAAGACGATATTGTTCGAGTGCGCCGCGTTCGACCGCACGGGCATACGACTGACCAGCCGGGCGTTGGGCATGCGGACGGAGGCGTCGGCGCGGTTCGAGAAGGGCGTCAGCCCGTACACGGCGGGCGAGGCGATGCGCCGCGCGCGCCAGCTGGTGAACCTGCTGGACGCTGGCGACGTGGCGCAGGGCATGATCGACATCTACCCAGACCCGAAGCCGCGCCCGGTGATAGAGGCCGACTGCGGCAGGATGCGCTCAGCGATGGGCGTTGACGTGCCGGACGTTGAGATGGCGCGGATACTGCGCTCGCTGGGCTTCGCGGTCGAGCAGGGCGGCGGCAAACTGCGCGTCGTTCCGCCGGAGTTCCGGCAGGACGTGGATCAGGAGGCCGACCTCACGGAGGAGGCGCTGCGCCTTCATGGATACCTCACGCTTAAATCGACTCTGCCCGTAGGCGCGGGCATGCCCGGCCAGCGCAGCCCGCGCATGCGCTTGACGGATGCGCTGAAGGGCCTGCTCCGCGCGTGGGGCGGGTTTGAGATATACGGCTCGTCGTTCATACGCCCGGCCGTATTGGGCTGGCTGAACCTTAACGAGGGCGACCCGCGCCTGTCCCCGCTCGCGCTGCGAAACTATCTGGGCGAGGACACCTCCATCATGCGCCCGACGCTGGTCCCGGCGATGCTCACCGCGCTTGCGCTGAACCAGAACCGCAAGCTGGACGGATGCCTGTTGTTCGAGACAGCGGCGGCGTTCGAGACGGTTGTTGACGGTAAGCCGCGCGGTGAGGGCGAGCTGCCCTTCGAGCGGCAGACGCTGTGTGTCGGCGGTTACGGCGCGGGATTCGATTTTTATAAGATTCGCGGGATAACGCGGTCGCTGCTGGCGAACCGGGGCATACTATGCCGTGTGGAGGCTGGCGCGGACAGCTATTATCATCCGGGACGGTCGGCGCGGCTGGTCGCGGCGGATGGCGCGGTTATCGCGAGGCTGGGCGAGGTTCATCCGGATGTCGCCGAGCGGTTCGAGGTAGGCGGACGCGCGTATCTGGCCGAGATCGACCTGGGCGCGGTGTTGGAGCGTCAGGCCGCGATCTCAAGGATCAACGAGCCGCCGCGACATCCGGCGGTGACGCGCGACGTCGCGCTGGTGATGGATGATTCGGTTCAGTTAGGCCCGGTGGCCGACATGATGGAGCGGTCGAGCGGGCTTGTCGAGTCGGTCAGGCTGTTCGACGTATACCGGGGCGCTCAGGTTGGCAAGGGCAGGAAGAGCGCGGCCTTCGCGCTGACGTTCCGCTCGCCGGAGCGCACGCTCACAGACGCGGAGGTTAACCCGCTGTTGGAGTCGCTGCTGGCCAAGCTTGCGGATAACTTTGGCGCGGCGCTGCGGGTATAAGGGGGATTATGGTAAAAGGGGACATCGAGCGTATCAACGAGCTGTCGCGCAAACAGCGCGGCGAGGGCTTGACGGCGGTCGAGGCGGCGGAACAACAGGCGCTGCGGCGGCAATACATAGAGGAATTCCGGCGGAGCATGATCGCGACGCTGGACTCCGTGCGCGTCGAGCAGGCCGACGGCAGTTACATCCCGCTGGATCGCAAGGACACCTCGCCCACCGACGAGCCGCGCGTGATGGTCGTTGAGCCGTTGGACGCGGAGGCGGGCAAGGCGTGATATCGGGCCGCTGGTATCCCGAGGGCGAGCCGCCCGGCGAGGTTATGTCGCTGTGGCGCGAGGCGTTCCATTGGGACGACGCGCGGAGCGGGGCGTTCGCCGCGCGTGGGGATGTGGCGCGGGCGGCGGTGTTGTTCGACGCTGATGGGTCGCTGGCGGCGGCTGGACGGATGTATTATGAAGACGGCGCGTTCTGGCTGGAGGCGGTCGCCGTGCGCGAGGATCTGCGCGGGCAGGGTTTCGGGGATCTGCTCACGCGGATGATGCTGGACCGCGCGTTTGGGCACGCGGCGCGGGAGGCGCGGCTGTACGCGCCGGAGGGCTGCGAGGGGTTTTTCGGCAGGTATGGGTTTCAGGTGAGGACGCGCGGCGGCGAGGGCGCGTTGATGGCGGTCACGGCGGGGGAGGTAAGGCTCGGGGGGCGGTGTGGATAACTGTGGGGGTTCCTTTTACTGCCTGAGGCGGGATTCGCCCCGCCCCCCTCGGTCGCGTGAGGGAGGCATCTACCCTAAAGGGGGGGCAAGAGGTTTGGAACGCCGCTTCAAGCTTCCTTGTTGCCTCCTAGGGGGAGATGCCTCCCTCACGCGACAGAGGGGACTTCGCGCATACCCGGCACAGAGGCAACAGAGGGGACTTCGCGCATACCCGGCACAGAGGCAACAGAGGGGACTTCGCGCATACCCCGGCACAGAGGCGACAGAGGGGACTTCGCGCATACCACGACATAACGGCAACAGAGGGGACTTCGCGCATACCCCGGCACAGAGGCGACAGAGGGACTTCGCGCATACCTAGACACAGCGGTGGTAGAGGGCAGAGGGCGCGAAGGGAATCCTGCCAGAGGCGGTAGAGTATCCCCTTTCTACCTAACCTCCCTCGCCGCCGCTTCCGGCAATTTCTCCATCGCGAACCACTCCGCCACGGACTTGACGAGCGCGTCCGCTATCTGCCGCTGGTATTCTGGGTCGCGCAGCTTCTTCTCCTCGGCGGCGTTTGACAGGAACCCGCACTCCACCAGCGCGGACGGTATCCCCAGCGAGTTGATGTAGAAATCCCCGACGTTCGCGCGTCGGCGTGATCCGGGGTAGAGCGACTCGTTGAGGTTCGTCTGGAGCAGCGTGGCCAGCTCACGCCCCGCCGGACAATCCTTCCTGTAGAATACCTGCGGGCCGTGCTGCGAGGCTATACGATAATCATTCTGATGGATGGATAACAGCATCTCCGCGCCGTGGGTTAATACGCGCTCGGCGCGGCGTTCCATGTCCTGACGCTTCTTGCGGCCAGGCGGGTTTGGGTCGTTGAGCGCGGCGTCGGTGTCGCGGGTCATGACCACGGTCGCGCCGTTTGCCGTGAGCAGGTCCTTCAGCGTGAGCGCGATCTGCAGGTTGTATACCTTCTCCCACAACCCGCGATTGGCCGCGCGCGCCCCGCCGTCGTAACCGCCGTGGCCGGGATCGATGGCGATGGTATGTCCCGTGAGCGGCCCGTCCGCCGTTGGCTGGTATATGGGCGTGGCCAGCAGTATCGCGCGGGTGGCGGGGTCGGCGGGCGTGCCGTCGCTTAGCAGTATGTCGCTGATGGGCGCTGGCTCCGGCGCGGGTGTCGCCTCCGGTTCCGCTTGCCGGAACCACCAGACCGGCTGCGCCGCCGGGGACAGCGCCCATCCCACCGCCAGCATCGCAAGGCATCCGCCCATCCAACGCGCGTTGTTTGTCAAATATTCCCAAATACGCTTGATCACTGCGGCGCCCTCCTTACCGGATCGTCCGCTGAAAACCTATGACGGGCAAGCCATGGCCATTACACCAAGCCGTGTCCGGGCGGGCAAGCCATGTCCCGACAGCCTCAAGAAATATTTTTGTAAATCTTTCGATACACACTTGAAATTTTCGGAACGTATGGTATAATATAGCTCGTAACAATCTTCATACACTCCGCGAGTACGCGGATAAGGAGGAGCCACATGAGAAGCGAGCTGCGCAGACTGTTATCCGTCGTGCTGGCTGTCGCGTGCCTGGTCACAATGGGGACGGGCATAACCGCCTACGCGCGGACGGAATTGGAATCTGGGGAATCTGGAGGAGGCTGGATTGATGGCTTAATAGGCGGTTCAGGCGATACCACCGGGCAGGATACCAACGCCGCCGACCAACCGCAGGCCGCGCCGGAATTACCCATCGTGACGGAACCGGATGCCCCGGCGGTTGATCCCGCCGCGCTAGCCACGGACCCCGCCACGGACCCCGTCACGCCCGCCGAGCCTCCGGTGAAGCCGGAGCCGCCGGTGGTTACTATAGCGCCATCCGTGTATAGTCCGGACAATCGCTATATCGTTAACTTCACGGGCAGCGCGGAGGGCTACCGTGTCGTCGTCGAGGAAGGCGAGGGCGACGGCAAGGTTTCAAGCGTGAAGTTCTCATCCGAGTGGGATATAGACCAGTCGCGTCCCTATGTCAGGGAGCTTAGCCTGGAGGCGTCCGCGTATCCCTTTAAGGTGACGGTCACCCTGTACAATGGCGAGGGCGAGGCGCGGGTATACGCGTCGAGGTCCGTGACCATCAGGCTGCCCGACGTGGTTGATGAACCCGAGGATGCCGAAGAACCCGAGGGCGCGGAGGAATCCGTAGAACCTGAGGACGCAGTCAACCCCGAAGTCCTCGCGTCCGATGAAACCACGCCCGCCCCGGAAACCGAGGCGCGGATTACCGACGACGCCCAGCAGGATACCGAAGGCGACGCGCTGCCCCCTGCCGATTCCGAGGGTGAGGGCGATGCCTCCGAAGAAGATACCGAGGGTGAGGATATCGCGTTCATCACCGAGGATGAAGTTGATGATGAGATAAGCACCATCACCGAGATCGACAGTGAGGCTGAAGCGGAAACCATTATCGAGGAAGCTTCGGTAGGTGAGGAAGCTTCGGAAGATGAGGGGACTTCGGAAGACGAAGAAACTTCGGAAGATGAGGGGACTTCGGAAGACGATGGAACTTCGGAAGACGATGGAACTTCGGAAGACGATGGAACTTCGGAAGACGATGGAACTTCGGAAGAAGAAGTGACTTCGGAAGACGAAGTGACTTCGGAAGAAGAAGTGACTTCGGAAGACGAAGTGACTTCGGAAGAAGAAGTGACTTCGGAAGAAGAAGTGACTTCGGAAGAAGAAGTGACTTCGGAAGAAGAAGTGACTTCGGAAGAAGAAGTGACTTCGGAAGAAGAAGTGACTT
>JAISWI010000098.1 GCA_031270865.1 Oscillospiraceae bacterium
CCGGCCCCCCCGCCCCCCCCGCCCCCGCGGCCGCCCCGGCCCCCCGCCCCGCGCCCCCCCCCCGCCCCCCCCCCCCCCCCCCCCCCCCCCCCCCCCCCCCCCCCCCCCCCCCCCCCCCCCCCCCCCCCCCCGTCCCCCGGCCGAAACCAACCAGCCCCAGCCCCGCAGGGCATAAATAAACCTTGCGGGCTTTGCCCTTTACGTGGAGTTTACGGGGTTGGACGCGCTGGGGCGCTGCCCCAGACCCCGCAAGGGGGTTTCACCCCCCTTGACCCCCTGACCAGCGTGACGCTGGACCCTCGTGGCCAGGGTAGTTTGTTCCTCCAGGCTTTGCGCTTGCTTAGCTAGATATCCACAACCCCCTCAAAGTCCTTCACCGCGTCGCCTGTCAGCCAGATCTCATCGTCCTCTACTCTAACCAACAGGTCGCCCCCGGGCATGCGCGCCGTCGTATCCCCCGGCTCGATCAACCCCAGCCTAACCGCCGCCGCCGCCGCCGCGCATGCTCCGGTCCCACACGAGAGCGTCTCCCCGATACCCCGCTCCCACGTTCGCATGCGCAGCGTATGCCGCCCCTCAACCTGCGCGAACGATACGTTCACCCGCTGCGGGAACACCGGATCCCTCTCAATGGCCGCCCCCCGCTCCGCTACCGCCGCCTGACTTACATCCGGCACGAATATCACGCAATGCGGATTCCCCATCGACAGGCATGTAACCCGCTCTACGGCTCCTCCAACCTCCGCCTCTACTCCGATCACCTCGCCGCCCGCGCCGCCTCCCAGCTTTACGGGCACCTTCCCCGGCTCGAACGTTACCCGCCCCATCGCCACGCGCGCCGATTCCACAATCCCAGCCCGCTCATACACCCTTACCCGCTTCAACCCGCCCTCGGTATGTATCGCTATCGTATCCTTCCTAACCCTTCCCGACTCATAAAGATACTTCGCGACGCACCGCAGCGCGTTCCCGGCCAGTTCCGCTTCCGACCCGTCGGCGTTGAACATCCTCATTACCGCGTCCGCGCCGTTATGACCATCCTCGGGCGGGAGTATCAGCACGATCCCGTCGCCGCCGACCCCGAACCTGCGGCTGGACACCTGCACGCTTATTGATTCCGGGCTATCCACCGTCTGCTCAAAGCAGTCGAAGTATATATAATCGTTCCCGCTTCCGCGCATCTTAACGAACCTCAGGCGCGTCTTCTCATGCCGCATGCCCGCTACGTTCACCAGCTCTATGTTGGAGAGCGTGTACTTGCTGGCCAGCGCGTTCGCCAGCACCGCCGCCGTATCCAGGCTGGTTAGGCATGGTATCGACCTCTCCACCGCCTTACGCCTTAACCGCACGCTGGCCCGTGTCGGGAACCTTCCCTTACTGGATGTGGATATAACGGTGTTGATCACCCCTGAATCCAGCAGCGCCAGTATGGAATCGATGTCGGCGGTCAGCGGCGGCAGATGGACAACCTCCAGCCCCGCCTCATCGAAGGCCTGCGCTGTTCCCGCCGTCGCGTACAGTTTCCAGCCCATCGCGGCATATTTCCTCGCGATCCTCACGGCGTCGGGCTTATCGCTGTCCCGCACGGCGAACAACGCGCCGCCACTCCTGTCCATCCTATACCCGGCCGCCACCAGCCCCTTGACCAACGCCTCCTCCAGCGTCCGCGCCACGCCCAGCACCTCGCCTGTCGACTTCATCTCCGGGCCTAGCTGCGTATCCACGTCGGCCAGCTTCTCGAACGAGAACACGGGGACCTTGACCGCGTAATACGCGCTCTTGCGGAACAATCCCGTACCATACGGCAGCTCCGATAGTTTCCGTCCTAGCATCACCCTGACGGCCACATCCACCATCGGCAATCCGGTAACCTTGCTGATATACGGGACGGTCCGCGACGCGCGCGGGTTCGCCTCTATCACGTAGATCTGGTTATCATGCAATATATACTGGATGTTGATCAACCCTACGGTGCCCAACCCCAGCGCCAGAGAGCGTGTCGCCTCGATCAGCCTGTCGATGGTCACGCCGTTCAGGTTCCAGGCCGGGTACACGGCGATGGAATCCCCGCTGTGCACGCCGGCGCGCTCAATGTGCTCCATGATCCCGGGGATGAGTATGTCCTCGCCGTCGCAGATCGCGTCTACCTCAAGCTCTGTTCCCTGCAGGTACTGGTCGATAAGCACGGGGTTCTCAATCCCTTGGCGCAGTATGATCCGCATGTATTCCCGGATGTCCGCCTCGCCATAGGCCAGTATCATGTTCTGGCCGCCCAGCACGTAGCTGGGGCGCACCAGCACGGGATAACCCAGACTCGCCGCCGCCTCGACCGCCTCCTCCTCGTTGATGACGGTGCGGCCGCGCGGCCTCTCTATGCCCAGCGCGTTGAGCAGCTCGTCGAACTTCTCCCGGTCCTCAGCCGCGTCGATGCTGTCCGCGCTGGATCCCAGTATGCGCATGCCCATCTGGTTCAGCGCCCGTGTCAGCTTGATGGCGGTCTGGCCGCCGAACGCTACTACCACGCCCATAGGCCGCTCTACGGCCAGCACGCCGGCGACGTCCTCCGGCGTGAGCGGCTCGAAGTAAAGCCTGTCCGCCGTGTCAAAGTCCGTGGAGACGGTCTCGGGGTTATTGTTGACCAGCGCGACCTCGCAGCCCATCTCGCGAAGCGTCCACACGCAGTGCACGCTGGCGTAATCGAACTCTATCCCCTGCCCTATCCTTATAGGACCCGAGCCGAACACCACAACCCGCGGCTTATCCGGCAATCCCAGCGCCCGGCGTTCCTCCGCCCTCGACTGGATGAACGCCGCCGCCTCGTTCTCCTCGTCGTACGTGGCGTAGAAGTAAGGCGTCCTCGCCTCGAACTCCGCCGCGCAGGTGTCTACCATCTTGTAGACGGGCAGGCGCGGTCCGCGGATGGGCTTGCCCGTCAATTTCTGGATGGCCGCGTCGGGATAGCCCATCGCCTTGGCCTCCAGGTAACAGCGGTCCCCGGCGGCGAGCCTGCGCTCCATCCTCAATAGATTCACCAATTTATTCAAAAACCACGGATCAATGCCAGTAAGTTTATACAATTCCTCGACGGCGACGCCGCGCGATAGCAGCGCGTACAGCACGAACAGCCGCTCATCGGTGCACTGGCCGAGCATCTCGTAAAGCTCTTCGTCGCTCCTGCGCATGACGCGCGGAGCGCGAAGCGTGTTCAGCCCGATCTCCGCGCCTCGCACAGCCTTCATCAGCGCCTGCTCGAACGACGCGCCGATGGCCATCACCTCGCCCGTCGCCTTCATCTGGGTGCCCAGGCCGCGCTTGGCGTACACAAACTTATCGAACGGCCACTTGGGAAGCTTGACCACCACATAGTCAAGCGCCGGCTCGAAACACGCGCTGGTCATGCCCGTTACCTCGTTGCGCAGCTCGGCCAGCGTGAACCCCACCGCTATCCGCGCGGCGATCTTCGCTATCGGGTAGCCCGTCGCCTTCGACGCTAGCGCGGACGAGCGCGACACGCGCGGGTTGACCTCTATCACCGCGTACTCGAACGAGTCCGGCTTCAGCGCGAACTGGACGTTACAGCCGCCCTCAACCCTCAACGCCCGGATGATGGCAAGCGAGGCCGAGCGCAGCATCTGGTATTCCTTATCGGACAGCGTGAGCGCGGGCGCGACGACTATCGAGTCGCCCGTATGCACCCCGACCGGGTCAAGGTTCTCCATGGAACAGACCGTGATAACGTTGTCGCGGGCGTCGCGCATGACCTCGAACTCGATCTCTTTCCAGCCGGAGACGCATTTCTCAACAAGTATCTGGCCGATCGGCGAGGCGTTGACGCCCTTTAGCGCGATCTCGCGCAGCGCGTCCGCGTCGGAAGCGATGCCGCCGCCCGAACCGCCCAGCGTGAACGCGGGCCGCACTATCACCGGATAGCCCAGCCGCTCCGCCAGTTCCACGGCCGCGCCGACCTCCGTCACGACGTCCGATGGTATGATGGGCTGGCCGATCTCCGTCATGGTGTCCTTGAACCGCTGGCGGTCCTCCGCCCGCTCGATCGTGTTAAGGTCCGCGCCCAGCAGCCGCACCCCGTGCGCGTCAAGGAAGCCTTCGCGCGCCAGCTGCATGGATAGCGTCAGCCCGCTCTGCCCGCCCAGCGTGGATAGCAGGCTGTCAGGGCGTTCCTTCAATATCACGCGCCGTACGGTCTCGGGGGTCAGCGGCTCGATGTAGACGCGGTCGGCCATCGCCGCGTCGGTCATGATCGTCGCGGGGTTCGGGTTGACCAGCACGACCTCAAGCCCAACGTCCTTCAACGCGCGGCACGCCTGAGACCCGGCGTAATCGAATTCCGCCGCCTGGCCTATCACTATCGCGCCGGAACCAATGATCAGCACCCGGCGCGCGCCGTTTGTTACCGGCATACGCTCATTCCCCCCGCGTTCCGAAGGAACCTGTCCCCCAGATAATCCCCATGCGCCGAGCGCCATTCCATCGACGCGCCCGACTTGCCCATCATCCCCAGGAACTCGTCGAACAGGAAGCCCGTATCCAGCGGCCCGCCGCAGGCCTCCGGGTGGAACTGGACGGAGAACGCCGGGAAGTCCCGATAGCGCAGGCCCTCGCACGAGCCGTCGTTGGCGTTGATGTAGGTCGCCTCGACGCCGTCGGGCAGGCTGTCCAGGCTGACGGCGTAGCCGTGGTTCTGGCTGGTGATGAATACCCTGCCCGTGGGGGTATGCAGGGCTGGCTGGTTCGCTCCGCGATGGCCGAACTTGAGTTTCTCCGTCCGGCAGCCCATCGCCAGCGCGAGCAGCTGGTGCCCGAGGCATATCCCGAATATGGGGACGCCCGATCCCGCCAGAACGCGCAATTCCTCAATGATATCCGTGTTGACGGCGGGATCGCCCGGCCCGTTCGATAACATCACGCCGTCCGGTTTGGACTGGACGACGACGCTGGCGGGCGTGTCCGCCGGGTACGCCGTGACCGCTAACCCGCGCCTCAGCAACGCGCGGGTGATGCCGCCCTTCGCGCCATAGTCGACCAGCGCGACCGTTCCGATGGGATCGGGCGGCGACTGGCGGGTCGCCTCGCCCCCAGTCACGTCCATCACCCCGGCTATGGGCGGCTCCGCTGGGAAATCGGCTTGCGGCTCATCCGATATGGCCGCCCGCATCACCCCGGCGGTCCGAAGTATCCGCGTCAAGGCGCGGGTATCCACGCCCGCCAGCCCGGGCACGCCGGACCCGCGCAGGAATCCATCCAGCGGGCCTTCGCACCGGAAGTTGGACGGATCGCCGCACGCCTCGCGCACCACATACCCCGCCAGGCGCGGCCCTCCGCTCTCGAAATCCGGCGTTATCACGCCATAGTTGCCTATCAATGGGAATGTTTGTATAACTATCTGCCCGAAATAGCTGGGATCGGTCAGCGTCTCCAGGTACCCGACCATGCCCGTGGTGAACACCAGCTCGCCCCGGGCTTCAGCCTCCGCTCCGATTGGGATTCCCTCGAACGCCCGCCCGTTCTCCAGTACGAGATAACGTTTGCCGCCCACGTTGTTCCTCCGGTCGCCGCAAATATTTGGATAACCATAATCAAACTGAAACCCAACGGATAAGCCGTTGGGCTTCGAGCCTATCACTCCAATAGCGTTACCAAAATGGCTTTTTGGATGTGCATCCTGTTCTCCGCCTCGTCGAATATCTCTCCCGCGTGAGCCTCGAAGACCTCGGCGGTTATCTCCTCGCCCTTGTGCGCCGGGAGGCAGTGCTGGACCATCGCGTCGGGCTTTGCCGCCCGCGTCACCGCGTCGTTGACCTGGTAGCCCTGGAACGCCCGCGCCCGCTCCGCTTTCTCCGCCTCCATGCCCATGGAGGCCCACACGTCGGTGTAGAGCACGTCCGCGCCGGAGGCGGCCAGTATAGGCGAATCCGTCAGCGAGAAGCGGTCGCGGTAAGCCCTGGCGAACTCCAGCGCCGCGTCGTCGGGCGGGTACGCCTTCGGGCACGCCGCGCTGATCCTCATGCCGGCTTTCAGGCAGCCCACTATCAGCGAGTTGGCCATGTTGTTCCCGTCGCCGATATAACACAGCTTCAGGCCTTCCAGCGAGCATTTGGCCTCGCGGATCGTCATCAGGTCGGCCAGCACCTGGCACGGGTGCGCAAGGTCCGTAAGGCCGTTGATCACCGGGATCGAGCCGTAACTGGCCAGCGCCTCAACCTCATCCTGGCTGAATGTGCGGATCATGATGCCGTCAAGGTACCGGCTGAGCGCGCGCGCGGTATCCGACACGGACTCCCCGCGCCCGATCTGCAGATCGCTGCCAGACAGGAACAGCGCCATCCCGCCCAGCTGGAACATGCCCACCTCGAACGAGACGCGCGTGCGCGTAGACGCTTTCTGGAAGATCATGCCAAGCGTCTTGCCCGCCAGCCTGGGATGCGGTATGCCGTGCTTGCGCTCATACTTGAGCTGGTCGGCCAGATTCAGGAGGTTTGTTATCTCCTCGGGCGATAAATCAAGCAGTTTTAACAAATGCCTCATACCAGCGATCCTCCCGCCTTCTCGAGGCGGCGCAGCGCCTCCTCGGTTTCCTCGGGCGTGATGTTCAGCGGCGGCAGCAGCCGCAGCCTGTCACGCGCGGTCAGCGTAAGCGCCCCGTGCCTGATCCCGGCGCTCACCACCTCTTTCGCCGAAACATAGGGCACATCCATGCCGATCATCAATCCCAGCCCGCCGATCCAAGGCTCCATGCCGGTATACCGCTTGACAATATTTGATAGCCGCGAGCGGATTATTTTGGATGTTTCGTTGACATGCCTTAACCCGTCGTCGTCAAGACGGTTCAGCACGACCAACGCGCCCGCGCAGACGGCGGGGTTCGCGCCGAACGTGGAGGCGTGGTCGCCGGGCTTGAGCGTCGTCTCGGTTTTTTCGCCGAACAGTATCGCGCCGATGGGCAGCCCGCCGCCCAGTCCCTTCGCGCACGTGACGATATCGGGCTTCACGCCGTACCGCTCGTACGCGAACAGCGTCCCCACGCGGCCTATCCCGGTCTGAACCTCGTCGCCGATCAGCAGTATATCCCTCTCCCGGCACAGTTTAGCGACCGCGTCTACGTAGGATTGATCCAACGCGCGGACGCCGCCCTCGCCCTGCACGAACTCGACCATTACGGCGCAGGTGTTCCCGTCGGCCAGCGATTCCAATGATGATATATCGTTTGGCTCGGCATAACTGAATCCGGCCGGGAACGGGTGAAAATCCTTGTGAAACTGGTCCTGTCCCGTGGCGGCCAGCGCCGCCAGAGTGCGGCCGTGGAACGATCCTTTCAGCGTGACGATGTTGTGACAGTCCGGCCCGCGACGGGCGTGGCCCCACTTCCGCGCCGCCTTGACCGCGCCCTCGTTGGCCTCCGCGCCGGAGTTGCCGAAGAACGCTTTCCTCATGCCGGAGCGCAGGCAGAGCGTCTCGGCCAGCGCCGCGCCCGGCCCGGTGTAATACAGGTTGGATGTGTGCTGGAGCGTAGTCAGCTGGCCGCTGACGGCCTCCGCCCACTCGGGATCGCAAAAACCCAGCGAGTTAACGCCGATTCCGCTGGTCAGGTCGATATACTCCTTGCCCTCGGAGTCCCAGCACCTCGCGCCCCTGCCCTTGACCAGCGCGACTGGGAAGCGCCCGTATGTGCTGGCGACGTACTGCCTGTCGCGGGTGATTATATCCATATCATTACCTCGTAAACAGCGTGCCTATGCCCTCGTCGGAGAACATCTCTAATAATATCGCATGGGGGATGCGCCCGTCAATCATCACGGCCTTGGCCACGCCGCGCCGGATCGCCTCCGCGCAGCATTCCACCTTCGGGATCATCCCGCCGTCGATGGCTCCCTGCCGCCGAAGCGCGGCGGCCTCGCTGACCTGGATCACCGGGATGAACGATTCCGGGTCGCGCGGGTCGCGCATCAGGCCGCGTATATCCGTCATTACTATAAGGTTTTCAGCGCCTAACGCTCCGGCGATGGCCGCCGCCGCCGTGTCCGCGTTGATGTTGAACGCCTGGCCGGAGGCGTCCGTGCCCACAGTGGCGATTATAGGGATATAACCAGAAGCCAGCGCGTCCAATATAGGCCTGGTGTCCACGCGCTCAACATCGCCGACGAAGCCCAGGTCTATCGCCGACTCGACCTTCTTGACCGCCAGCATGCCGCCGTCTAGACCGCATAATCCCAGCGCCCGGCCGCCCATCTTCTGGATGAGCGCTACGAGGTCCTTATTGGTTTTTCCGGCCAGCACCATTTGGACGACCTTGACGGTCTCGTCGTCGGTGACTCGCAGTCCGCCCTCGAAGCGCGTGGGGATGCCCAAGCGCTCCAGCGTCCGCGAGATCTCCGGCCCGCCGCCGTGGACGAGCGCGACCTTAACCCCCACCAGCGACAGTAAAATGATGTCGCTCATCACCGCCTGGCGCAATTCGTCGCTGATCATCGCGTTTCCGCCGTACTTGATCACCACTATCCGGCCGTGGTACCGCATGATATAGGGCAGCGCCTGGGTGAGCACCCGCGCCTTCATCGCGTTGAGCGTGCCGCCCGGCGTCGGCTGTTGTAGGTCCATAATTACCTCCATACTCACGAGCGGTAGTCTCCGTTTATGTGGACATATTCATATGTCAGGTCGCATCCCCATGCCGTTGACGCTCCTTCGCCCTGGTTCATGTCTATGTTTATAACGATCTCCGGGCGTTTCAGGATCGTTAGCGCGGCCTCCTCCGAGAACGCAAGCGTGACGCGGCGCTCACAAACGGGGAGTTCCCCGGCGTCGGAGGCTATGGAGATCGCGATGTTATCAACGTTGAAATCGCCAGGCGCGTAGCCGATCGCGCATAATACGCGCCCTACGTTCGCGTCGCTGCCGAAGACCGCCGTCTTGACCAGGGGCGAGGCGGTCACGCTTCGGGCGATCGCGCGGGCGGTCTCGTTATCCGGAGATCCGTTAACATTGACGGTGAGCAGCTTCGTAGCGCCCTCGCCGTCGCGGGCCACTTCACGCGCCAGACGCTCCAGCGCGATAGTCAATCCTTCGACAAATAAATCGTAATTTGGGCCCTTCGACACGATACGGCATTGACCGGAAACGCCGCTGGCCATGATCGAAACCATATCGTTGGTGGAGGTGTCGCCGTCGACGATCACGCGGTTGAATGTCGCGTCGACGGCGGTGGTCAGCGCGTCGCGCAGCAATGCCGAATCTATATCGGCGTCAGTGGTTATGAAACATAACATTGTTGCCATGTTGGGGGCGATCATGCCGGAGCCTTTGCACATCGCTCCGATCGTGACGGGCGTTCCTTCTATTTGAATAACTAACGCGGTTTGCTTATCGCGGGTGTCGGTGGTCATGATGGCCTCGGCTGCCGCCTGTGCCCCCGCCGGGTCGGGCGTGATCCCGGCGACGAGCGCGGGCATGCCGGATACGATCGGCTCGAGCGGCAGCGGCTGGCCGATAACCCCGGTTGAGGCGATGATCACGTCGCTGGCGTTGACGCCGGCTGTCCTGGCCAGCGCGTCGCACATCGCGTTTGCTATATCCACGCCGTCGGCGTTGCAGGTGTTGGCGTTGCCGCTGTTGCACAGGCATGCCCGCGCCTTGCCGTCGGTTAGGTGTGATCGCGTAACTGTTATGGGGGCGCCATATACCTTGTTGCGCGTGTAGACGGCCGCCGCGTCGCAGGGGTGGTCGGCCAGAATCAGCGCGAGGTCCTTCTTGCCGGCGCGTTTGCGGATGCCGCAGTGTATCCCGTTGGCCTTGAAGCCTTTCGCCGCGCATACCCCGCCGGCGATCCATTGTACTTCCATAATTATCCCTCCCGCGCGATCAAAATCCGGCGAACTCATCCAGTCCTAGCGATCAAAATCCTGCCAACTCATCCAGTCCTAGCGATCAAAATCTAGTGAACTCATCCAGCCCCAGCGATCAAAATCCGGCCGATTCATCCAGTCCTAGCGCGATATTCATGCACTGCATGGCCGCGCCTGACGCTCCTTTGCCCAGGTTATCGAAGGCCGCAGTCAGCGTGATCCGCTCGTCGTTGCCGGAAACCGTTATGATCAAATCATTGGTTCCGGCCAGCGCGTTCGACGGTATGAACCCGTCCGGCGGCGGCGGCATGACCCGAATGAAGCGCTCCCCCGCGTAATGCCGGGAATATATGAGGCTTAGCCCGTCAATCCCGATGGGTTTCGCAAGCGAGGACGCGTGTAACGGCGCGCTGACGAGCATCCCGGCGAAGAAATCGCACACGATCGGGTTGAACACCGGGGGGATATCCAGCCCCGGTATCGCCGTCATTTCCCGTAGGTGTTTATGGGATTGGCCAAGACCATACTGGCGCGGGCTGTCGAGCGCGGCGGGGCGGGGCGCCGATTCATATTCGGCGATCATCCTGTTTCCGCCGCCGCTGTAGCCGGATATCCCGTGGCAGCAGAGCGGCGTTGACGGCGCGATCCACCCGCCCTGTACCAGCGGGGCGACCAGCGCGATGAACCCCGTGGCGTAGCATCCCGGCACGGCGACGCGCCTCGAGGAGGCGATCAGGCCGCGCCGGAGGGGGTTAAGCTCCGGAAAACCGTAGACCCAGCCCGGGTTAACGCGATGCGCCGAGCTTGCGTCGATAACGAGCGTGGCGGGGTTTTCCACGAGCTTGACCGCCTCGACCGCCGCCTCGTCCGGCAGGCAGAGGAACACGGCGTCGGCCTGGTTCATCAGCGCGGCGCGGGCGGCGGGATCCTTGCGGCGGTCGGGGTCGATGGCCAGCAGCTGGATGTCGCCGCGCCGCTCTAAGCGCGAGCGGAGTTTCAGGCCAGTGGTCCCGGCCTGGCCGTCGATGAATGCCTTCTTCATGGATACTCCATGCATATTATTCGATTCCGCTGTATATTATGCGGAAATTGTGCCTGTGGTGTATAATATATGATTGGCGGCGGTTTGTCAAGTGGGAATTTACGCGGCGGGCGGGAGGCTGTTACATATGTGGAATTGTTTGATTTTTCCTGTTTGATTGATTGATAATATATGGGGAATATGGTAGGATAAGGATGAACTTAAACCGTCGCGCGGTGGGTGGCTGATTTGAATCGCGGCGGAGCGGAAAACAGCGGTATTGAAGGATAGGGGGGGGCAGTAAGACGCGTGTTCCGTGGAGAAAGGCACAGCCCGTGAAACCGGAGGACATCCCGCCGACCAGTAATCCCACCACTGGTGACACGCAACCCCCTGTCGGTAAAGGTGGCGGTATTGAGATAAACGCTCGTGGGAATGACCAAATCGCTGTCGCTAGCGGTAGCGGTACGGCGACGAATCAAAATGCGCAAACAATCATCAACCTATACACTAACGCGTCAAGCGAAGGCCAGACGGTCGCCTCCTCACGCCAGCTTAACCTGCTTGGCCAGGATCCGATTGGTCGAGATGAATTTACTAGTAAAGTAGTGGGAAAAGTGTTGGGTGAGCGTAAGCGGGTAGTTGAGGTTTACGGTGAACCGGGGATTGGCAAGACTACTGTATGCCTGCATATTGTTCGAGAATTGAAGAATAAGTATGATAAGGTCTATACTGTGGATTTCACTGACATACGTGAGAAAGAAGCCGTTATCGCTGAAATGTTGATGGTTTTGGGTATAAAACCTGGTGAGTCAAACGCGCTTGAAGGACAGTTAGTATATGCCGCGAACGAACAGACAAACACGCTTTTCTATATGGATAATATGGAAGACGCGATGAAGTCTGATTCATTTAAGGATTGGTTCATTAGATTTATTAATGCTGTGGGATGGACAATAGTATTTTCGTCGCGTGAGCGATTCAATAACCATATGATTTACTCCGAAGCGCTGGATGTGCTTTCGCCTGAACACGCGTTGACGCTGTTTACGAAACATTGGCAAAATAACCGCCGCCAGATTTTGCCAAGCGATGAGCCAATCCTTAAAGATTTGCTGAAGGATATGGGACATCACCCGCTTAGCGTTGTTTTGGTTGCCAATCAATGGCGTTATCAGTCGGTAAAGGATTTGTCGAACGCGTGGCATAAAGACCAGTTTGATGATAATATTAGTGTTGACGGCGCGGGAAGGCATAAAAATCTGCTGAAGGCGTTGTCTTTCAGTTACGAAAGTGTTTCTGAAGATAAGCGCGCCATAGAAATATGGGCAGTAATGAGATTTGTGCCAACACAGATTAGTAACGAGATGTTTTACACTACATTCGGGGATTCAGCGGAAGAATATCGTGATGCCGCTGCGCTTCTTATTAAGAATAGCCTGCTTCGCGGGGATAAAAATGGCTTTAGTATGCTTAATCCTATAAAGGGCTTTATCTTTACTCGTGATAATGAAGGTAAAGTCTGCGATAGAGCCGTTGATAGGTTTTTCGATTCACTTACGATGTTTTATAAGAATGCGAATAATTTTGGTAAATCAGACCGTGAAAAATGGCATAACCTTGCCATTGACGCGTTACCGATCGCTATTGAGTTGTTGAGTAAGCGTGAAAGCCATTCAAAGGCAGAAACACTGACTAACGAAATGCATAACCATTGGAAGTACAATGCATTTGAATCCCTAGTGTTTCTACAAGGATACCTTCCTAGAATAAAGACGCCTATTGTTCGCGCGAACGTGCTTTGGTCCATGGGCGATCTGGAAAGCCGACTTGGAGAGGTAGAAGCCGCGCAGGGTCATTACGCGGAAGCTGAAAAGTTGTACCTGTCGGAGAAAGATAACCTTGGCCGCGCGAACGCGCTAAAGTCCATGGGCGATCTGGAACGTGAGCATGGTGAAATAGACAAGTCAATACCTTTATACATAAAGGCTCTCGATTTATATAAATTAGTACAAGAACCAATGGGATATACTTACACAATCGCTGAATTGTGCCGGGCATATGCCATGGTTGGTAAGCCTCAAGACGCGTTGACCTATCTGGATTTACTAAAAACTGCCATTAACGGTCAGCCGGATGTTGTTAAATCTTACCTTATAGACTGCGGGAAAGAAGCCATAGGCCTGCTCTCGATCCCCACCTCCCACGAAATCACGTACAATTTCCCCATCCCTGGGAAGACGCTCTGAGGCCCCCCTCCCCCGAAAACACACCCCGCCCCCAAACTCGCCCTTGACAGTTTCCGGTAATTAGTGTATAATTACACCATGCGAGGCGCGTAAGCGCCGAATTGATGAATGCGGAGGTATATTTATGCGCAAAACGTTGTCATTGGCCGTCGGGCTGCTGATAATCGCGTCGCTGGTTTTGGCAGCGGGCACCGCCCTGGCCGCCGGGACTCTCACGATGGGCACGAACGCGGAGTTCCCGCCCTTCGAGTACGTCGAGGGCGACGACGTCGTGGGCGTGGATGTGGAGATTGCGGCCGAGATCGCCAAAGATCTGGGACTGGATTTGGTCATAGAGAACATGGCGTTCGATTCGGTCATACCCGCGCTGGTCAGCGGGCAGATCGATATCGGCGTCGCCGCCATGACCGTCAAACCGGAGCGGCTGAATTCGGTGGATTTCTCCAACACTTACTATAACGCGCGGCAGGCCTGCATAGTCCGCAAGGACGGCAAGGTCGCGGACGAGGAAACGCTAGCGGGAGCGGCCATCGGCGTCCAGAACGGCACCACAGGCGACTACGCCGCCGAGGAATATTCCCAGACCATCGAGCGCTACGCCAAGGCGCTGGACGCGGTGCTGGAACTGGCAGGCGGCAAGCTGGACGCGGTCATAGTGGACGCGCCCGTAGCGCAAAACATATTGGACGCGCTGGGCAACGACGACCTCATCCTGCTTGATAACATCGCCTTCGAGGACGAGTTCTACGCCGTCGCCGTGCCCAAGGGCAAGCCGGACCTGGTCGAATCCATCAACAAGACGATCGACCGCATCACCCAGGACGGCACGCTCGACGCCATCCTGCTCAAATACTTCCCCGCGACGGAAGGCGAGGAATAACCCCGCCGGGTTAACGGCGCCTCGATAACGCGCCGCCGGAAGCGGAATGGCTTCGCTTCCGGCGGCGGTTTATGGTAGGTTTTAGTGGGTTCGGCGAGTTCGGCGGGTTCGGCAGATCGCCCCTGTTGGATTTTGCTAAACACGCCCTGTTTGAGTATTGCTTCTCGCCGGACGGCGCGGAAGGGATGTCCCCATGGCGGTGTTTGATCAATGGTGGGCCGCGATACAGGAGCGCTCAGTCGCCGGGACTCTGGGCTTCTGGGAATCGATATACAAGGAAATCTACCTCAACTTCATATCAGACGCGCGGTACATGAACTACCTGCGGGGGCTGCGCGTCACGCTGATTGTAAGCGCGTTGGCCGCGATGTTCGGACTGGCGCTGGGGATATTGCTCGCGCTTGGACGGCTGTCTAGCGCGAGGGTCGGGCGGTTCAGGTACCTTAGCTGGGCCGCCGGCAAGTATATCAACATCATCCGGGGCACCCCGATGCTGCTGCAGCTGCTGATCATCAACTTCGGCGTGTTCGGCAGCGTCAAGATGGATAAAATATTCATCGGCGTGATAACCTGCGGGCTTAACAGCGCGGCGTATGTGGCGGAGATTATCCGCGGCGGGATACAGTCGGTCGACAAGGGCCAGGTCGAGGCCGGGCGGTCGCTGGGCCTGACGTCCAGCCTTACTATGCGGCTGATCATATTCCCGCAGGCGCTCAAGGCCGCGCTGCCCGCGCTGTGCAACGAGTTCATCACGCTGATCAAGGAGACCTCCATACTGGCGTATATCGCGCTTACGGAGCTTACCAAGGCTGCCGACTACATCCGCAGCCGGACGTATTCGCCGTTCATGCCGTATATCATCTCCGGGCTGATGTATCTGGCGGTGGTTACGGTCCTGACCAAGGTTATCGCCGCGCTTGAGAGGAGGCTGCGCCAGAGTGATACGGGTGCGGGCGCTCGCTAAATCGTTCGGCGGCCTGGCCGTGCTGCGGGGCATCGATCAACATATCAAGCACGGCGAGAAGGTCGTCGTGATCGGTCCGTCGGGCAGCGGCAAGTCTACGTTCCTGCGCTGCCTCAACCTGCTGGAAACGCCCGACAGCGGCTCGATCACGCTGGACGGCGAGGAGATCACCAGCCCCAAGTATGACGTCAACCGCGTCCGGCGCAAGATGGGCATGGTGTTCCAGCAGTTCAACCTGTTCCCCCATTATACCGTTTTGGGGAACATAACGTTAGCCCCTACGCGGCTGATAGGCCTGGATAAGGCGGCGGCGCGGCGCGAGGCGATGGCGCTGCTGGAACGCGTGGGCCTGGCCGACAAAGCGGACGCTTACCCCGTCCAGCTCTCCGGCGGACAGAAACAGCGCGTGGCGATCGTCCGAGCGCTCGCGATGAAGCCGGAGGTCATGCTCTTCGACGAGCCGACCAGCGCGTTAGACCCGGAGATGGTCGGCGAGGTGCTGGCCGTGATGATCGAGCTGGCGCGCGAGGGCATGACGATGGTCGTCGTCACGCATGAGATGGGGTTCGCGCGTGAGGTCGCGGACCGCGCGCTGTTCATGGACGAGGGCGTGATAGTGGAGGAAGGCGCGCCGCGCTCGCTGCTTGAGTCGCCGCTGCACCAGCGGACGAGGGATTTCCTCAGCAAGGTGCTGTGACTCGCGGAGCGTAACCCGTAAGCCGTTGGGAAAGATATCGCCGACGGCTTGTTTTTCCTATGCGGGTTGGGTATAATATGGACGGTTTGGGGCGAATGGAACCAATGGAAACTTATGGAATCGAAAGGAATGTTGCGATTATGAAACACCCCCGCCCGCGCCGGGCCGCCGCCCTCATCGCCGCGCTGCTGTGCGCGGTGTTCGCGCTTAGCGGATGCAAGCTGATCAGCAAGGACCCGACCGTCGACGCTAAGACCGTTATCGCCGAGGTCTACGGCGATCCCGTCGCCAAGGGCGACCTGGCCGGGCCGTATTCGCTCACGCTCTCCCAGTATGCCGCGCTGTACTCCATGTACGGCCTGACCATCGACACGACCGACGCGGAGTTCATCGATTCCGTCAAGCAGTCGGCGATCACTTCGGTCACGTCGCGGCGGATTCGGGAGCGGCAGTTTGAGACGCGCGGGCTGGCGCTCACCCCGGAGGAGGAGGCGCAGGCCGAAACCACCGCGGACGAGTCATACGAATCGTGGATCGCTTCATACAGTGAGTCGCTTCGGCAGTCCAACGCGTCGCTTGGCGAGGCTTCCGCCCGCGATCAGGCGATCGCCGCGCTGGACGAGCAGGGCATCACGCGCGAGTTGATGCTGGCCTCCGCGCGTGACAGCGCGATCGCCACGCGGCTGAAGGAGGACGTCACCAAGGACGTAACAGTCTCCGACGCGGATATCGAGACCGAGGCCGACACGCGCCGCGCCGAACAACAGACCACCTACGACGCGACACCGGCGTCCTTCGGCACGGATATGATGAACGGCGTGACCATATTATACCGCCCTGAAGGTTATCGATATGTAAAAAATCTGCTGATCGGTATATCCGCCGAGGTTCAGGCGGAGCTTGATACCATCGACTCGCAGCTGTCGACCAACGATTACAACCGCTACAACCTGGAACAGCAGAAGGCGTCGTTCGGCGAGCTGAACGAGGCCGACGAGCAGACATTTACCTCGCTGTTCGCCAGCCTGGACGAGACCGACGCGCGGTTCAACGCCCAGCGCGATGAGAAACTCGCGCAGGGCAAGGAGCAGGTCAAGCCCCGCGCCGAGGAAGCGCTGGCAAAGGCCAAGGCCGACGGCGCGGACTTCGACGCTTTGATCATCGAGTATGGCACCGATCCCGGAATGTTGGAAGAACCATACAAATCGTCAGGCTATCCTGTAAGCGAAACGACCACCAGCTTCGTCGCGGAGTTCAAGGACGCGGCGATGGCGCTGGCTCAGCCCGGCGACGTCTCCGATCTCGTCGAGACGGATTACGGTTACCACATCCTGTTGTACGCGTCGGATATTCCGGCGGGGGATGTGCCGACCTCCGACGTGAAGGACGCGCTGCGGTCCGAGATGCTGGTCTCGCGGCAGGATGAGCTTTACAATCAGGCGATGTCGGATTGGACCGCCGAGGCGAACATCAAGACGTATATCAGCCGCTGGAATCTGGACAGTTAAGGGATTGGGTATATAAATTATGGCAGGAGAACAAATGAGCATGGATTACCCGCGCGTCGACGCGCTGCTCGACCTGACGCGGACGATCGCCTCTCCGCTTTTCGTATCGCTGGCCGCGCCGTGGCTCGCGCTGCCGACGCTGGGCGCGTTCATCGCGGCGCTTGGAGCGTCGCTGCCCGGCGATGAGTTTGAGGAGATCGCGCCGCAGGTGTGGGTCGCGCGTGACGCTAGGGTCGCCGCGTCCGCGTCGCTGAACGGGCCGTGCGTCGTCGACCATGGCGCGGAGATCCGCCACTGCGCGTTCATACGGGGCAACGCGCTGGTGGGCAAACGCGCGGTCGTCGGCAACTCGACCGAACTTAAAAACGCGCTGTTGTTCGACGACACTCAGGCCCCGCACTTCAACTATGTTGGGGATTCTATTTTAGGGTGGAAGGCGCATATGGGCGCGGGGTCGATTACGTCAAACGTGCGATCGGATAAACAAAAGGTTGTGGTACACGCGGGCGGCGCGCCGATCGAGACGGGCTTGAGGAAGCTCGGCGCGGTGCTGGGCGATCTCGTGGAGGTCGGCTGCAACGCCGTGTTAAACCCGGGGGTTGTTATCGGGCGCGGGAGCGTCGTGTACCCCGCGTCCAGCGTTCGCGGCGTGGTGCCCGCGCGATCAATCTACAAGAGGGACGGCGTGATCGTTCCGCTAAGAGCGCCGGAAGGCGAGGTGTAACATGGGAAGATTGTTTGGAACCGACGGTATTAGGGGCGTCGCGAACCAGGACCTGACATGCGAGTTGGCGCTGACAGTTGGACGGGCGGCGGCGTGCGCGTTGTCGTCTAACAGGCGGAGGCGTCCGGTAGTGCTGGTCGGGATGGACCCGCGCATTTCCTCGGACATGCTGGCCAGCGCGATCACGTCCGGGTTGTGCTCGGTAGGCGCGGACGTGCTGCATCTGGGCGTGATACCAACGCCCGCGGTAGCGCACCTGATGGGGAGTTACAAGGCCGACGCCGGCGTGATGATAAGCGCGTCGCATAACTCGGCTGAGTATAATGGTATAAAGATTTTTGGGGGAGACGGGTTCAAGCTGCCAGACGCGCTTGAGGAGGAGATCGAGTCGCTGGTGTTGGATCCGCATCGAGCAAGGTTGGAGGCGGAGCCGTTGGATTTGGGCAAACTTACCTGGAAAAATACGGCGGTTAAGGACTATGTGTCGCATCTGAAGAGTACAGTCGCTTTTTCATTGGAAGGGTTGAGCGTGGCGGTGGATTGCGCGAATGGAGCCGCAAGCGTTACCGCAAGGAAGCTGTTCGGGGAGTTGGGCGCGAAGGTTACGTTTATAGCGGATGAGCCGGATGGATTGAATATCAACGAGAACTGCGGATCGACGCACATGGAGCGGTTGATAGAGACGGTGAGGGGCGGGGGGTTCGACGCAGGGATTGCCTTCGACGGGGACGCGGATCGGTGTTTGGCGGTTGATGAGAAGGGGGAGCCGATAGACGGCGACCAGATCATGGCCATATGCGCGAAGGACATGAAGGCGAGAGGGAAGCTGCCGCATGACACCGTTATTGGGACGATATTGACGAACTTGGGGTTTGTAAGGTTTTGCAAGGAAAATGGGTTGAATTTTATCGCGACGAAGGTCGGGGATAGGTTTGTGTTGGAGGAGATGCTAATAGGGGAGTTTGGGTTCGGGGGGGAACAGTCAGGACATGTGATTTTCAGGGATTTCGCCACGACCGGGGATGGGCAGTTGACCGCGATTCAGCTGCTATCGCTGGTGAGGCGCGAGGGGAAGAAACTGTCGGAGCTGGCTTCCGTGATGACAAGGTATCCGCAGGTTTCAAGGAATGTGCGCGTTTCAGCGGAGGGGAAGCTTGCGTTTTACACGGATCAGGGGGTTAAGGAAGCGATCGATGGCGCGAAGGCTAGGTTGGGTGAGGATGGAAGGTTAGTAGTGCGCGTGTCGGGGACGGAACCATTGGTGCGCGTTATGGCCGAAGGCCGGGAACTGGCGAGCATTGAAGCCATCGCCGACGAGATGGCGGCATTGATCAAAGAGCGACTTTCCAACAATTAAGCACAACTGGAGGAACAAACTACCCTGGCCACGAGGGTCCAGCGTCACGCTGGTCAGGGTGGGTTGTTCCTCCATGCTCACGCCATCGCCATGGTACCAAACCTAACCCGCGCCGCTTCATCCAACAGCGCCGCGTCGCCGCCGCCACGCGCTGCCGCTGTGTCCGCCGCTTCCCGCGCCAAAACCATCAACGGCTCATCCGCTCCTGACGCTACCGCGAACGCTTCCGGCAACCCGTGCTGCCTCACGCCCAGCAAGTCTCCTGGCCCGCGCATCGCCAGATCCTTCCTTGCAATCTCAAACCCATCCCTTGTCGCCGCCAACGCGTCCAACCTCGCGTTGCGCTCACCCATCAGGAAACACCACGACTTCGCCTTACCCCTGCCTACCCGTCCCCTTAGCTGATGCAGCTGCGCCAGCCCGAACCTTTCGGGATTCTCTATCACCATAACCGTTGCTCCTGGCGCGTCCACTCCCACCTCCACTACTGTAGTAGCTACCAACACATCCAACTTCCCTCCCTGAAACGCTTCCAACGTCTCCGCTCTAAACCTCGACGGCTGCCCGCCGTGCGCTATCCCTACGCGCAATCCACACAGCGGCCCGCCCGCATCCCTTAGCGACTGCGCTAACCATTCGGCGCTGGCGCAATCCGCGTCCCCGGTCTGCGTGGCGTGCGGGCAAACTATGTACGACTGCCAGCCTTCAGCAGCCTGCGCCCTGATAAACCCATACATCCTGGCGCGTTTCGACTCAGGCACCAGCCTTGTCTCAACGGGCAATCTCCCCGGCGGCGACTCATCGACCACCGAACGCTTCATATCTCCATATAACAGCATGGCCAGCGTGCGCGGTATCGGCGTAGCCGACATGACGAGCGTATGAGGATGAATCGTCTTTTCCGACAACGCCGCCCTCTGTTTAACCCCAAAACGATGTTGTTCGTCCGTCACGCACAACACCAGATTGGCAAACTTCACATCCTTCGAGAACAGCGCGTGCGTGCCTATCACAACCTGCAGCGTTCCATCCGCAGCCGCGGCAACAATCCCGCGGCGTTCCTTCGCGGACGCGCTGCCTGTCAGCAAGCCTACCCGCGCGCCCAGCGGCTCCAGCATACCCGCCGCCGACCGAAAATGCTGCGCGGCCAATATCTCCGTGGGGACCATCATCGCGGCCTGGCCGCCCGACCTTGCCGCCGCGTACATGGCCATGAACGCAAGCGCGGTCTTGCCGCATCCCACGTCGCCCTCGACCAGCCTCGACATTGGTGAATCCCCGCGCATGTCGGCGATGATCTCCGCTGAAACGCGCGTTTGCGCCCCTGTAGGCTTAAACGGCTGCGCCGCCCAGAAGGTTTCTGTTATATCAGTCGGTATAACTAACGGCTCAATATGAACGGGCTGGCTCCGTCGGCGCAAGGCCGCCGCGTACAGCAGCAGCGTCTCGAACGAAAGGTACCTCAGCGCGTGTTCCAGCGATTCCCTGGATTCAGGGAAATGCGCTTGTTTCAACGCTTCACGCCGATCCAAGCGTATGGATTCAGGCACCAGTGACGGCGGGATCCCCGATTCCACATCGCCGATCCTATCCAGCGCGGCGGCTATCGCTCCCCTTAACGCCTTGCCCGGCATCCCATCAACCGCCGCGTATACCGGCAGCAGCGCGCGCCGCTCCAGTATCGCGGGATGCGCGACTGACCTCGCCCCGTTCGGGGCGCGGCTTACCGTACCATACAGCAGCAGCGGCTGCCCGGCATACAACTGTTTGAGCAGCCACGCCGCGCCGAACCACACCAACGAAACGCGTGAGCTATCGTCCTCAACGACGACGTGAACGCGCGCGGCCTTCCCATAACCATATGAGCGGATAGAAGCGACCTCGCCCGCGAACGCCGCCTCCACGCCGGGGCGCAGGTCGGCGATCCTCGTCAATACTGTCGAATCCTGATACTTGACGGGCAGCCGCTCCACCAACGCGCGGGCGTCGGCGACGCCGGCCTTCACCAGCGCGGCGGCGCGGACCGGCCCCAGCCCGGGCAGCGCGTCAAGCGGCAGCGGCATCGGCGCGGATGCTACTCCAACGCGATGATGAACGGATACAACGCCTGACCGCCCTCATGCATCTCCGCGTCGCAGTCGGGGTAACGCGCGTTGATCAGCTCCAGCAGCGACCGCGCGGCCTGTTCGGTTACGCCCTCGCCGTAGTAAAGGGTGACCAGCGAGTCGGAACCGGGCCGCAGCAGCGCCAGCAGGTCGAGCGAGACGGATTCCTCCGTCGGGCCTACGCATGATACGCGCCCGTTGCGCAACCCGATCACGTCGCCCTCGTGGATCGTCAGCTCCTCAAATTGGCTGTCGCGAACCGCGCGGGTGACCATGCCCGTGGTGACGCGCTCCGCCGCCTCACGCATCCGCGAGAGGTTGGCGTCAGGGTCGGCGTTCTCATGGAAGACCAGCGCGGCGGCGATGCCCATCGGCACGTTCTTCGTCGGGATGACGCGGGCGTTGCGCTTCGTCACGCCGCAGGCCTGCTCCGCGGCCAGTATGATGTTGCCGTTGTTGGGCAGGACGAATACAGTTCTGGCAAGGGTATTGTCGATGGCGTGGGTAAGGTCCTCAATGGACGGATTCATCGTCTGACCGCCCTCGACGATGTTCGCTACGTTCAGGTCCTTGAATATCCGGCTGAACCCCGCGCCCTGCGATACCGCGACTATGCCGTAGGCGCCCTCCTTGGCGGCCTCGGCCGTCTGGCGGGCCGCGCGCTCGCGCCGCTGCTCCAGCATGTTCTCTATCTTAAGCCCGGTAAGCTCGCCCAGCATCAGCCCGGCCTGAAGCGCCTTGCCGGGATCGTTGGTATGGACGTGCACCTTCACCAGCGACTTGTCGCCAACGACCAGCACGCAGTCGCCGATACGGTTCAGCTTGCGCCTGAACAGCGCGATATCCTCGTCCGTGGCGGTTTCGGCGAGGTATTGGATGAAGAATTCCGTGCAGTAAGCGTACTTGATATCCTCGATGGCGTCATGGTCGTCGTCGAACACGGCCTGGCCGTCGGTGTGGCCCATGCCTGACGGCGCCTCGACGGGCGCGCCGTTCAGCGCGGACGACATGCCTGTATATATCAATAACAAACCACGCCCGCCCGCGTCGACCACGCCCGCGTGTTTGAGCACGGGCAGCATATCCGGCGTCTTGCGCAGGATGGTCTCGCCCTGGACGAGCATCACGTTGAACAGCGCGGACATGTCGTCAGGCTCGCGCTCGGCTTGGCGCGCGGCCTCGTCCGCTATCACGCGCGCGACTGTCAGTATCGTTCCTTCCTTGGGCTTCATGACGGCCTTGTACGCGGTCTCGACCCCTGCCCTCAGTCCCCGCGCGAAGGTCCGCGCGTCCAGCGTCTCCGCGTGGTCGACGCCCCGCGCGAATCCCCTGAACAGCTGGGAGAGTATGACGCCGGAGTTGCCCCGCGCCCCGCGCAGCGTGCCCTTGGCGATGGACTCGGCCACCTCCCCGGCGGAGTTGATCTCATGCCCGTTGACCTCGCGCACGGCGGCCATGATGGTCAGGGACATGTTGGTGCCCGTGTCGCCGTCTGGGACGGGGAATACGTTGAGCGCGTCGACGGCCTCGCGGTTCCTCTCCAGGAGGGACGCGCCCGCGATCAGCATCTCGCGAAGCTGGAGCGCGTCGATCGAAGGGATCTTCTTGGTTGAATCCGTTAATGCCAACTGCTGTCCCTCCCTTCACCCCTGCTGGACGCGGATGCCTTCGACGGATATGTTAACGCGGCGCACCTTCGCGCCGGTCATGCTCTCCAGTATATACTTGACCTGCTCGACGATCGACGCGCACACCGCGTAGATGGAGATGCCGTAGTCCACGACGATATACAGGTCGACGTCCACCTGACCGTCGTCCAGCGCGCGCAGGACCACGCCGCGCGTAAGGTTCTCGCGGCCCAGCCACTCGACGAAACCGTCCTTCGCGCGTTTTGAGGACATCGCGACAATACCGTAGCATTCCAGCGTCGCGTAGCCCGCGACCTTGAGCATCACGTCCTCGGCTATCGTAATCGTTCCCAGGTCGTTTACTATCTTTGTATCCATTATATCCTCCGCGGCGGCAGTCTTGCCGGTACCAGCCGCTCCCTTATTATTATACAGGACGCCGCCCGGTTAATGCAAGCGAACGCGCCCGCGGCAAATACGCGCGGACGCGGAACTCGCGGTCAAGACCCGGACGATCCGCGCATATACTCCCCTATAACGTACAGGGGAGGTTATTTGCGTGACGCTGTCGCTATGGCGGTTGGTACTTATACTGGGCGCGGCTTTGGTATTGGTATGCATGCTGGGGCTGCTCGCCCGCGAGCCCAAGGGCAAACAGGGGCGATCGGCATGGCTCGCGGTGAACGCGGGCAGCGGCTTTGCCGCCATGCTCATACTAAACCTGCTGCTGCCGTCGTTCGGGCTGGCCGTGCCCGTCAACCTGGTCAGCATCGCGGCGGCGGGGGCGCTCGGCGTTCCGGGGGCAGCGCTGGCCGCCGCGCTGTATATGATCCTATAGCGTTACGCCAGCCCGAACGCCTTGACCGCCGCGCTCATACCCAATCGATCAGCGCCCGCCGCGACCAGCGCGCGGGCAAACTCCGCCGAGCGTATACCTCCGGCGGCCTTGACCTTGACGCCAGGCCCGACGTTCGCGCGGAGCAGCCGTATATCCTCAACCGTCGCGCCGCCTGTTGAGAATCCCGTCGAGGTCTTGATGAAGTCGGCCCCGGCGCGGGTAACCAACCCGCAAGCGATGATCTTGCGCCGCTCATCCAGCAGGCACGCCTCAATGATCACCTTGAGGACTTTCCCGCCCGTCTCCTGTTTCAGCAAGCGTATCTCATTATAAACATAATCCTCGTCGCCGGCCAGCAGCCTCCCGACGTTTATCACCATGTCAACCTCTTCCGCGCCCTGGTCCAACGCCTGGCGCGTCTCGTACAGCTTGCACTCGGTCGTGTTGTACCCGAACGGGAAGCCCGCGACAGCGCACACCGGGACGGCCGAACCCAACTCCGCAAGCGCGGCCAGCGCAGTCTCGACATAACACGTCGGGACACACACGCTGGCGAAGCCGAACCTCGCGGCCTCCGCGCACAGTTGGCGAATCTGCGCCGGGGTGGAATTCTGGGCCAGCAGGGTATAGTCGATCTTTGCCAATATCGCGTTATCAGCGGCGTCCATTTTTGTCCTCCCTGATCAATATTCTAAGCGCGTCGATCGCGGTTTGGATAGCGGGTTCCGGTCCGAGGAACTCCGCGCCGGGCAATCCCTTCCTATTAACCTGGTTCCCGGCGACGACCAGCGCCGCCCCGGTCCGAACCTTCAGCACGCTGCCCAGTATGAACAGCGTCGCGCTCTCCATCTCGCTGGCGAGGCATCCGGCCTGGATCCATGCCCGCCACTTGTCCAGCAGCATATCACGGGCCGGCATGCGCTCCGGCTCGTGCTGGCCGTAGAACGAATCCTTGCATTGCACAACGCCTATGTGGGTATTATGATTATGTCCCGGCAGCCGGGACGCCTGGTCCAACGCCCGCAGCGCGCCGTAATCAGCGACGGCGGGGAACTCGACGGGTATGTATTCCTTGGACGTGCCGTCGAAACGTATCGCGGCCTGGGCTATCACCACGTCGTTGACCGCGACACTCGGCTGCATGCCGCCGCACGTCCCTACGCGGATGAACGTATCCACGCCGCAGCGGACCAATTCCTCCACCGCGATGGCGGTAGACGCGCCGCCGATGCCTGTTGACGTTACGCAGACGGGCTCGCCGTCCAGCGTTCCGGTATAGGTGACGTACTCGCGGTGCGACGCGATCATCCGGCCATTGTCGAAACGCGCGGCTATCGGCCCGCACCGCCCAGGATCGCCCGGCAGCAGCGCGTAGCGGCCTATGTCGCCCTTCTTCAGCGCGACGTGGTACTGGACTTTCTCGTCAACCATCGGCGGAACCTCCGGCTCATTTGGTATTGATTGTGGTATATGGTTATTGTAACCAACATGGCGCGGACAGTCAAACAGCGGAGGCGATTCCATCTAACAACGCGCGGTTTTGCCAGCGGAATTCACAAATTTGGCTTTTTTTTCGGCGGCAGGCAGGATATGAGGGGCGGGGTGTGGAATTAATGAATTTGGTTGAAATTGGCTTGCGCCGTTTTGAATAGGGAGGGATCAGTTATGGTAAGGGAAGAAACCATCGCGCGCAGGCGCGTGAGGGCGCTGCTTGACCCGAATAGCTTTGTTGAGCTGGACGCGCTCGTTTCCGGGGGCGAGGGCGTTGTGACCGGATACGGCGCGGCGGATGGCCGCCCCGTGTACATATTCGCGCAGGATCCATCCGAAAAGTCCGGCGCGGTCAGCGCGGCGCACGCCGCTAAGATACTCAAGGCGCTGAGGCTGGCCAGGTCCTGCGGCGCCCCGGTGGTCGGTATGTTCGACAGCGCGGGCGCGTGGCTTGAGGATGGCGTTCTCGCGATGAACGCCTATGCCGAACTGTTCGCGCAGGCCGCGCGGATGTCGGGCGTTGTGCCGATGGTGGGCGTGGCGCTGGGCGCGTGCGTCGGCGCGGGCGCGATACTGCCCGCGCTGATGGACGCGGTCATAGCCAGCGAATCCGCGTCGCAGTGGATCGTCGGGCCTGGCGCGACCGCGAAGGAACTGGGCCTGTACCCCGGCCAGGTCCGCGATAAGGAACTGGGCGGCGCACAAGCCCACGCCAAACGCGGCGGCGTGGCCATACTCGCCCGGGATGAGGCTGAGGCCATCGGCAAGGCGCGGGCGCTGCTCGCGCTGCTGCCCGACAACAGCCTTGAATCCGTCGAGGATGAGCCTACCAGCGACGCGGACATCAACCGCGCGTTGACCGCCGTCGATCCCGCCAAGCCGGAGGCGATCGTCTCATCGCTGCTGGACAGCGGCACCGCGCTGCCGCTGTACGCGCTGTACGCCGGCAGCGTCACGGTAACGCTGGGACGCGTCGGCGGACGCGCCGTCGGGATAATCACGGCGACGGGCAAGATATGCTCCGGGGGATGCCGCAAGGCCGCGCGGTTCATCCGGCTGTGCGATTGCTTCAACATACCCATTATATCCCTGGTCAATACCGACGGCATAGCGGCCGCCGCGCCGCGTGACCTGACCGACACGATCAAGGCCGTCGCGCAGCTTAGTTACGCCATCGCCGAGGCTACTACGGCAAAGCTGACCATTATCACGCGAGACGCGGTCGGCGCGGGATACGCCGCGTTCGGCGGCCGCGCTTCGGCAGACGCTGTGTACGCGTGGCCCGGCGCGGTCATCAGCCCGATTACGCCGGAGGCCGCCGTCGCCGCGCTCAATAAGGATGAGCTTGGCGCGGCAAAGGGCGGCGTCGAGGCGACGCGCCAGCGGCTGATCGATGGTTACGCGCGGGACGTCGCCGACGGCGCGAACGCGGCGCGGCTGGGTTTGATCGACGATATCATAGAGCCGGCCGACACGCGTCGGCTGCTGATATCCGCGCTGGAGATGCTGCAGGGAAAGCGCGACCAGAATCCGCCGAAAAAACACGGCAACCTGCCGCTATGACGGGAGGAGCGCAGAGATGAGCGACACCAAAACCAACGTCACGCCTGAACCTACCGCGCTGGCCACGCTCGACCCGACGCCGGAAGCTGTCGCGCTGCCGGATGGTTTCACGGAGATCGCGCTGTACGCTACGCCTGAACCGACGGTAGTGGGATCGGCAACCGGGCAGAATGGCCGGAACATGCTGCTTATGCTGGCGTTCGTGATACTGCTGCTGGCGGTATTCACGCTGCTGGACCGGGCGAAGTCGCGGCGCGACAATGATAAACCGGAGGCCGCGCAGCCGCCCGGGAATGACGCCGCGCCTTTGGCAATAACCGCCAAGACCGTCGCGGTTGAGGCGGCGGGCGCGGTCAATCTGGTAAATTCAGCCGAAACAGCCGGGGAGGATGACGACGAGATCGCGGCGGTAATCGCGGCGGTCACCGCGATGATGAGCGAGGCGTGGGCCGCTACGCCGGTCGCCGCCGAACCTCCGCCGCCGCCGGACGCGCTGCGCGTTCGCCGGGTCCGGCGCAATCCGCATGGGGTTCCGACGTGGCGGCGAACGGGCATCGAGGAACAAGTTTACAGCCGTTTGAGCTGATTGATTAGGAGGTTATGACATGCGCGCATTCAACATCACCGTCAACGGCAAGACGTATCAGGTTCAGGCCGAGGAGACTACAGGCGGCATCGCGGCAACGGTTCCGGCGGCGCCCGCCGCGCCAATCGCGGTTCAGGCCTCAAATCCCGCTACGGCCCCCGTTGTCGCTCCGGCTCCCGTGGCGGCTCCGGCTCCGGCAGCCGCGCCAGCGAAACCCGCCCCGGCCATCACCGGCGGCGAGCGGATCAAGTCGCCGATGCCGGGCACGATCATCTCCGTCAAGGTATCGGAAGGCCAGTCCGTCAAGAAGCACGACGTGCTGATCATACTGGAGGCCATGAAGATGGAGAATGAGATCGTCGCGCCGCGCGACGGCGTGGTCGCGCAAATACCGGCGGGCAAGGGCGCGAGCGTCAACACGGGCGACACGCTGGTTGTAATCCAATAATGGCCGCGCGTAACGAAATAAGCTTGCGGAGGTGACGGCATGGCCAAGGTTAAGATAGTGGATACGATACTGCGCGACGCGTCGCAGTCGCAGGCCGCGACGCGCATGCGGATAGACCAGATGGTCCCCGCGTTCGAATACCTGGATAAGGCCGGGTACTACGCGCTGGAGTGCTGGGGCGGAGCGACGTTCGACAGCTGCCTGCGGTTCCTGAACGAGGATCCGTGGGAGCGCCTGCGCGCGCTGCGCAAGGGATTGCCCAACACCAAGCTGCAGATGCTGCTGCGCGGCCAGAATATATTGGGATATAAGCATTACGCGGACGACGTGGTCGAGTACTTCGTCAAGAAGTCGCTGGACAACGGCATAGACATCATCCGCACATTCGACGCGCTCAACGACCTGCGCAACATGGAGACGGCGGTAAAGGCGACGAAGCGGTACGGCGGCATCGCCGAGGTCGCGATGAGCTACACGATCAGCGCGGTGCACACCGAGGCGTACTTTGTCGAGCTGGCGCGGCGTATCGAGGGCATGGGCGCGGACATCATCTGCATAAAGGATATGGCAAACCTGCTGCTGCCATATAGCGCTTATAGTTTGGTAAAGAAGCTGAAGGCCTCAACCAAGCTGCCCATCCACGTTCACACCCACAACACCACGGGCACGGGCGACATGACTTACCTCAAGGCGATCGAGGCTGGCGCGGACATAGTGGACACAGCGCTCTCGCCGCTTGCGAACGGCACCAGCCAGCCGGCGACCGAGGCTTTAGTCGCGACGCTGAAGGGCACCGAGTACGATCCCGGCCTGGACATGGGGCAGTTGAGCAAGGCGGCGGAACACTTCCGGGGCGTCGCGGCGGAGCTTACCAAAGAGGGATGGCTCGACCCGCGGGTGTTAAGCGTGGACGTGAACACGCTGTTATACCAGGTGCCGGGCGGGATGCTGTCCAACCTGATCGGGCAGCTGAAGCAGGCGAAAGCGTCGGATAGGTTCTACGACGTGCTGGAAGAGGTGCCCAGGGTGCGCGAGGACTTCGGGCTGCCGCCGCTGGTCACGCCGACCAGCCAGATCGTCGGCACGCAGGCCGTGCTCAACGTGCTGGGCGGAGAGCGTTACAAGCAGGTCACCAAGGAATCCAAAGGGCTAATGAGGGGCGAATATGGCCAGCTGCCCGCGCCGGTGAACGAGGACGTTCGACAGAAGATCATCGGCGGCGAGAAGGTCATCACGAACCGCCCGGCGGACGACATCCCGCCCGAGCTTGATAAGTACCGCGCGGAGATCAAGCAGTATATGGAACAGGATGAGGACGCGCTCAGCTACGCGCTGTTCCCGCAGGTCGCGCTGAAGTTCTTCGAGGCGCGGCAGGCCGCGAAACTGCGCCTTGAGGGATTGACGCCGGACCGCGCGGCTATGCCCATCTGACGCGTCCGGTTTAGGGCGCGGGGGTGAAATAAGGGGGGACGCCGCTTGCCGGACGCCTCCCTCCCTTTACTTCTGGCCGGGCATGTGTCATAATATAGTAAGGCTCGTCGCGGGTCGACGCGCCGTGATTTGAATGAGGGAAGGGAACCGTTATGCCCATAGAAGAAAAGGCCGCGCCTAAACCAGCCAAGCTGCGCGTCGGGATCGTCGGCACGGGCGGCATCGCCCACGCGCACATGAAGGCGTATGTCGAGATGGACGACGTCGAGATCATCGGCGGTTCGGACATCGTGCCGGGCAAGGCGCGTAAATTCCTGGACGAGTTCGGCCTGACCGACGTTCCGGACTTCGAGGACAATGACAAGTTGTTCGCGCTGAAACCGGACGGCGTGTCGGTATGCACATATAACACCACGCACCATGTATGCGCCGTCGCCGCGATGGAGGCGGGCATCCATGTATTGTGCGAGAAGCCCATGTCCGTCACGCTGGACCAGGCCGTCCAGATGGCCCGGGCGCAGAAGGCGACGGGGAAGATACTGACCATCGGGTTCCAGCCGCGTTACGACGCGAACATGCGGATGGTCAAGGAGATAGTACGCTCCGGCGCGCTGGGCAAGGTGTACTATGTCCAGACCGGCGGCGGGCGGCGGCGCGGTATCCCGGGCGGCACATTCGTCAACAAGGAGCAGGCCGGCGTGGGCTGCCTGGCCGACATCGGCTGCTACGGGCTGGACATGGCGCTCAACTCCGTCGGGTACCGCAAGCCGGTAACGGTCTCGGCGTACGCGTCCGACCTGTTCGGCAAGAACCCGAAGTACTTCCAGGGTGATTTCACGGTTGACGACTTCACCTGCGCCCTCATAAGGTTTGACGACGGGCTGGTCCTCGACTTCCGGATGAGCTGGGCCATGCACATGGACACGATGGGCGACACGCTGTTCCTGGGCACGGACGCCGGGCTGAAGGTCAAGTCGCCCAACCCACACCTCAACTGGGGCGGCGCGTGGGACGGCTCGATCGGCGACGTGTACCTTTACTCCGACGTGTGCGGCAACCAGGTGGAGACCAGGGTGCCGCTCAAGTCCAGCGAGAAGCGGGACAACTTCGCCGCGAAGGTCCGCGCGTTCCTCGACGCTGTAAGGGATGGCGGCGAGTCCCCGATCCCGTGGCAGGAGATCATATACAACCAGGCGATCATCGACGGGATCATCCGTTCCAGCGAGGCCAGGCGCGAGGTCGAGGTCGTTATCCCGGAGATCTGATGGTCCATGAGATTATCGCCGTGGCCCCGGGCAGCCCTGCCGACCAGGCGGGGCTGCGTCCGGGGATGCGGCTTGCGGGCGTCAACGGGCGGCGCGTTCGCGACCAGATAGATTACCTCGCGCTGACGGCGGCGCGGCGGGTCCTGATGGATATCGAGGAAGACGGCGGGCGGGCGGCGGTATCCGTCCGGCGGGATGATCCCAGCCAGCCGATAGGCCTCACGTTCGGGCAGAGCATGCGCGTGAAGCCGCTTCGCTGCCGGAACCGCTGCGCGTTCTGCTTCGTCGACCAGCTGCCGGAAGGTATGCGCCCGCCGCTGTACGTCAAGGACGACGACTGGCGCATGTCGCTGATGATGGGCAACTATGTAACGCTGACCAATCTCAGCGACGCGGGGTTCGCGCGGATCATCAGCCGCAAGGCGAGTCCGCTATACCTGTCGGTCCACACGCTCGATCCCGCGCTGCGCGGGCGGCTGCTGGGTCTGGGCCGTCCCGACGACATCCGCCCAAGGCTGGACGCGCTGCGGGACAGCGGCCTCGCGTTCCACGCGCAGATAGTCATGTGTCCCGGCTGGAACGACGGCGCGGAACTGTCACGGACACTGGACGGGCTAGCGGGATATTACCCGGCGGCGCGGTCCGTGGCGGTCGTGCCTGTCGGGTTGACGCGATACAGGGATGGGCTTGTTCCATTGCGGCCTGTTGACCGGGCGGCCGCGCTGGAGACGCTGGGGATTACGCGGCGTGTCCAGTCGGAATGCCTGGCGAGGCTGGGGACGCGCTTCGCGTTCGCGGCGGATGAGATGTACATCGCGGCGGGAGAGTCCATCCCGGACGACGCGGAGTATGAGGATTACCCTCAGATCGAGAACGGCGTGGGGCTGGTCCGGCGGTTTACGGTTGAGTTTTCGGAAGGGGCGGCGCTGCCGGGGTCTGGCGAGGGAAGCGGCGTGTCCGGCGGGAATGGGAAGGTTATAATAGTTACGGGAGAGGCGGCCGCGCCGTTCCTGCGCGGGCTGGTAGGGTCGGTCGCCGCGAACGCCGAGGTACGGGCGATTAGCAACCGCTTCTGGGGGGAAACTATAACCGTCGCGGGATTGGTTATGTCGTCCGACATAATAGAACAGCTGTCCGGCGTTGACGCGCGGGAGATCTGGATCCCCGATGTGATGCTATCAGCGGACGGCGTGTTCCTGGACGACCGGACGCCGGAACAACTGGCGGCCGCGCTAGGTAAGCCGACGCGCGTGCTGCCCAGCGACGGCGCGGCGCTGCGGCAGGCGTTGGAACAAAAAGCGGAGGTACAGTGAAACCGTTAGTTGCGGTGGTGGGCCGGCCCAATGTCGGCAAGTCAACGTTCTTCAACAAGGTGGTCGGGCGGCGCGTGGCGATCGTGGAGGATACGCCCGGAGTGACGCGCGACCGCATCTACGCCGACGTGGAGTGGCGCGGACGCTCGTTCACGCTGATAGACACGGGCGGTATCGACCCGAATACATCCGACGCGCTGCTCTCGCAGACGCGTCGCCAGGCGGAGACCGCCATAGAGACCGCCGACCTGATACTCTTCATGGTAGACGCGCGCGGCGGGATCACCTCGGACGACCGCGATGTAGCGGATATGCTGCGCAGAGCCGCGAAGCCCGTTCTCCTTGTAGCGAACAAGGCCGACACGCCCGGGCTGGATATGGAGTCTGTGGACTTCTTCGAGCTGGGTTTGGATGATCCGTTCCCGGTATCGTCGACCAACATGCTGGGGCTGGGCGACCTGCTGGACGCTATATTGGAAAGATTGCCCGACGCGGAGGAGGCTGGCGACGGCGGCGGGGATGGAACAATCCATCTAGCGATAGTAGGGAAACCCAACGCGGGTAAGTCCTCGCTGGTGAATCGACTGCTGGGGGCTGAACGCGTCATGGTATCGGAAGTGCCTGGCACGACGAGAGACGCGATCGACTCGGAATTGACGGTGGACGGGCAGCGGTTCGTGTTGATCGACACGGCGGGGATAAGGCGCAAGCGGGCCGTGGACGAGGACAGCCTGGAACGCTACAGCGTGCTGAGGGCGATCGCGGCGATAAGGCGGTGTGACGCCGCGGTATTGATGATAGACGCGGCGGCGGGAGTGACGGAACAGGACGCGAAGATAGCCGGACTGATCAGCGAGGAGGGTAAGGCGCTGGCGATCGCGGTTAACAAGTGGGACGCCTTGGAGAAGGAGACGGGCACGCTGGAGGCGTATAGGCGAAATGTGTACGAGCAGCTGAAGTTTGTGTCGTACGCGCCGACGCTGTTCATATCGGCAAGGACGGGACAAAGGACAGGCAGCGTGCTGGAAACGGCAAGGACAGTGTACCAACAGGCGCATAAGCGCATAGCGACTGGCGTACTAAATGAAGCGGTGAACGACGCGGCGGCCGCGATGCAGCCTCCGGCGGCAAGCGGGCGCAGGTTGAGGATATACTACGCCACGCAGCCGACAGTAGCGCCGCCAACGTTCCTGTTCTTCGTGAACGACGAGACGCTGGCGCATTTCTCGTACCAGCGGTATCTGGAGAATCAGCTGCGCAAGGCGTTTGGGTTCGAGGGGACGCCGGTGAGGTTAGTGTTCAGGAATAGGGCAAGGCCGGAGTGATTCGTTATTAAAGGGGGATGATTATGGCTGCGGGCTTTGTTGCTATCTGCTTGTGGGTTTTGGGATGGATAGTGGTTCCAGCGGCGTGTTACGTGCTGGGCGGGCTGTCTACGGGGATGTGGGTGTCGTCAAGGTTGAAGGGATTGGATATAAGGCAGTTCGGCAGCGGGAGTTCGGGCGCGACGAATGTGTTAAGGACGCTGGGGCGAGGGCCCGGGCTTACGGTGTTTATAGGGGATTTGGTAAAAGGAGTGGCGGCCGCGCTGGTTGGGAGGCTGCTGGGCGGGCCGTGGCTGGCGTGTCTGTGCGGGTTTTTGGCGGTAGCGGGGAATATTTGGCCGGTAACCGCGCAGTTTAAGGGCGGGAAGGGTGTTTCGACCGCGGCGGGTGTGTTTTTGGTTTTAGCGCCGTGGCAGGCGCTGCTAGCGATAGTGGTGGCGTTCGTGGTGATCTACTGGACGAGGTTTGTGTCGCTGGGGTCAATGGCGGGGTTGGTGGGGTATTGGCTGGCGGCGGGGGTAACGGGGTTATTTGGGGGCAGGGCGCATTTGTTTTGGGTGGCGTTGGGCGTCAACGCGTTGGTGTTCTACGCGCATCGGCATAACATCCGGCGGCTGTTGGATGGCAATGAGAATAAGCTTGACCTGGCGATACTCACGGGCAAGAAAGGTTGACACGCAGGAACAATCTACCCTGGCCACATGGGTCCAGCGTCACGCTGGACCCTCGTGGCGATGTGAAGGGTTAACACAAGCGCAGCGAGCTTAGCTTGCCTGGCTGGTTCGCGGGCTTAAGGCCTTACGCAGGAACTGGCCTGTATAGCTAGCCGGGATAGCGCATAGTTCCTCCGGAGCGCCCTCGGCCACGACACGCCCGCCGCCCGCGCCGCCTTCCGGACCTAAGTCGATGCAGTAATCCGCCGACTTAATCACATCAAGGTTATGTTCTATCACCACAACCGTATTCCCCTGGTCGGTCAACCTCTGCAGCACATCGATCAACCGCGCTACATCCGCCGTATGCAACCCTGTCGTCGGCTCGTCCAGCACATAGATCGTCCTCCCAGTCGCCCGCCTGCTCAACTCCGTCGCTAGCTTTACCCTTTGCGCCTCACCGCCTGACAGCGTCGTCGACGGCTGTCCCAGCTTAATATACCCCAACCCTACATCGTCCAGCGTCCTTAACACCTGCTTAATGGCGTTATGGCGCTCGAAGAACCCCAGCGCGTCCTCCACCGTCATATCCAGCACGTCGAATATATTCTTATCCCTATACTTAACCTCCAACGTTTCCCTATTATAACGTTTCCCCTTACAAACCTCACACGGCACATAAATATCCGGCAGGAAGTGCATCTCAATCTTCAAGATCCCATCCCCGCCGCACGCCTCGCATCTTCCGCCCTTCACGTTAAACGAGAACCTGTTCTCCCTATACCCTCTCGTCTTCGCCTCATTCGTCGCGGCGAACACCTTGCGTATCGCGTCGAACACCCCCGTATATGTCGCGGGGTTCGACCTAGGCGTCCTCCCTATCGGCGACTGGTCTATCGCTATAATCTTATCCAACTGGCTCAGCCCATCTATCCCGTCATGCGCCCCGGGCCTTGCCTTTGACCTGTTCAGATCCCTTGACAGCGCCTTAAACAGTATCTCGTTAACCAACGACGACTTACCGCTGCCCGACACACCCGTCACGCATACGAACACCCCTAACGGAATCCTCGCGTCGAACCCCGTCAAGTTATTGGCGCGCGCTCCCCTGATCACCAAACAACCGGAGGGCTTGCGCCTCCGTTCCGGCACGGGGATACCCATCCGCCCGCTCAAATACTGCCCGGTCAGCGAATTCGGGTTGCGCATAATCTCCTCGACCGAGCCTTGCGCGATGACCTGTCCCCCATGAACCCCCGCGCCTGGCCCTATATCAACGATGTAATCCGCCGCGAACATCGTCTCCTCGTCATGCTCCACCACGATCAGCGAGTTGCCCAGATTCCGCAGCCCTTTCAGCGCGGCCAGCAGCTTCTCGTTATCCCGCTGATGCAGCCCTATCGACGGTTCATCCAATATATACAGCACGCCCACCAGACTTGACCCAATCTGCGTCGCTAGCCTTATCCGCTGCGCCTCCCCGCCCGAAAGCGTGCCCGCCGCCCTTGACAGCGTCAGGTATGACAGCCCCACATTAACGAGGAAACCCAGCCGCTCCCTGATCTCCTTCAGGATCAACTCGGCTATCCTCGCGTGTTGAACGGACAGCCTCAGCCTCGCGAAGAACTCCCGCGCCTCGACTACCGAATCCTCCGACACATCCGCGATTGAGCGCCCGCCCACCGTCACGGCCAGTGTCTCGGGCTTGAGCCGCTTGCCTCCGCACTCCGGGCATGGCAGCTCGACCATAACCGCTTCCAGCACTTCCTTCACCGAATCCGATGAAGTCTCCTTATACCGCCGTTCCAGGTTGTTGATGATGCCCTCGAACGGTGTTGAGTATGATCCGCCGCCGTGCTCGCGCTGGTAGTTGATCTTGATCTTCTCGCCGTTCGTGCCGTAGAGCAGCGCGTTTACCGCGGACTCGGGCAGGTCGCGTATGGGCGTATCCATCGAGAAACCATAATGTTTCGCTAACGATTCTATAAAAATAGACGACCAGCTGTCCTCGCCGCGGGCGTTGTTCCATCCGGCTGCCGATATCGCGCCCTGGCGCAGGCTCAGCGAGCGGTCCTTGATCACGGCGTCCGGGTCGATCCGGCGCAGAGTGCCCAGGCCCGCGCACGCCGGGCACGCTCCAAACGGGCTGTTGAATGAGAACATGCGCGGGGTCAGCTCCTCGATGCTGACGCCGCAGTCGGGGCACGCGTAGTTCTGCGAGTATAACGTCTCGCCGTGCTGGCCCGCGTCGACCAGCGCCAGCCCGCCGGACAGCCGCAGCGCGTTCTCCAGCGAGTCGGTAAGGCGCGACTGGACGCCGGGCTTGTTGACCAGCCGGTCCACCACGGCCTCTATGGTGTGGTTCTTCTGTTTATCCAGCGTCGGGGGTTCCTCGGTCGGGTACACCTCGCCGTCGACGCGTATCCTGGAATAACCGTCCTTGCGCAGGTCGTCCATCAGTTTGACATGCTCGCCCTTGCGCTTGCGCACCAGTGGCGCGTATATGGTCAGCCTCGCGCCCTCGGGCGCGGACGTAATCTGGTCGACCATCTGGTCCACCGACTGCTGCGCGATCTCGCGCCCGCACTTGGGGCAGTGCGGTATCCCTATACGCGCGTACAGCAACCTCAGGTAATCGTTGATCTCCGTGACGGTGCCGACCGTGGAGCGCGGGTTGCGGCTGGTCGTCTTCTGGTCGATCGATATGGCGGGCGATAGCCCCTCTATGCCGTCCACGTCGGGTTTCTCCATCTGGCCGAGGAACTGCCGCGCGTACGCCGACAGGGACTCGACATACCGCCGCTGTCCCTCCGCGTAGATCGTATCGAACGCCAGCGACGACTTCCCGCTGCCAGACAGCCCGGTGAACACGACCAGCTTGTCGCGCGGTATCGTCAGGTTGATATTCTTAAGGTTGTGCTCGCGCGCTCCGCGCACGGTCAGGGCGTTTATCATCTTACCTCCGCTTGCGGGCCTTGTTAGCGTGTTTATTAAAACGCTGCTGGGGCTTGACCGGCGCGGCGGCCGGGGACTGGCCGCGCAGCCGGAGCAGCTCGTCGCGCAGTTTGGCGGCCTTCTCGAAGTCCAGCTCGGCCGCCGCCATGAGCATCTGGTCCTCCAGTTTCGCGGCGAGCATGGCCCTCTCCTCCGGGTCCAGGTCGGCTGGCGCGGCGGCCTCGGCCTCGCTGGTGATCTCCAGCAGCGCCTTGACCGCCGTCTGGACGGATTCGGGGGTGACGCCGTTCGCTTCATTATACGCTTGCTGAAGGGCACGGCGGCGGTTCGTCTCGTTGACGGCCTTGGCCATGCTGTCGGTCAGCGTGTCGCCGTAGAGGATAACGCGGCCTTCCACGTTGCGGGCGGCGCGGCCGATCGTCTGGATAAGCGACGTCTCCGAGCGGAGGAATCCCTCCTTGTCCGCGTCCAATATAGCCACAAGCGCGACCTCCGGCAGGTCCAGACCCTCGCGAAGCAGGTTTATCCCGACCAGCACGTCGAACTCGCCCAGGCGCAGGTCGCGCAGTATCTTCGCGCGCTCCAGCGTCTCTATGTCGGAGTGGAGGTAGCGCACCCTAACGCGCGTTTCCTCGAAGTAAACGGTCAAGCTCTCGGCCATGCGCTTGGTCAGCGTGGTGACCAACACGCGGAAGCCGCGCTCGGCGACCTGCCTCACCTCGCCCAGCAGGTCGTCGACCTGGCCCTTCGCGGGGCGCAGTATCACCTTCGGGTCGATCAATCCGGTCGGGCGGATGATCTGCTCGACGATGTTGCCCGCGCGTTCCGTCTCGTACAGCGCGGGCGTCGCGCTGACGTATATGGTCTGGCCGATCCGCTCCTCAAACTCCGCGAACCTTAGCGGCCTGTTGTCGAACGCGGACGGCAGGCGGAACCCATACTCCACCAGTTCCGACTTCCGCGCCCTGTCGCCGTTGAACATCGCGCGGACCTGCGGCACGGTCACGTGCGATTCATCTATAAACACCAGGAAATCTTTAGGAAAATAATCCAACAGCGTGAACGGCGCGTCGCCCGGCTTGCGCCCGTCGAAGTAGCGGGAGTAGTTCTCTATCCCGTTGCAGTAGCCGATCTCGCGCAGCATCTCCAGGTCGTAATGGGCGCGCTGTTCCAGGCGCTGAGCTTCCAGCAGGCGGTTCTCGTCGCGGAACACGGTGACACGCGCGGCCAGGTCGCGCTCGATCTCGCCCAGCGCGTCGTCGATCGACTCGCGGGAATTCGCGTAGTGCGAGTTTGGGAAGATCATCGCGTGCTGCAGCGTTCGAAGCGCCTTGCCCGTGGTCAGCTCGATCTCGCCGAGGCGGTCTATCTCCTCGCCGAAGAACTCGATCCGCAGCGCCTTCTCGCGCTCCGAGGCCGGTATCACCTCGATGGTATCGCCGCGAACCCGGAACGTGCCGCGCTCGAAGGCGATGTCGTTGCGCGTGAACTGTATCCCGACCAGCCGCCGCAGCAGCTCGTCCCGCCCGATCGCCATGCCCGGCCTTAGCGATAACGCCATGCCGTCGTATTCGGAAGGATCGCCCATCGAGTAGATGCACGACACGGACGAGACGATCACAACGTCGCGGCGCTCGCGCAACGCGGCGGTCGCGCTGTGGCGGAGGCGCTCGATCTCCTCGTTGATCGACGCGTCCTTCTCAATATAGGTGTCGGAGGACGCGATGTACGCCTCCGGCTGGTAATAATCATAATAACTGACGAAGTATTCCACCGCGTTACGCGGGAAGAACGACTTAAACTCGGCGCACAGCTGCGCCGCGAGCGTCTTATTATGCGCGATAACCAGCGCGGGACGCTGCGCCCGCGCTATCACGCTGGCCATCGTGAACGTCTTGCCCGACCCGGTCACGCCCAGCAGCACCTGGCCCTTCACGCCCTGCGCGAGGCCGTCGGTCAGCGAGTCGATGGCCCGCGGCTGGTCGCCGCGCGGCGAGTACGGCGCGACCAGCTGGAACATATTCCCCGCGCCCCCGTGTTGGATCATCGCGCCGCCCCCTTCACATCAAAATCCGCGCGAACCGCCGCTAGTCTGGTTGACTATACGGGCGCGGGCTGCCCCGCGTCCTGTATTCACGCGTATATCTGATTATACCACGCATGGCCCGGGCTGGCAATCGAAACGGGCCAAATGAGAAGTTGAAGTAGATTAGCTTCCTTTTTGTGGGAACATGACAGGCGAAGCGGCGGGCCGCGCCGACCTTTCCCAGCGCGTGGGAAGATCGGCGCGGCCCTTAGTTTACGCGGTCAGGCCGTCACGTACTCCAGCGCTTTATCGGCGGCGGAGGCCGCGTCCGGCGCGTACGCGTCCGCGCCTATCGCGTCGCAGAAACCCTGTGTTATCGGCGCCCCGCCGACCAGTATCTTCACCTTGTCGCGGACGCCAGCCCGCTCCAGCGCCTCGACCACGCTCTTCATCTCGCCCATCGTCGTGGTCAGCAGAGCGCTGCAGCACACCAGCCGCGCCCCCTGCTCGTTGACCGCCTCGACGAACTTCTCAGGGCTTACGTCCACGCCCAGGTCTATGACCTCCAGGCCCTTGCCCTCCAGCATCAGCTTGACCAGGTTCTTGCCGATGTCGTGGAGATCGCCCTTGACCGTGCCGATGACCGCCTTGCCCTTGGCCGTTACGCCTTCCTCCTGGAGCTTCTCTTTGAGAAGCGCGGTGCCCGCGTTCATCGCCCGCGCCGCGACCAGCACCTCGGGCACGAACACCTCGTTATTCTTGAACTTCTCGCCGATGACGCTCATCCCGGCGAGCAGCCCGTCCTCCAGGATCGACTTGGGGCTTTCGCCCTGCGAGAGCGCCAGCGCGACCAGTTCCTTAACCTTGGGCATGCGCCCGCGCTGCAGCGCCTGGCTGATATCCTGTAATATTCCCATATGGATTGTCCTCCCGTCTTAATACCAGTATTCGCGGAATTAAGACGATTATACCAAACACGCCGCGCCGCCGTCAATGTATTGCGCTGGCGCCCGCCAGAGCGTATAATGCGCTGGGAGGCGATCGCCTTACATGGTTCGCGATAAATCGTTCTATAAGACGTTGGTTCGGCTGGCCGCGCCCGCCGCGCTGCAGGGATTCATATCGCTGCTGGTGAACCAGGCCGATACGGTGATGGTATCCAGCCTTGGCGACGCGGCGCTGGCCGGGGTCGCGCAGTCCAACAGCGCGACCGCGTTCTTCACGGCGGCGGTCAGCGGCATGGCCAGCGGCTCGTCGGTGCTGGTCGCGCAGTACTGGGGGCGCAAGGATAACGAGCGCATCCGCCGGATATTCGCGATGGTCGCCATGCTGTGCGCCGGAATAGCGCTCGCGGCGGTCGGGGCGATCCAGGCGTGGCCGCGCTGGTTGCTCGGGCGGTTTACCGATAATCCGGGCGTGCTGGACGCGGGGCTGCCTTATTTCCGGATTGTCGCGGCGTCATACCTGCCCTTCGCGCTGTCCACCGCGCTTATCGTGATGCTGCGAAGCGTCGAGGCGGTGAACGTCACGCTCTACACGACGGCCGCCGCGCTCGTGACCAACGTCGGGCTTAACTACGTCCTGATATTCGGCAAGCTGGGCATGCCCGCGCTGGGCGTGACCGGAGCGGCGCTGGCGACCGTGATATCCCGCTTCATAGAGCTGGGGATCGTCTGGTGGTACCTGTTCCATAAACAGAGGCGCCTCCAGATCAAACCTTCGGACCTCACGCGGGGCGACGCGCTGCTCTGGCGCGACTATGTGAAGTTCGGGATGCCCGTCGGCCTGGGCGACTTGCAATGGGCGCTGGTAGGCGTGGGCAAGGCCGCGATAATCGGCCGCCTGGGTTCAACGATGATCGTGGCCAACACGGTTACTACCGGGCTGATGGAGCTGGGGCGCGTGTTCTCGTCGAGCCTGACTATCGGCGCGTGCGTGATGATCGGCATGACCGTCGGCCAGAAGGATTACAGGAAGACGCGCGAATATTCCAATACCATACAGGTATTGTTCGTATTCGTCGGCTGCGTCATGGCGCTGATGGTATACCTGCTTCGCGGGCCGTACGCCTCGCTCTACGGCAATATCTCGGATGAGGCGCGGCGGCTGGCCAATACGCTGATCTCCATCGGCGCTCTTACGCTCATCGGCACGACATACCACGCCTCATGCTTCATCGGGATAAACCGGGGCGCGGGCGACAGCAGGTTCGTATTCGTTGTGGACATGATCTGCGGCTGGCTGGTCGTGCTGCCGCTGTCCGCGCTGGCGGCGTTCGTCTGGCGCTGGCCGCTGCCGATGGTGTTCCTGTGTATTTACATCGATCAATGCTTCAAGTGGCTGATAGCGTTCATCAGGCTGCGCGGGAACAAGTGGATCCGCAACGTCACAAGGGAGTAGCATGTCGTCCCAATTTATGTTCATACTAGACAAAACCGCGGGGGACTCGCGGGCCAGGCGCGGCCGGCTGATCACGCCGCGTGGCGTCGTCGAGACGCCGGCCTATATGCCCGTAGGCACCCAGGCCGCTGTGAAGGCCATGCGCCCCGACGACCTAAAGGCCATCGGCGCTCAGATCATCCTCAACAACACCTACCACCTTCGCCTGCGTCCCGGCGAGGATATCGTGCGCGAGGCTGGCGGGGCGCACCGGTTCATGGGGTGGGATAGGCCCATACTGACCGACAGCGGCGGGTTCCAGGTGTTCTCGCTCTCGAAGATACGCAAGGTTACGGAAGACGGCGTGGAGTTTCGCTCGCACATCGACGGGTCCAGGCGGTTCATGTCGCCGGAGGATTCCATCGCGGTCCAGGACGCGCTGGGCAGCGACATCGCCATGGCGTTCGACGAGTGCGTGGCCTATCCATGCGACGAGGCCCAGGCCGCCGCCGCCGCCGAGCGCACATACCGCTGGGCGCGGCGGTGCAAATCCGCCCACAAGCGCGGCGATCAGGCGCTGTTCGGCATCGCGCAGGGCGCGTTTTACGAGAAGACGCGGCGGGAGTCCGCGCGGCAGCTGGCCGATCTGGACTTCCCCGGCTACGGCATCGGCGGCCTGAGCGTGGGCGAGCCTAAGCCCTGCATGTACGATATGCTGGAGACCGTGACCGACGAGCTTCCGAAGGACAAACCCCGATACCTGATGGGCGTCGGCTCGCCCGACTGCCTGATAGAGGGGACGAGGCGCGGGGTTGACATGTTCGACTGCGTGCTGGCCACAAGGATCGCCCGCAACGGCACGGTCTTCAGCCGCGACGGTCGGCTGAACCTGCGCAACGCGGCGTTTGCCCGCGACTTCAACCCCATCGACGCCGACTGCGACTGCCCGACATGCCGGGACTTCAGCCGCGCTTACCTGAGGCACCTGTTCATATCCGGCGAGATGCTGGGCGCGATGCTGGCCAGCGCTCACAACCTGCGCTTCCTCCTGCGGATGATGGAGGAGATGCGCTCCGCGATCGAGAACGACACGCTGGGCGAATACCGTCGGCGGTTCCTTGACAGGTACGACCTGACCAAACGTTTTTAACGCGCTGGCAGGTTTTCCTAACCATTGATCGTTGTATACGCGGAAGGAAAACTAATTAGCATGGAGGATATAACGATGCGCAACATCGGCCGGTCCATCATAATTATACTGGCCCTTACGCTGGCGGCGGCGTTCCCCGCGCTGGCCGAGGACTCGCGCCTGTCGGTCAACGGCACGTCCATAGTCTCGCTGGAACCCGACTACGCGAAGATTACGGCGGGCTACGCGGCGGAGAACAAGGACATCCGCGTCGCCCGCGACGAGACCGCCATCAAGATGGACGGGATCATCGCCTCGCTGCGGACATTGGGCATAGAGGATAAGGACGTCGTAACATCCAGTTTCAGCGTGGATTCCGTGTATGATTATACCAAAAACTACGCCGTCGTAGTGGGTTACCGCGTGAACAGCTCCGTCACCATCACGGTACGCGACATCGATCAGGTCGCCTCGGTGATCAACGCGGTGTTCGAGGCCGGGTCAAACCAGAGCTACGGCCTGGAGTTCCGCAGTTCCAAGGAGGGCGAGGTCTACCGCGAGGCGCTCAAGGACGCGATCAAGGCCGCGGCGGAGAAGGCGCGGCTGATGGCCGACGCCGCTGGCGTAACGCTGGGCAAACTGGTCAGCATGGGCGAATCGCTCAACGCTTACGCCCCGTCCCCCATATACGCCAACGCCCGCGCGGAGATGGATTCCATAGAGGCCAAGGGCCTGGGAAACTCGGTGATGGCGGGCATGCTGGAGATATCGGCGAACGTGTCGCTGACATACGAGTTGGGGGAATAACATGGACCGGCTTGGCAAACTGACTCATAACAGGAGGAACCGCCGAATATTATTGCTTGCGCTCGTCCTTGTAATCGCGGGCGGGGCGGTAGGAATCTATACGGCGGCGCGCGCGCAGAAGAAGGAGGAACCCAGCATGGCGGATACCCAAAGGCCCACATTCGTAATCCAGATGGCGGACGGCGGCATCATGTCGGGCGAGTTGTACCCCGAGACCGCGCCGATCAGCGTCGGCAGCTTCATCGAGCTGGCCAACAGCGGTTTTTACGACGGGACGATATTCCATAGGGTGATACCGGGGTTTGTGATACAGGGCGGCGACCCGACGGGCACGGGCACGGGCGGGCCGGGTTACCGAATCAAGGGCGAATTCAACAACAACGGCGTACAGAATCCGTTGAAACACACCTACGGGATGCTCTCGATGGCCCGCAGCCAGGCCAACGACTCGGCAGGCTCGCAGTTCTTCGTGATGGTCGGGGACTCGCCGCACCTGGACGGGGCGTACGCGGCGTTCGGCAAGGTGCTCGAAGGCATGGACGCGGCGGACAGGATCGTTAGCGTCAAGACCGGCGCGGGCGACAAGCCCCTCCAGCCGCAGACCATCCAGTCCATCCGCGTTGAGACGTACGGGCAGGAGTACCCGTTCCAGAAGCTGCGGTAACCGGAACGCCATCTGCAAAAGGGGATGCGGTAGGTTGGAAAAGACCAAGACGGCTGTGCGGATTGCGGGGCATGAGTACACGATCGTCAGCACTGACGCGCCGGAGCATATCCAGCGCGTCGCGGCGTATGTGGACAGGCGCATGTCCGACCTTGCGATCGCCTCGCGCATGGCGCCTAACGTGGTAAGCGTCCTGACCGCCATGAACCTAGCGGACGACCTGCTCAAGGCGCAGGATGAGAACGTCCGGCTGCGCCAACAGCTGCTGATGAACACCCAGCGCGCGGGCTGACCATGCCGGTTTGGTAAGTATGGTTGGTGTGGTTGGTTTAGTTAGTATGGCTGTGGCTGGTTTAGTTAGTTTGGCTATGGCCGGTTTAGCTAGTATGGCTATGGCCGGTTTAGCTAGTTTGGCTATAGCCGGTTTAGCTAGTATGGCTATGGCTAGTTTAGTTAGTATGGCTATGGTTGGTTTGGTTAGTATGCCTATGGCTGGTTTGGCTAGTATGGCTATAGCTGGTTTGGCGTGATTACCCAAAATCGACCCGAACTGCTCTCCCCCGCCGGGGACAGGGCATGCCTTAACGCCGCGCTTGCCGGTGGCGCGGACGCGGTGTATTTGGGTTGCCCACGCTTCAGCGCGAGGGCGGCGGCGGCCAACTTCGGCGCGGACGCGTTGGCCGAAGCCATCGATACCTGCCACGAGCGTGGGGTCCGGGTATACATCGCGGTAAACACCCTCATCGCGCCGGAGGAGATGGAACAGGCCGTCCAACTGCTGCGCGAACTGTATAAAATCGGAGCGGACGCGGCCATTCTGCAGGACCTAGGGTTGCTGCGCCGCGCCAGGGCTGAGCTGCCGGGTTTTGCGTTGCACGCCAGCACCCAGATGACGCTGCATAACGCCGCAGGCGCGAAGTGGGCGGCCCGGTCCGGCATAAGCCGCGTTATAGCGGCGCGGGAGTGCCGGGTCGATACTCTTCGCGAAATGTCGGAGGTTATCGAGACGGAGGCCTTCGCGCATGGCGCTATGTGCGTGAGCGTGTCGGGGCAATGCCTGTTTTCCTCGGCGGTCGGCTGCCGCAGCGGGAATCGCGGCCAATGCGCCCAACCGTGCCGTCTGCCGTACACATGGACGGACCACGGCGGGCGCAAGCGGTCCGGGGCGCTCATCTCCCCATACGACCAGGCGCAGTTGGACAACCTCGCGGCGCTGGCGGACGCCGGGATCAGCGCGTTGAAGGTCGAGGGACGGATGAAGAAGCCGGAGTACGTCTACCACGTAACGAAGGCGTATCGACGCGCGTTGGACGAACTGGCGGCGAACGGGCGTTACCGCGCGGACAGCGGGACGTGGCGTACCCTGCGCCGGGTATTTGACCGTGGCGGGTTCAGCGTCGGACATGCAGGCGGCGGCGAGGACGCTTCCATTATATACGCGGCGGTCGCCGACCACGAGCCGTACGCCCGATTAGGCCCGGATTTGGTTGAGGAGGCCGCTGACGCCAAACCTCCCGCTATTCCGGTTGATATGCGCCTCAACGCTCGTCCTGGCGAGGCGGCGCGGCTGGAAATCACCGACGGCGGGCATACCATCACCGTTGAATCCGACCGGAAACTTGAGTCGGCGCTGGTTCCCTTAACGGATGAACGCGCCGCCGCCCAACTGCGCAGGACGGGCGGGACGTGTTACGCCGCGCGGTCGGTCGTGATGGAAACGCGTGGAGCGCATCTGCCCCTCAGCATGTTGAACCAATTACGCGCGGAAGGTTTGCGCAAACTGCGGGCAGCGCGGCTGGAATCGTCAAGGCCTGTTAAATCTGACGATCCCGCGCGTGAACTATTCGCGAAAAATAATGCCCTCCCCTCCCCCATTTCGCCGCGATTGATCGCGCGTTCCCAGGACGCGGGAGCCGCGCCGGGCTTGCTGGACGCTGGAGCGGACGTGTTCGAGTGGGCGCCGCATGACCTGCGCGTGGACGCGCTGGATGATGGTTTGGCAAGACTACCTAAACGGTCGCGGTTCGTCATGCCGGAATTCATAAGCGACGCCGGATTGGATATAGTATCAGAATGGCTGCGCCTACACGCGGAGCGGTTCGACGGCGTGGTCGTATCGAACCCGGGTCAACTATTCGTGAAATGGGAGCTGCCCATCCACGCGGACGCGCCCATCCACGTGTTCAACTTGGACGCGGCGCGGTTGTTATTCGATAGTAACTGCCAGACTGTGACGCTCTCGCCGGAGCTGACTTTCGCGCAAATCCGACGCCTATCGACGGCGGAAAGCCCAATCGCGTATCCTCGACAAATCCCGGAAATGGGTGGAAGGCTCGTCCTCAACGCGTATGGCCGTGAGCGGCTGATGCTCCTGTCACACTGTCCCGCGCGTGTCGCGCTGGGTCTGCGGTCGCGCCGCGGCGAGTGCGCGATGTGCGACGCCGGGTCGGGCGCGGATGGAACCTCGCTGACCGATCGCGTGGGCGCGGTGTTCCCGCTGGTCCGGCTGCGCTCGCCGGACGAATGCCGCCTTCGCCTGCTGAACAACGCGCCGACCGACCAATCCCGGGCGGGATGTTTCGGTTTGGGGGTCAGCCTTCGCGTGACGTTCTGGGATGAGCCGCCGGAACTTCGCGCGGGGATCGTTCGCAGGTTCGCCGACGGTATGTCCGGCAAACCATTGCCGGTTGATATCGGTTATGTTTACACAACGGGCCACGCGCGTCGCGGCGTTTGAACAACGTGTAAACAATAGATTGCCGATCTGTAACAGTTTGTCATGGACGCTTGACGGGCTTTATCGGTTCATGTAAACTGGTATTGTTCAATAAATGTAAGGTTCTGGGGGCTGGATGTATGGATGAACGCGCGTTGCGCGTGTTGGAGTTCACGAAGATCCGCGCGTTGTTGGCGGAGCAGGCGGTCTCCCCGCTGGGCCGAGACCTTGCCGACGCGCTCGAGCCATCGAGCGATTATGATCTTATAAAATTACTGCACGAGGAAACGGAAGAGGCCGTCGTGCTGCTGACCGCGCTGCCGCAGCATCCGCTGATCCCGTTTGAGGATATCCGCGCCCCGCTTCGGCTGGCGAAGATCGGCTCCGCGCTAAGCCCTAGGGCGCTGCTGGACATTGCCTCCGGGATGCGCGCCGCGCGGTCCGCCAGGCAGTCGCTGGTCACGAACCGCGAGAACACCCCGAGGATAACCGCTCTGGCGTCGCGGCTGGGCGCGTTCCGCGACGTCGAGGATGAGATAGGCGGCGCGATCATCAGCGAGGATGAGATAGCCGACCGCGCGTCCAGCGCGTTGGCCGACATCCGTCGGCACATCCGGTTATGCCATGAGCGCGTCCGCGCCAAGCTCAACGGATTGATCCACAGCCCGTCAATGTCAAAATACCTGCAGGAGTCGCTGATCACCCAGCGCAACGACCGCTACGTGATCCCGGTGAAGGCGGAGGCGCGGCAATTCGTGCCGGGGCTGGTGCACGACCAGAGCGCGACGGGCGCGACGCTGTTCATCGAGCCGATGGCGGTCGTAGAGATCGGCAACGACCTGAAACAGCGCCTGGCCGAGGAACGCCGCGAGATCGAGCGGATACTGCAGGCCCTAAGCGACCGCGTCGCGCCCCACGCGGACAGCCTTCTTGAAAACCTGGACATACTCGCGCGGCTGGACCTGATATTCGCCAAAGGCCGCCTTAGCCGCCTGACGCGCGGCGTCCAGCCCAAGCTCAACCGCGAGGGGCGAATCCGCATCGCGCGTGGCAGACACCCGCTGCTGGATCCCGAGACGGTCGTGCCGATCGACCTGTGGATGGGCGACATGTTCACCACGCTGGTCATCACCGGCCCGAACACGGGCGGCAAGACCGTAACGCTCAAGACGGTCGGCCTGTTCACGCTGATGGCCCAGGCCGGGCTTCAGCCGCCCGCCGACATCGGCACCGAGATGGCTGTGTTCGACCGCGTGTTCGCGGACATCGGCGACGAACAGAGCATCGAGCAGTCGCTGTCCACGTTCAGCTCCCATATGACCAATATAGTGGACATCCTGCGCAGCGTCACGCCGGACGCGCTGACCCTCTTTGACGAGCTGGGCGCGGGCACCGATCCCACCGAGGGCGCGGCGCTGGCGCAGGTCATACTGCGCGCGCTGCTGCGTCGTGGAATCCGCACGCTGGCGACGACGCACTACAGCGAGCTAAAGGCGTTCGCGCTGACGACGGAAGGCGTTGAGAACGCGTCGGCTGAGTTTGACGTGGAGACGCTGCGCCCGACATACCGCCTGACGATCGGCGTGCCCGGCAAGAGCAACGCCTTTGAGATATCGCGGCGGCTGGGACTGCCCGCCGACCTGATAGACGAGGCGAAGGCCTCGCTCAGCCGCGACCAGATACGCTTCGAGGACGTGATAGCGAACGCCGAGTATCACCGGAAAATCGCCGAGCGCGAGCGCGAGCTGGCCGAGGAAGCCCGCGCGGAGACTCAAAAGCTGCGCGACCAGGCCGAGACGCTCCGCGCGAGTTTGGAAGGCGCGCGCGAGAAGTCGCTGGCGGACGCGAAGCGCGAGGCGCGGCGGGTGCTGGAATCCGCGAAGCTGGAGGCCGACTCGATTGTGTCCCAGATGCGCAGGATAAAGTCGGACGCCTCTCATCCGGCGGAGGCGGAACAGCTTCGCCAACGCCTGCGCGAGGGCGTGGACGCGCTTACCGACGCGCCCGCCGCCTCGGATTACGGCGACGCTCCGAACAGGCCGTTGAGGTCCGGCGACGCAGTCTTCATCCCGCACCTGAACACCCACGGCAAGGTGTTGGAGAAACCCAACGCGAAGGGAGAGACATGGGTGCAGGCCGGGGCGTTGAGGCTGTCGGTCCCGGTGGGATCGCTGCGGCTGCTAAAGGATGGCGGGCAGGGTTCTGATAGTCGCGGAAAGACGGCGGCGCGGGCGCGCGCCCTGGTGGACGTCGGGACACGCGCGGTGAGAACGGAACTAGACCTGCGCGGCTTCGCGCTCGACGAGGCGCTGCCGGAGGTGGACTCGTTCCTTGACGACGCCGTGTTAAGCGCGTTGGGCGAAGTCTCCATAATACACGGCAAGGGGACTGGAACGCTGCGCTCGGGGATTGGGCAGCACCTTAAGAAACACCCGCATGTGATGGAGTTCCGGCTAGGGAAGTTCGGCGAGGGCGAGTCGGGGGTTACTATCGTGAAACTAAGGTGAGTTATGGGAGTTAGGCGGGGTTAGGCGCAGTTGACGGAGTTAGTCGGCGTTAGGCGAGGTTGGGCCGCTTTAGGCCAGGTTGGACAGCGTTAGGCGAGGTTGGGCCGCTTTAGGCCAGGTTAGGCCGCTTTAGGCGAGGTTAGGCCGCGTTAGGCCAGGTTAGGCCGCTTTAGGCCAGGTTAGGCCGCGTTAGGCGAGATTAGGCCGCGTTAGGCGAGGTTGGGCCGCGTTAGGCGAGTTAGGCCGCGTTAGGCGAGATTAGGCCACGTTAGGCTAGGCTAGGCCGCTTTAGGCGAGTTAGGCCACTTTAGGCGAGTTAGGCCACGTTAGGCGAGGTTGGGCAGCGTTAGGCGAGGTTGGGCCGCGTTAGGCGAGTTAGGCCGCGTTAGGCGAGTTAGGCCGCGTTAGGCGAGTTAGGCCGCGTTAGGCGAGTTAGGCCGCGTTAGGCGAGTTAGGCCGCGTTAGGCGAGGTTGGGCTGTGTTAGGCGCTGTTAGGCGAGTTAAGCGGCGTTAGGCGAGTTAAGCGGCGTTAGGCGCTGTTACGTGGCAGCGGAGACGCCTCTCCCAACCTTACGGCTACAGCGAAGGGGACAACCCCGCCGGACCAGTTCTACTTAAAGCAACCTATGGGGAGGTGAGACCATGGCGGCAAAGGACACCAAGCAGCGCATCCTTTTGGTAGACGACGACCCGAACATCCTGCATCTGGTGCAGTTATACCTGAATAAGGAAGGCTTCGCCACTGAAACCGCGCCGGACGGCGCGAAGGCCGTGGCGATGTTCAAGGCGAACCCGCCTAACCTGATGCTGCTCGACCTGCTGCTGCCTGGCATGGACGGCTGGCAAGCGCTGCGCGAGATCCGCAAGACATCGAATATCCCCGTGATCATGCTGACGGCCAAGGACGAGACGTTCGACAAGGTGCTAGGGCTGGAGCTGGGCGCCGACGACTACATCGTCAAGCCCTTCGAGCCAAAGGAGATGGTCGCGCGGGTGAAGGCCGTGCTGCGCCGCTCGTCCCAGACGGACACGCCCTCCAAGGAGGTCTCGTTCCCGGGCCTGACGGTCAACGCGTCGCGGTACACGGTCTCCTTCGGCGGCTCGCCGCTGGAGATGCCGCCAAAGGAATTGGAGACATTGTTCTTCCTCGCCAGTCATCCGGGCCAGGTTTTCACGCGCGAACAGCTGATCGAGCAGGTATGGGGTTATGAGTTCTTCGGCGACTCGAGGACGGTGGACGTGCACGTGATGCGCCTGCGCGAGAAACTGGCCGGGTGCGAGCGCTACGGCTGGCAGATAAAGACGGTCTGGCGGGTGGGATACAAGTTTGAGGTCGCGGCTTAGAGGCGCGTCGCTGTTCGCGCGGCTGATGGCCCTGGTCACGTTGGTGTTGATGCTGGCGCTGGGGCTGCTGGCCGTGACGATGTATATCAGCATCCGCGACGACAAGGCGGACGCCCGGCTCAACGAGATCACGATACAGGCGCAGGAGATAGCCTACCTAGCCAGCCAGCGCCGGCTGATCGACCGGACGATGGAGGAATACCTCTATCAGAAGGTACAGGACGTGAGCGCGGAGTTCAACGCTGGCGTGCTGGTGCTGGACGTGCTGGGCGCGAGGTACGCGGCAGGGCTGACCGACGGCCTCATCCCTGGCATGACGCTGGAAGAGATCAACCAGCGGCTTAGCTCGTTGGTCCAGACAGGCGAGCCGATCCGGGCGCGCGAGCCTGTCGGGTTGCTGGGAACGGCGGCGTTTACGGTCGTAACGCCCTGGAAGGCGTCGGACGGGCGCGTGATGGGCGCGGTATTCATACATACCAGCGCCCAGGTGATACAGGCGTCATACAGGGATGTGCTGGCGAGGATGGCGCTGGCGCTGGCGCTGACCGCCGCGCTTGCCGGAGGGCTGATGCTGCTGGTCACGCGCGGGATCACCCTGCCCGTGCGCCGGATGGCGTCGGCGGCGGAGCGGATCGCTCGGGGCGAGTTCGACGCGGATATCCCCGAACAGGGCGGGGATGAGATAAGCCGCCTGGCCCGCTCGTTCAACGCGATGGCGCGGGATCTCAAAAACCTTGAGGAGATGCGCCGCGCGTTCGTTTCGGACGTCAGCCATGAGCTGCGATCGCCGCTGACCAGCATGCAGGGATTCCTGCAGGGTATGCTCGACGGTACAATCCCGGAGGAGGAGCGCTCGCCGTACCTTGGGCGCGTGCTGGATGAGACGCGGCGGCTAAGCCGGTTGGTGTCGTCGCTGCTGGAACTGTCGAGGATCGAGTCCGGGAAGGTTCCGCTCGAGCCGACCCGGTTTGATATAAACGAGCTTATAGGCAAGGTATTGGCGCGTATGGCGCCGCGTATCGAGGCGCGGGGGCTGGATGTGGACGCGCTGTTCCGGCAGGACCCGTGCTACGTCCGCGCGGACGTCGACCGCGTCGACCAGGCGCTTACAAACCTCATCGACAACGCGGTAAAGTATGTTCAGGAGGGCGGCTCGCTGACGATATCCACGGACGCCTCGGGCCCAGTCGCGGAGGTCTCGGTTTCGGATAACGGGCCAGGCATCCCGGAATCGGAGCAGCCATACATATTCGATAGGTTCCACACGGTGGACAAGGCCCGCACGAGCGGCAGGGGCACGGGGCTGGGGCTGGCGATCACCCGGCGCGTACTGCGTCTGCACGGCCAGGATATCAGGGTTGAGTCCACGCCGGGCAAGGGTTCCGCCTTTATATTTACATTACCTACTGATTAAGGAGGATTCGCTTATGGACGGGATAGTCAAGAACAGCGTGCTGGAGTTCTTCCAGGCGCAGCTGGCGTCGCTGACGCCGCTCAACGTGGCGCGGGCGCTGCTGCTGGGTTTGGTGGCCGGGGCGGTCATCGCGCTGGTGTACCGGCGAACGTTCCGGGGCGTGCTGTTCTCCCCTAACTTCAGCCTGACGCTGGTCATGCTCACGCTTATCACCACGCCCGTGGTGCTGTGCATCAAGTCCAACCTCGCGCTGTCCATGGGCATGGTCGGCGCGTTGTCGATAGTCCGCTTCCGCACGGCGGTGAAGGATCCGCTGGACACCGCGTACATGTTCTGGGCGCTGACGACAGGCATACTGCTGGGCGCGGAGATGTACCTGATCGCGTTCGTGGTGGTCACGGTGATCGCGCTGGTGATGCTGGGCATGTCGTTCATTAAGATAACCGGGCCGAACTCCTTCCTGTTCGTCGTCCACTATGACCCGGCGGCGCAATCGGAGGTTGAGGCCGCGACATCGCGCATTAAGACGAAACGGCTGCGCTCAAAGACCCAGTCCGCCGCCGGGACCGAGCTGACGCTGGAGGTACGCGTCGACCCGCGCAACGACCTGGTAAGCCATATGCTGAGCGTCGACGGCGTCTACGACGCGACGCTGGTCATGATGCAGAACGAGGCTGGCGCCTGATGGCTCCCCCGCTCAGGCACGAGCTGAAATTCCAACTGAATATGGGCGAGTATATGATCCTGAGCCGCCACATGGACACCCTGCTCACGCGCGACCCCAACGGCGACGAGTTCAACGAATACCGCGTCCGCTCGCTGTACTTCGACACGCCCTTCGACGACGCGCTGCGCGATAAGCTCAGCGGCCAGCCAGAGCGCCGCAAGTACCGCGTACGCGTATACAACGGCTCCGACAGGCTGATCAAGCTGGAATGCAAGCGCAAGATCGGCGACCTGACCAGCAAGGAGGCGCTGTCCATACCTCGCGACCTGGCCGACCAGTTGATCGCCCGCGACACCGCGGGATTGCTCAAGACCAGCGAGCCGCTGCTCCACGCGATGTACGCGCAGCTTATGGTCCACGCGTCGCGCCCCGTCGTGATCGTGGATTACTTGAGGGAAGCGTACACTCACCCGGCCGAAGATATACGCGTCACCTTCGACAAGCGGCTGCGCTCGGGGATGCGCTCGGTCGAGCTGTTCAACCCCGCCGCTCCGCTGCTGGACCCGTTCCCGAACCCGACGGTCATCCTGGAGGTCAAGTATAACCGCGTTCTGCCCGGCTACATCAGGAAGGCGATCAACCAGATAACAGGACAGCGCCTGGCGGTATCGAAGTATGTGCTGTGCCGCGCGTTCGACAATCCGTCAGTGGCGTTTTCAAGGTAAACATACCGGGTTGCTATGGAATTATGCGCCGTCGGCCCGGCGCGGCCTCCAGCTAGTTGGGTTGGACGCCGCGCCGGGCCTATGTTACGACACTTCCCGCGCGATCTCACTAACAGCCGCGAGCAGCGCGTCTACGTCCGACTTAGTGTTGAAATGCCCGACAGAGGCGCGGACAGCGCCGCGATCCAGCGTGCCCAGGTGGGTGTGGATCGCCGGGGCGCAGTGAAGCCCGCCGCGCGTGGCGATCTCGAAGCGGGTATCCAGCTTGTTGGCTACCTCGCCCGACGTGAACGCCCCTACGTTGAACGAGACCACGCCGACATCCGGCGGCCTGCCCGTCAAAACGCTCACCCCATGGATGTTCCGCAAGCCTTCCCACATGGCGTCCGACAACGATTTTTCGTGTTCGTATATCTCCTGGCGGCGAATTCGAACATACCGCGTTCCAACCATCAGGCCGGCTATCCCCGCCATGTTCAGCGTGCCGGACTCCAGCGCCTCGGGCATCTCATCCGGCTGAAGCATCGACTCCGAAGACGAGCCAGTCCCGCCTTCCTTAAGCGGCGTTAAATCCAGCCCCGACCTGATCCATAGCGCCCCGGTTCCGTAAGGGCCAAGCAGCCCCTTGTGCCCCGGGAACGCGACCATGTCCGCCCCCATCTCCAAAGGACGGACGGGAAGAACGCCCAGGCTCTGCGCCGCGTCCACCAGCAGTAAAACTCCGGCGCGGCGAGTGACGCGGGCGATATCCGCGACGGGCTGGGCAAGGCCGACGACGTTGGAGGCGTGGTTGATCACTACAAGGCGGGTCAAAGGCGTTATAACGGCCGCGACTTGCTCGGCAGTGACCACGCCGCTAGGATCCGGGGCGAGCAGCGTCCAGGTTATCTCGCCGCGATGGACCATGCCATTGATCGGGCGAAGGACACTGTTATGCTCCAGCATCGTTGTGACGACATGATCGCCAGGACTGACTGAGCCGTATATACCCAAATTGAGGGCATCGGTACAGTTGCAGCCGAATACGATGTTTTCGGGGTTGGGAACATCCAGCATCCGCGCGAGTTCCTCGCGGCAGTTCCAAACCACGCGCCCGGCCGCAAGCGACAGGCGGTGACCGGAACGGCCAGGATTGGCGCCAATCTTCTCCATCGCGCCGCTAACGGCGCGGATTACTTCCGGGGGCTTAGGGAAACTGGTCGCGGCGTTATCCAGGTAGATCATTCAAACAACCACCTTTCGTCACATACCGGGGCGGCGAACCGTATACTATGTACTATGAGGGGGGGTAAGGTATCCATGACCGAAAGCTTCGGCATTGCGGCATTTCGTTCCAGGCAGCAGGTGTTACGCCTTCAATCGGCCTTGAGGCGGGCCGGGCTCAAGGCTGAAATTGTGGCCACGCCTCGCGACGTAGCGATCGGCTGCGGGCTGTCCGTACAGTTCGACCTTAATGAGACGGAACATGTCATGCAGACATACTACCGTTTAGGGCCAAGCAACCTGATCGGGTTCTACCGGTTGGACCGCGTAGACAACAAGACCAGCAGGCTCACCCCGCTGATGCTGCCGACCCGGTAGGCAAGGGCAAGCCCATAGGAAACGCCGCGCCGACGGTATCCCGCCGGCGCTTTGCGTTATGCCTGTCATGGAGGAACAACCCACCCTGGCCACGAGGGTCCAGCGTCACGCTGGTCAGGGGGTCAAGGGGGGTGA